>NZ_JBSGHL010000076.1:0-36942 GCF_053604375.1 Streptomyces sp. NPDC004031 | reverse complement strand
CCTCGTGCACTGGCGGCCGCTGCCCGGCGTCCTCGTCGTGCGGCGGCTGCTCGTCCTGTCCGGCAGACCGCCGGGGTCGGGGACTGCTGCTCCTCCGGGGCGCCCAGCAGGCCCGCGCCCAGCAGGCCGCCGATCGCACCGCCCTGCGTCGGCTTCGGGGCGGGCGGCGCCGGAGGCGGGTCCGCGTGGGTCGGCGGGGCGGCGGGGGGCTGCGACGTCCCGCCCGAGCCGCCGGACGAACCGCCGCTCGACCCGCCGGAGGCACCGCCCGACGTCCGCGTGCCGCCCGGGGTGTGCGTGCCGCTCCCCGGCGTGTGCGTCGCGGTACCGTCCTGCGACCCGTCGGCCGGCGGCTGCGCCGAGGCCGTCGGCTGCGGCTTCTTCCGCGCCTTCGCCGTCCGGCTGGGCTCCGCGCTGCCCGGCGCGGACCCGTCGTCGCCCCCCGAGACCTCGGGCAGCGGCTCCCCCGGCAGTTCGTTGACCGGCGGCCGCGCGGGCCCGTACTGGTGCGTGCCCGGCCCGGTGCTGGCCCTGACCGCCGCGCCCAGCACGGAGCCGACGAGCAGCGAGCAGCCGACGATGAGCGTGCCCAGCACCACACCGCGGCGCAGCACGTAGCGGCGCAGCCCCCACAGCCCGACGCGCGGGCCCAGCCGGCGCCAGGCGTCGGAGGCGAGCTTGCCGTCCACGGAGTAGACGGGGGCGCCGGCGATCACCAGCGGGCTCCACGCGGCCAGGTAGATGAAGTCGGGGGCGTCGTAGACGGGGACGGTGCGCCAGCTCACGGTGACCAGCAGCGCGACGGACAGGGCCGCGCCGAAGACGGCGGCGACCCGCTGCCACAGCCCGAAGACGGTCAGCACGCCCACCACGACCTGGAGGAAGGCGATGGACAGGCCCGCGCCCACCGGGTGGTTGAGGGCCGCGTCGCGCAGCGGCTCGGCGGCGCCCCACGGATGCAGCGAGGTCAGCCAGGTGACCATGGAGCCGCGCTTGCCGCCGTCGAAGTAGACGCGGTCGCACAGCTTGCCCATGCCCGCGTAGATCGACACGAAGCCGAGGAAGATACGCAGCGGCAGCAGCACGATGCCGAGGTTCATCCGGCGGCCGGGGTACCAGGCGTGCTTGACGAAGTCGCCGCCCTTGGGCAGGGGCCGCTCGCGCCGGGGAGCGGTCTCGTACAGCTCGTCGTCGTCCTCGCCGTAGTCCGCGTCGGCGTCGAAGGCGGCGAGCGGCGGCTCCTCGTCGAAGGCGCCGCGGGCCGGGCGCACACCGCCGAGCAGGCCCGTGACGGGGGCGCCGCCGCTGCGCGGGCCGACGACGGTGGGTGTGGCGGGCGGCAGCACCGTCGTCTCGCCGATCCGCGGCAGCGTCTGCGTGGTCGCGCCCGCGGAGCCGTCCGCGCCGCCGTCCGCGGACCCGCCGCGCACCGCCTGGAACAGCTCACCGGCCAGCGCATCGCCGGGCTCGGTGCGGCCGGACCACACCACCGGGGCCAGCCGGCGGCGGCCCGCGGCCGGGGCGCCGTGCGGCTGCGCGCCCCGCTGCGCGGCCAGGCCGCGCGGGCTGCGCGTCAGCGAGCGCGCGGAACTCCTTCCCAGCTGCACCCGGAAACTCGCGTGCGTGACGATGACCTGGGCGGGGTCGCTCGGCACGCGGGCCATGGTCAGGGCGGGCTCGTCGAATCCGGGCGTCCCTCCCCCCGGGGAGGGGCGGGGTGTTCTGGTGTCCACACTCATCTAACCGAGTGACGGTCCTTTAGGACACTGCCGGACACCGCCCTCGATGTCCGAGACGCGTCAATCGCGCCGAACCCCTATGATGCCCTCCCGCGCCTGCCCCGGCGGGGTCTCACGAGCGGCGGCGGGCCGCCTCGTAGAGCACCACGCCCGCGGCCACACCGGCGTTCAGCGACTCGGCCGCGCCACCCGGCATCGGGATGCGCACCAGCAGGTCGCACGTCTCGCCGACCAGCCGCGACAGGCCCTTGCCCTCGCTGCCCGCGACGATCACGACCGGCCCGTCCAGCGCCTCCAGGTCGTACAGCTCGACATCGCCGTCCGCCGCGAGGCCGACGACGGTCAGGCCCGCCTTCTGGTACGCCTCCAGGGCGCGGGTCAGGTTCGTCGCGCGGGCGACGGGGACCCGGGCGGCGGTACCGGCCGAGGTCTTCCACGCGCCCGCGGTCATCCCGGCGGCCCGCCGCTCGGGCACCACGACACCGTGCCCGCCGAAGGCGGCGACCGAGCGGACGACCGCGCCGAGGTTGCGCGGGTCGGTCACCCCGTCGAGGGCCACGATCAGCGCGTCCTCCCCGCGGTCGGCGGCCTCGCCGAGCAGGTCCTCGGGGTGCGCGTACTCGTACGGCGGGATCTGCAGAGCGACGCCCTGGTGGTTCAGCCCGGACGTCATCCGGTCCAGCTCGGCCCGGGGCGCCTCCATGAGCGGCACCCCGCGGTCGGTGGCCAGCCGCAGCGCCTCGCGCACCCGGTCGTCGTTGTCGATGAACTGCTGGACGTAGACGGCCGACGCCGGGATGTCCGCGCGCAGCGCCTCCACGACCGGGTTGCGGCCCACCACCAGCTCGGACGCCGACCTGCCGCCGCGCCCGCCCGGACGCTGCTGCCGGCCGCTGGTCTTACGGGCCTGGGCGGCCGCGATCCGGCTCTTCTTGTGGCCCGGACGCATCTCGGCGGGCGGGGTCGGGCCCTTGCCCTCCAGGCCCTTGCGGCGCTGCCCGCCGCTGCCGACCGTCGCGCCCTTCTTGCTGCTCGTACGGCGGTTCCTGCGCTGGCTGTTGCCGGCCATGGGGACTCTCACTTCTTCTGTCTACGTCACGTCTGTGGGGCGCGGGCCCGGAAAGCCGCGAGGGGTGCGGGGGCCGGGCGCCCGCACCCCCCTCGTCTCGTCCGGTCAGCCGCGCAGCGTCCAGCGCGAGCCGGTCGGGGTGTCCTCGATCTCCAGACCGGACTGCACCAGCTGGTCACGGATCGCGTCGGCCGTCGCGTAGTCCTTGCGGGACCGCGCCTGCTGCCGCTGCTCCAGCACCAGCCGGACCAGCGAGTCGACGACGCCGTGCAGGTCCTCCCCGCGGTCGGCGCCCGTCCAGTGCGGGTCCAGCGGATCCAGGCCCAGCACTCCGAGCATCGCACGGACCTCGGCCAGGCGCGCGACCGCCGTCTCCTTGTCGTCGGCGGTCAGCGCGCTGTTGCCCTGCCGGACGGTGGTGTGCACGACCGCGAGCGCCTGCGGCACCCCGAGGTCGTCGTCCATCGCCTCGGCGAAGGCCGGCGGCACCTCGGCGGCCGGCTCGACCGGCCCGGCCTTCTCCACCACCCGCTGCACGAAGCCCTCGATCCGCGCGAACGCGGCCTCGGCCTCGCGCAGGGCCTCCTCGCTGTACTCGATCATCGACCGGTAGTGCGGGGTGCCCAGGTAGTAGCGCAGCACGATCGGCCGCCAGCGCTGCACCATCTCGGAGACCAGCACGGAATTGCCGAGCGACTTGCTCATCTTCTCGCCGCTCATGGTGACCCACGCGTTGTGCACCCAGTAGCGCGCGAACTGGTCGCCGTACGCCTTGGCCTGGGCGATCTCGTTCTCGTGGTGCGGGAAGATCAGGTCGATACCGCCGCCGTGGATGTCGAAGACCTCGCCGAGGTACTTGTGCGCCATGGCCGAGCACTCCAGGTGCCAGCCGGGGCGCCCACGGCCCCACGGGGTCTCCCAGGACGGCTCGCCGGGCTTGGCCGCCTTCCACATCGCGAAGTCCCGGTGGTCGCGCTTGCCGGTCTCGCCCTCGCTCCCCGGCTGCCGCAGGTTGTCCAGCTCCTGGTTGGACAGCTCCAGGTAACCGGGGAAGGAGCGCACGTCGAAGTACACGTTGCCGTCGGCGACGTAGGCGTGGCCGTCCTCGATGAGGCCGCGCATCATCTCGATCATCTCGGGGACGTGCCCGGTCGCCCGCGGCTCGTACGTGGGCGGCATGCAGCCCAGCGCGTCGTAGCCGTTGGTGAAGGCGCGCTCGTTCTCGTACCCGATGGCCCACCAGGGCCGCCCCTGCTCGGCGGACTTGCGGATGATCTTGTCGTCGATGTCGGTGACGTTCCGGACGAAGGTCACGTCGTAGCCGCGGTAGCGGAACCACCGCTGCAGGATGTCGAAGTTCAGCCCCGACCTGACGTGGCCGATGTGCGGCGCCGCCTGCACAGTGGCGCCACACAGGTAGAGAGACACACAGCCCGGCGTGAGCGGGACGAAGTCACGTACCTGGCGCGCGTTTGTGTCGTACAGGCGAATAGTCACGCCTCAAGGGTAGTGGGCCCGGCGGCCTACGCGGACCGCCGGGCGAAAGACGTCACAAGCGCTCGACGACCCGCTCCGGGCTGATCCGCACGATCACCCGCACGGCGTCGGGGCCGTCGTTGCTGTAGTCGGCACCGGTGTACTTGCGGCTGACGGAGTCGACGAAACTCCGGTCGGTGTCCTCCGTGACGGTCGCGGTCCCGCGGATCTCGACGTACGCGAACGGGTTGCCCTCCGGCGTCGCCAGCACGGTGACCCGCGGGTTCCGCTCAAGGTTGCGCGCCTTGCGCCGGTCGCGCGTGGTGGAGAACAGGACGTCGTCCCCGTCCCGCGCCACCCAGATCACCGACAGCTGCGGGGTGCCGTCGGGCTCGACGGTGGCGACGGTGGCGTAGGTCTTCGCGTCGAAGAGCGCACGAGCGGTGTCCGAGAGCTGGGCCATGGCTGGCTGCCTTCTTTCTTTTCTGCGCGGGCTGGGCTTCGGTCCGTCAACGCCACGGGGACGCCGATTCATCCACCGGTGCGGCATCCACCGGCGTGGAGGACGCCCTTGCCGCGCGGGGCAGCCGTTTCTCAGGCGCGCCCCGCGCGGTAGCGCGAAGCCTCAGGACGCCGGCGGCAGGACCATCGCCGTGGCCAGGGCGGCGAGCCCCTCGCCGCGGCCGGTGAGGCCGAGCCCGTCCGTGGTGGTGCCGGACACGGACACCGGAGCCCCCACCGCGGCGGCGAGAGCCGCCTCCGCCTCGGCGCGCCGCGTCCCGATCTTCGGGCGGACCCCGATGACCTGGATCGCGACGTTGCCGATCGTGAATCCGGCCTCCCGGACGATCCGCGCGGCCTCCGCGAGCAGCGTGACCCCGGACGCCCCGGCCCACTCGGGCCGGTCCGTGCCGAAGTGCGCCCCGAGGTCGCCGAGCCCGGCGGCGGAGAAGAGCGCGTCGCACGCGGCGTGCGCGGCCACGTCCCCGTCGGAGTGCCCGGCGAGCCCGTGCGAGGCGCCCTCCCAGTGCAGGCCCGCGCACCACAGCTCGCGGCCCGCCGCGAAGGCGTGCACGTCCGTTCCGACACCGACCCGGGGCAGCGGCGCGGAAGGCGCCTCCCCGGCGCGGGGCTCAGTGGCCATTGGCCCTCCTGCGGGCGAGTACGGCCTCGGCCAGGACGAGGTCCAGCGGCCGGGTGACCTTGAAGGCCTCCTCGTGTCCGGGCACGACGAGGACGGGGATGCCGAGCTGTTCGACCATGCCGGCGTCGTCCGTGACGGGGCCGGAGACCGAGGAGTGCGCCTTGGCCAGCACCACCCGGTCGAAGCCCTGCGGGGTCTGGACGGCCCGCAGCAGCGCGCGGGCGGGTGTGCCGGTGACGGCGCCGGTGTCCGGGTCGACGCTCTTGACGGTGTCGGCGAGCGGCAGTCCGGGCACCACGGCGGGGGCCCCGCCGCGTACCGCGTCGACGACGGCCTCGACCGTCTCGACGGGCACCAGCGGGCGGGCGGCGTCGTGCACGAGCACCACGTCGACGTCGTCGGGCAGCGCGGCCAGGCCGAGGCGGACGGAGTCCTGCCGTTCGGCGCCGCCGGGCACGACCCGTATGTCGGTGGACTCCGGCAGCCCGTTCGCGTCGAGCAGCGCCCGGACCTCGGCGGCGCCGTCGGGCGGCGCGACCACGACGATCACGGAGACGGCGCGGGCGCGCGCCATCGCGCGCACCGCGTGGACCAGGATGGGAACCCCGCCGAGGGTGCGCAGCGCCTTCGGCGCCCCGGGGCCCAGCCGGACGCCACGTCCGGCGGCGGGAATGACGGCTGCGGTACGCAGGTTTGTGTCCTTGTATGAGTTGGGTATCGCTTGGGGGGTGCGCCCGGGGCGATGTCCCGGGTGGTTGCAGGGCGCGGTCTCCCCACCAGGACCCCTTCCGTGAAGTCCTGGGGAAGACCGTAGCGCTCTGCGGGTCCGCAGACGCCTGGTTCGGCGTACGCGCTGCGGCAGCTGTGCTCACCCGCTCAGCCGCCGCGTGCGCCGGGCCGCGCATGCCGCAGCACCCGGCCGTGGTGCTGGGCCGGGTGCCGCGGCAGTGTCCCCGGAGGGTGCCCGGGGTGCGTCTGCGTAAGTCAGTACGTCACGGCAGCGTGGGTGGGCGCTGGAGTGGACGTGACACGAGAACGTCCGGAAAGGGACGGTCTTACGACGCGAGGACTTCGTCGAGCAGGGCCTCGGCCTTGTCCTCGTTGGTGTTCTCGGCCAGAGCGAGCTCGCTGACCAGGATCTGCCGCGCCTTGGCGAGCATGCGCTTCTCGCCGGCCGACAGGCCGCGCTCGCGCTCGCGCCGCCACAGGTCACGGACGACTTCCGCGACCTTGATGACGTCGCCGGAGGCGAGCTTCTCCAGATTTGCCTTGTATCGACGGGACCAGTTGGTGGGCTCCTCGGTGTACGGCGCGCGCAGCACCTCGAAGACCCGATCCAGCCCGTCCTGACCGACAACGTCGCGCACGCCGACGAACTCCGCATTGTCCGCGGGTACGCGCACCGTCAAGTCGCCCTGGGCGACCTTGAGCACCAAGTAGGTCTTGTCCACGCCTTTGATCTGGCGAATTTCGATAGCCTCGATCAGCGCGGCCCCGTGATGGGGATAGACCACGGTGTCGCCAACCTTGAACGTCATGTGACAGGTACCCCTTCCGTGGCTATCCAGGGTAACACGGGAACGCCCTCATCTGAATGGCGTTTTCGCAGGTCAGGGCATATCTCGGGGCTTGACAAGCGCCCCCGGAACGTGCTGGAGGGTGCCATGGACAGCCGGTATTCGCAGGTCGGAGCGGGTATGCGGGGAGCCGGAATCACCGCCGCCGGGGCCGTGGGCGCCGTCGAACGCCGGGCGATACGTCCGGATTTGTCGCTCCCCGGCGAGTGGATCTTCGCTACTCCGTTCGGGTTCACGGCACCGAAGACGCGGCTGAAGATCCAATTGTGCGGCGATCACGGAAATCCCCCCGTCCCGCCGTGTCACGGCGACCCGCCGGTAATCACACCGTGGTAATGCCGGAATACATTGCGGGCGCGTTGCGCGCGTGTACCGGATGACGGCCCGATGACGTCGGGATCCGGCCATCCTCCGACCCGCGGACACGACCGCTCGGGTGAGGGACTGTCACCGAGGGGACACCCGGTGCGCGGCCGATACCGGGGCTCGGTAATCTTAGGCCGCTGGAAGATCGTCCGATCCTGCCGAACCGGCTGCCCGCCACAGCCGGCCAGGCCGTCAGTCCTCGTCCAAGGAGATGCCGCCGCCGTGGTCCGCAGCTTCCGACGCGGCGCCCTCGCCGCCGCCGTCGTCGCCCTCTCAGCCGTCTCGCTCGCCGCCTGCGCCGCGGGGAACGAGGCCGAGACGCTCAAGGTCAAGCCGGACAACCCGGCCGCGACCAAGGGCGACATCCAGGTGCAGAACGCCTTCGTCCTGACCGACCCGAGCGGCCCCGCCTCGGTCACCGCCCGGCTGTTCAACAACGGCGACAGCGACCAGACGCTGAAGAGCGTGGACATCGTGAGCGGCCCGTCGGCCCAGCTGTCCGGCGCGGACGGCTCCGGCAGCATCACCGTCCCCGCGCACAGCACCGTGCTGCTCGGCGGCAAGGGCAACCCCAGCGGGGTCATCAACGGCGGTCAGGAGCAGCTCCAGAACGGCGGCTTCCAGAACGCGGTGTTCACCTTCAGCGGCGCCGGCGCCGTCCCGCTGAAGATCCAGGTCATGCCGGCCGCGAGCTACTTCGCGCCGTACGGCCCGGGTTCGCTGCCGACCACCGAGGCCCCGACGCCGACCGACACCGCCACCTCGACGCAGACCCCGCAGACGTCGGGCGACACCGCCACCCCGACGGACACCGCGAGCCCGTCGGACACGGCGACCGCCACCTCCTGACACCGCGCCCGATGTGACGGGTAAGGGGCTCGCACCATGGGCGCGGGCCCCTTACCCGTACGCGGAATCCCGCGCGGCCTACGGCTCGAACTTGTAGCCGAGGCCACGGACCGTCACCAGGTAGCGCGGGGCACCCGGGTCCGGCTCGATCTTGGCGCGCAGCCGCTTGACGTGAACGTCGAGGGTCTTGGTGTCGCCGACGTAGTCCGCGCCCCACACCCGGTCGATGAGCTGCATACGGGTGAGCACCCGGCCCGCGTTGCGCAGCAGCATCTCCAGCAGGTCGAACTCCTTGAGCGGCAGGTCCACCTTGCCGCCGCCGACCGTCACGACGTGCCGGTCGACGTCCATGCGCACCGGCCCCGCCTCCAGCGCGGCCGGGGAGATCTCCTCGGGCTCGCCGCGGCGGCGCAGCACCGCGCGGATGCGGGCGACCAGCTCCCGCGAGGAGAAGGGCTTGGTCACGTAGTCGTCGGCGCCGATCTCCAGCCCGACGACCTTGTCGATCTCGCTGTCCTTGGCGGTCACCATGATCACCGGGACATTGGACTTGAGCCGCAGCTGGCGGCACACCTCGGTGCCGGGCAGCCCCGGCAGCATCAGGTCGAGCAGGACCAGGTCGGCGCCGTTGCGTTCGAACTCGTCCAGCGCGTCGGGCCCGGTCGCGGATATGGCGACCTCGAAACCCTCCTTGCGGAGCATGTACGACAGCGCGTCGCTGAAGGACTCTTCGTCCTCGACGACGAGTACGCGGGTCACGGAAGGACCTCCGGAGCGGGGATGTGTTCGGGGAGGGTCTGGAAGAGCTGTTCGTCCGACGGCTCGTCGGCCGGCTCCGCGTCCGCCTCGGCATCGGGATCGGTGCCGGGCGGGAGCGCGCGGTCGCGGGCGATCCCGGCCTCGGGAAGCCGCAGTGTGAAGGTGGAGCCCTGTCCTTCGACGCTCCACACGGTGACCTCGCCGCCGTGGGTGGCGGCGACGTGCTTGACGATGGAAAGGCCGAGCCCGGTCCCGCCGGTGGCCCGCGAGCGCGCCGGATCGACCCGGTAGAAGCGCTCGAAGACCCTTTCGCGGTCCTTCTCGGAGATGCCGATGCCCTGGTCGGTGACGGAGATCTCGATGAGATCCCCTCCCCCGGCGGGGATACGGCGTCCGGCGATGCCGACCCGGGTACGGGCCGGACTGTAGTTGACGGCGTTCTCGACGAGGTTGCCGAGCGCCGCCGCGAGCTGGCCCCGGTTGCCCCATATGAACAGGTCGGGGGTGGTCCCGGTGGCCATGGTGATCTGCTTGGTGTTGGCCTGGTGACGGCAGCGGTCCATGGCCTCGGCGACCAGGTCGTCGACCGCGACCGGCTCCGCGTCGTCCAGCAGGTCGTCGTCCTGGACCCGGGACAGGTCGATGATCTCCTGCACCAGGCTGGTCAGCCGGGTCGCCTCGATCTGCATGCGGCCGGCGAAGCGGAGCACCGCCTCGGGGTCGTCGGAGGCGTCCATGACGGCCTCCGACAGCAGCGAGAGCGCCCCGACCGGGGTCTTCAGCTCATGGCTGACGTTGGCGACGAAATCCCGCCGGACCGCTTCGATCCGCCGGGCCTCGGTGAGGTCCTCCACGAGCAGCAGCACCAGGCGCGAGCCCAGCGGTGCCACCCGGGCGGACACCGCGAGGCCTTCGCCGCGCCCGGCGCCGCGGCGCGGAAGGTCGAGTTCCACCTGGCGTATCTCGCCGTCCCGCCGCGTCTCGCGGGCCATCTGCAGCATCTGGTCGACGGCGAGCCTGCCGCCGCGCACCAGTCCGAGGGCATATGCCGCCGAGCTGGCCTTGACCACGGTGTCGCCCTCGTCCAGGACGACCGCCGAGGACCGCAGCACGGACAGCACGGTGTCCACGCCGGGCGGAAGCACCGCTTCCGTGTGCAGTGCGGTACGGGTCGGGCGGGCCTGTTCCCGCTCGCTCCAGCGGAACGCGAGCACGGCGATGACACCGGTCGCCAGACCGGCTATCGCGCTGGCTGCGGCGACTGCCGCGTTCACGTCCATGGCTCCAGGTTAGGTGGCACGCGCAAGCGCTCCACAACCCTGAGAGATACCTCTCGGTCGCACGTTGCCAAGAGTTCACCTTCACGTAGGAGGTGATTCACTCCGGGTGCGCGGCCGGTATTCCGTGGCCCACGAGCGTGGAGCGTGGAGGAGAAGCCCTCTTGTGCCGGCCCGTGCACTGTGTGTACAGACCGCTCACCAGCTCACGGAAGCCCATGAAGAAGCTCTTGGAAGGAACGCGATGCGGGACGCATACCACGAGGAACTCGACTCCATCGGCGACGGCCTCGTCGAGATGGCCCGGCTCGTCGGCTCGGCGATAGGCCGGGCCACCACCGCGCTGCTCGACGCCGACCTCAACGTCGCCGAAAGCGTCATCGGTGCCGACGAGAAGGTCGACGACCTCCAGCGCGAGCTGGAGACCCGGGCGATCAACCTGCTCGCCCGCCAGCAGCCGGTCGCGACCGACCTGCGGATCGTCGTCACCAGCCTGCGGATGAGCGCCGACCTGGAGCGCTCCGGCGACCTGGCCCGGCACGTCGCCAAGCTCGCCCGGCTGCGCTTCCCCGCCTCCGCGGTGCCGCGCGACCTGCACAGCACCATCCTGGAGATGGGCCAGCTCGCGCAGCGCCTGATGGCCAAGGCCGCCGAGGTCATCATCACCAAGGACGTCGACGACGCGCTCCAGCTGGAGGCCGACGACGACCGCATGGACGAGCTGCACCGCACCCTCTTCCAGCACCTGCTGGACGACCGCTGGAAGCACGGCATCGAGACGGCCGTGGACGTCACCCTCGTCGGCCGCTACTACGAGCGCTTCGCCGACCACGCGGTGTCGGTCGCCAAGCGCGTCGTCTACCTGGTGACGGGCGAGCACGTGGACGCGATGTCCCCGCTGCCGACGGACGTCGAGCCGGCGTAGCGCGGGTGGGGGCGTGCGGGGCGCGCGCACGGGAGCGGGGTGCACTAGTGCGCCCTTGATGAACCCGGGGCGGCGCCGTTTCACTGGTGTGCAGGCCAAGCCCGAGGAGGGTGCACTGATGCCGGAGACCCCCACGCCCACCCCCGTACGCGACCAGTCGGCCCCCGACACCGCCGCGGCCCCGCTGCGAATCCCGCTCCCGCTGGTCGCCGCATGCGGCTGCGGCTCGGGCTGCGGCTGCGGCTGCCAGTCCGGTGGCCCGTGCCAGTGCAGCGGCTGCAACGGCTGAGCCGCCGCTTTCGACGTACCGCCTGACGTATCGCCGCCCCCGCCGCCGACCCGGCCGCGGGGGCGCGGTGCGTGCGCGAGTCCTGGGCTCAGCCGCAGCGCAGGTCGAGGCTGCCGCCCTCGCCGAGGATGCCGACCACGATCCGCAGCCGGTGCCGCTTCCCGTCGCCGGCGCCGCTGACCGGGGTGACCGTCTCCTCGACGGGTTCCAGACCCTGCGCGCCCAGCCGCGCCCTCAGCCCGTCCTCGACCGCGTCCGCCGGGAGCGCGGTGCTGACCTCCAGCGTCACGACGTAGCCGCACTCGCCGCCGTTCCCCCACCGGTTGCCGCCCACCTCGTGCCGCCCGGAGGTGACCGCCACGTCCCCGAGCGCCCGCACCTGCGCGCGTATCCGGTCCTCGTAACCGGCCGCCGTACGGTCGTGCGCGCCGTACGGCGAGACGTAGTACAGCCCGTAGATGCCGAGCGCCGCGGTGAGCGCGGCGACGACGGCGAGCGTGCGGCGCTTGCGCACCCGGAAGTCGGCCATGTCCCCCCCGGGGTGGTCTGCGCGTGTCCGGCGCGGCCGAGTCTGCCACCTCCGGGGGGCGTCAGACCCGGAGCAGGCCGCCGAAGCGCGGGGCGCCGTCCTTCACCGCGACGAGGTTCGCAGCCACGTACGGGATGCGGTGCGCCTCGTGCCAGGGCGTCGGGTGGTACGTCACCAGGCGCGACGTCTGGAAGCGGGCGGTGAGCCCCGGGACGTAGCGGCGGAAGGCGTCGTCCGTGTAGTACCAGAAGGAGTTCTCGTTGTAGAAGGCCGTGTGCGTCGGGTCCTGGAAGGCGCCGCGGCCGTCCGTGCTCGGGGTGCGGGACAGCAGCATGCCGCCCGGCGCGAGGAGCCGGTGGATCTCGTTGATCAGCCCGGTCTTGTCGGGCACGTGCGGCAGGAAGTCCACCGCACGGATCACCCCCACCGAGCCGTCCGCCAGGTCGAGCGGACCGGGCAGCGTACCCGTGATGTCCACGCCCTCCCCCGGCAGCCGGTCGACCCCGCGGTATCCGGCGGGCTTGCCGTGCGCGGCCCCGAGGTCGAGCGCGAGCAGTCCTTCGCGCTCGGCCCAGGCCAGCGCGTTGCCCTCGATGTGGCGGTCGTAGAGGGTGACCGTCTCGCGCTGGATGCGGGCGTTCGTCTCCGGGTCGCTCTGGGTGTTGTCCGGGTGCACGCGCTGGAGGTAGAGGCAGCGCGGGATGTGGTGAAAGGGCCCGGCCTGGTAGAGCCGGCACATCAGGTCCTGGTCGTCGAGGACGTCCCGCTCCGCGTCGTACCCGCCGACCTTGTCGTACGCGTTGAAGCGGAAGGCCCGTACGTGGTTGGGCGCGTACCAGATGTACGAGACGTTGTGCGGTACGGGCGCGAGCGAGCGCAGGCTCAGCACGGCGCGGCCGTCCACCTCCGCGTCCTCGTACTCCCAGCCGTGGGCGATGTCGAAGCGGGAGGTGTCGGCGCTGCCGTCCGCCTGGATCTGGGCGCAGTCGCTGTAGACGAGGACGGCGTCCGGGTCGGCGTCGAAGGCCTCGACGATGCGCGCGAGGCAGTCGGACGCGAGCACGTCGTCATGGTCCAGCTCGACCAGGAACTCCCCGCGCGTCGCCGCGCACGCCCGCCGCTTGGCCGCGCCCACCCCCTTGACGTCGTCCGCGACCTCGACCCGTACCCGCTCGTCCGGCTGCTCCGGCCGCCACCGCGCACCCTGGTTGAGCAGCACCACCCACTCCCAGTCGGTGAACGTCTGCCGCCGCAGCGAGGCGAGGCAGTCGTCGAGGTAGCGCGGCTGGTGGCTGGCCGTGAAGACGGAGACCCGGGGGCTCGGCCCGCTCCGGCCCCGGCCCCGGCGGCTCACCGGCCGCCGCCCGGGACGTGCCGCGCGCCGCGGCGCCCGATCCTGCGACAGGCCATGATCTCTCCCGCGATCTCTCCCGCGTGACGAGCCGGTTCCTCCCATCGTGCGCACCCGCCTCCCCGCCGCCCCCGCCCGACACGCCCCCCGTCCCCCGTACGGCCGCACCCCGCCCTGGGCATACTGAGCGGCACCACCAGGGGAGGGGGGAACGTGTCGGGTCAGCTCTTCACGCTGCTCGGAGTGCTCGCGGGCGCGGTGGCGTCCTACGTCGGCGCGACCCGCATGGAGGGCGCCCGCTGGCGGCGGCAGCTCGAAACCCGCTGGGACGAACGCCGCCTGGAGGCGTACCTCGGCTTCGCCAACGCGATCAAGAGATTCACCTCGATCGCGGGCCGCCTGGCCGCCACCCGCGGCCTGTCCGCCCTCCCCCAGCCCCTCGACCTGGACACCGGCCTCGCCCTGCTCGCGGAGGCCGAACAGGACCGCGGCCACGCCTTCGAAGCCGTCCTCCTCATGGGCGACGCCGACGCGATCACCGCCGCCCGCGCCCTCCAGCGCGACGCCTGGACCCTCGAACGCTTCGTCCGCACCCCCGCGCCGGACGACACCCCCGCCGACTGGACCCGCGCCTTCACCGCCCTCCAGGACCGGCGCGACACCTTCTACCTCGCCGCCCGCCACGACCTCGGCGTGACCTCCGCCTTCCGGCTCCGCAGCGAGGACCCGCCTGCCGCCTGACCGCCCGTCCGTGTCGAGAACGCGGCACCGGCTCCGTCCCCGGGGTACGAGTAGCCGGAACGGACCGCGCGACACCGAAGGAGCATCCCCGTGACGATTCAGCGCATGGACAACGTAGGCATCGTCGTCGACGACCTGGCGGCCGCCGTCGCCTTCTTCACCGCCCTCGGCATGGAACTGGAGGGCGAGGCCGACCTCTCCGGCCCCTGCCCCGACCAGATGCTCGGCCTCGACGGCGTCCGCACCACGATCGCGATGATGCGCACCCCCGACGGCCACGGAAAGCTCGAACTCACCGCCTTCCACTCCCCCGAGCCGATCCCCGCGGCCCCGCCCGCCCCGCACACCCTGGGCCTCCACCGCGTCATGTTCGCCGTCGACGACCTCGACACCACCCTCGCCCGCCTCCGCCCCCACGGCGCCGAACTCCTCGGCGAGATCGCCCAGTACGAGACCGCCTACCGCCTCTGCAACCTCCGCGGCCCGTCCGGCATCATCGTCGCCCTGGCAGAACAGCTCGGCTGAGCCGCCGAAAAGCGGTGCGCGTGCCCCTGTCGGCGGTGGGAAGAACTCCGTGACTCGCCGTCCCAGGCGGAGATCTGCTTCGCCATCTTCGCCAACGTCCTCGAAGTGGACGAGCGGGGGAGCCGGTCAACGAGCCGTGGGAGTGCGAACTCCACCAGCGCGGGTCAGTTCCAGGGCTCCCGGTCGGGATCCTCCCCCAGCAGCTTCGCCGCGGCCACGCAGAGGTCCCGCCCCAAGAGCTGGTTGCCGCCCCCCTCGAACCCCCACCGCTCGGACGCGGCCTGGGCCACCGCGCGCCAGGAGTAGTCCTCGCCGCACCGCCACGCGCGGATCCGGGCAGCCATCCCGGGCGTGAGCGCCGCCGGGTCGGCACCGTTGTGGGTCACCCCGGCGACTCTAGTGACATCGTGCAGAAGGCGGCCGTCGATTTTCCCCGCCGTCATCATCGGTCGCCGTCGGGACACCCGCGAACACCCCCGCGCGGACCAGAGCCCTACGCTGCGGGCATGGCATGGACGAGACCGACGTATCGCTTGGTGGACGGGGAACGGATCGACGGGGCGTGGTGCCACGTGTGGACCAAGTCCTATGCGGGTTACCACCCGGCTGATCTCATCGTCTACGCAGACGGTGCGATCCGCTGCGCGGGTGAGATGGATCTGCAGGGGCTCCGGGAGCGTCTGACGTCGGGATCGATCGCTCTCGGAGACCCTGAACGTCCGGCCCCGACGCGCGTGCGGGAGGGGCCCCGGTGGTCCGCCCGTTATCCGGAACCGCTGACGGACGAGGGCTTCGTGGGTGAGGTGCGGGACGAGATCGAGTCGTTGAGCGGGCGGCCGACCAGTTCCGACCGGTGCTGGGAAGCGATCAGGCGCTATCTGGACGCGCCCGGCGAGGAGAATCGCCAGGACGTCCGGGCGGCCTATCTGGCCATTCCGGCGCATCGGCGGGTCTATGTGCTGGGCGACATGGATCTGCAAGACATCCCTTTGCGGAAGCTGATCACCGATCTTGGCGCACCCGTCGGTGGCGACGGCCCGATTGCTACGGCGGAGATGCACCGCGAGGTGCTGGACTACTTCCGGGACGGCGACCGGGGCGTGGAACGAGGCCGTGAGCTGCGCGGAATGCTGCATGCCGATGATCAGCAGGGGACGGGGATACCCGCGATCACGTTGCATGAACGGGTCAACCCACCGAGCGAGCCGCCCGAGCGACTCGACGTGTCCGTCCTGCGTAACGAGTTCCCGGCGCCGTTCTCGCACCAGGGCCAGCAGTATCGGACAGTGCTGCACGGCTACTGGGCCTTGGCGGCGGCCGGCCGCTCCGACCACGATCGCATCCGAGAGGCAGCCACGGTTCGCGAGGCCCACGGGATCGGCGGCCGCGTCCCGCTGCGGCCCGAGTGGCGCGCCGTCCGCACCGCTGTCATGGCCGCGCTGCTGCGCGCGAAGTTCACCCAGAACCCGGAACTCGCCCAGGTGCTGCTGTCGACGGGCGACGCCAGAATCAGCTACACCGGAATCTCGGAGTCCCCGCACTGGACCGACCACGGCCCGCAGGAGGGCCGTAACTGGGTGGGCCGCCTGCTCGAACTCACCCGCGCTGAAATCCTGGCAGATCGGCTTGCCCACGGGAGCAGGTAGCCGCGCGCCGCATGCCCTCACCCACCGAGGTCAAGCTCCTCCAGCTCGCCACCGGCGTGCCCGTCATCCACCTCGTCCGCACCGCGTACGACACCGAGGGGCGCGCCGTCGAGGTCTGCGACACGGTCATGGCCGCCGACTCGTACGTCCTCGCGTACCGGCTGCCCGCCGCCTGACCCGCACAGCACCGCGTGCCCCCTCCCTGCGCAGGGAGGGGGCACGGCAAAAAGCGGGGAAGGGCTACTTCTTGCCCTGGTTCTCACGGGGCTAGGCGGCCACCTGGGTCTTCTCAAGTCAGAGCGCCTGTCGAGTCCTCCTCAGCCGTCGTCATCGGTCGTGGTCGGGTACCCGTGAGCACCCTCGCACGGCCCAGAGACGGCCCGACACTGGCGCTCGCCGAACCCCCGGCCTGCCAGTGCCAACCGCGCGCTCCTTTGTCCCAGCGGAGGACTAACAGTCGTACTATGCGGTTGACGTCGGGACGGCTGTCGTATCTCACGCTGTACCGCTCGGGGCAACGCCGGTTTGTTGTGCGGTAGATACGATGCGCGGGGGTGAGCATCGTCCATGCGGCGTGGGAGGGGCAGTGAGGATCAAAGATCCGGAATTCCAGGCAGCGGTCGAAGCAGCCGTGGGAATCCTGCGAGAGCGAGCCCGACAGGGACGCAACATCACGTACGGAGAGCTGAGCGCCGGACTGGCCGAGCAGGGCTTCGACTCCATCCCGCCTCACCGCGGGGTCATGACCTATCTCCTCAAGGGCGTATGCCTGCACGACAACGCGGACGGCCGCGCCCCGATGCTTTCGGCAATCGTGGTGAACAAGGCCAGCCACGAGCCATCCGGCCAGTTCTCCAGCCTCGCCCGAGAACGTCCCTTCTCTCGGCCTGTCGGCTGGGACTGGCGAAAGGAACAGCAGAGAGTTTTCGCTCAGTTCCACCAAGAGTGACCATAGGTTCCTGCGAGTGTCGATACCTGGTCGGCCGCTGATCTGGTGACAGGAGGGGCGTGGCGTACCAGCTCTCTTTCTTCGGCCGCGCCGGCGAGGACACGTGGTAGGAGGCGCTCAGTCGACTGCTCGATCAACTCCTGTCCATGGGTGGCCCTGTACTGGGTGAGTGGCTCGGTCCATTCGTAGATGAAGTTGCGGCTTACCGTCTCGCAACGGAAGGCGACGCTGAGCGGCCTGTCGCCGACTGGCTGACCCTTGATGTACACGTGGGCGTGGAGTGGCTCGCAGAATCAGTGATCGCCGCTGATCCGGACAACGAGGCTGGTACCTGGGGAAGCGATCTCCTCGCGACAGTCACGCTTAGCGGGAACTCACCTGACTGGGCACTCGTCAACCGCATCTGGGACACGATCATCAATCTGTGGCCGACGGTTCCATGGGACGAGATGTCCGGCTTCCAGATCATGCGCAGTCGGCTGTAGCACAGAACCGGTAGACATTCCTGTCTCTCGCTCCGGAGTACTGAGGGCAAAAGCCCGGTCTTGGGGTCTGAGCCTCAGCCGACGACAGCCAGCCACGATGGCGGGTGTGTCGACCGATCGGGCGCGTGTGCCCCGTCGCACCCCCACCGTCCTCAGCCACGCCGCCAATGCCGTCGAACAGAGCATTTGTGCCAGCAGAAACGCGGCGGTGAGACCTTGGGCGACGCCCCCTTCGCCCCGAAGCATCTTGGTTTGAGTGACTTCCTTGGGCTGCCGCACTTCCACCTGCGCTGACGGTCCGTAGACGTTCGCGTGTTCGTGGGCGTTGTTACGCAGTTAGCCTCGCGACTCCATGGCGCTGAATGAGAAGGAGAGCAATGTGGGTGGCGCGGGGTCGATAGCCCCGGTCGACCAGATCGACTAACCCGACAATCCGGGGCTTATCATATCCAAAGCCGCAGATGATTCTCACTGCGGCCAGCCTTATCACCGTCAGGCAAGACGGGCACGCCGCTCAGCGGTAACGTATGCGGGGAACGAAGGCGCACTAACGCCTAGTAGGGGGATGGCCGTGGGGGACGAGGAGGCGAGTCAGCGCCTCGCTAAGTTTAAAGATGTGCTTTCTTCAGAAGTCAGCGACAGGCGAATGGTTGACGCGCACATTTTGCATGGCAGTTGCTTCGCCATAAATGACGATGACCGCTATAACCTGAAAGAGGAAATTGCCAGCGAGTTTTCACTGAAGGTCCATCAGGATATATTTATTGTCGGGTCGGCGAAACTGGGATTCAGCATCTCCCCGCCGAAACGCTATCGACTCTTCGGTGACAGGTCTGACATTGATGTGGCGATCGTCAGCCATGACCTATATGAAAAGGTGTGGCACGAAACGCACGAATACATGGAGTCAGGTGCCTATTGGAAGGAAAAGCAAAACTTTGAGAGGTACCTCGCCTGGGGATGGATCAGACCAGATAAGCTACCTCGTAGTGCTAGCTTTGACTTCACTGACACTTGGTGGAACTTCTTTCGGTCCTTGCAGCGCAGTCGACGCTACGGACCGTACAAGATAGCTGCCGCGATCTACCATGACATGTCTTTCCTTACCAAGTACCAAATGAACTCAGTGGCGGCATGTCGGGATTCTGCGAGGGATTGAATGAAGAAGATGCAGACGTCGGCCACGAATAAGCGCCTTCGATTGCTACTGACGGGCATTAGGGATGAAACGCTGGTCCCGAATCCGCACTTCCAGAGGCGCCTCGTTTGGTCGAATGCGCACAAAATTGCATTCTTGCGCACGGTGCTGGACGGTTTGCCATTTCCTGAAATTTTCCTCTCGGCAGGTGAGGTAGATCCCGATACGGGAGATGGCACCGAACTGATCGTAGACGGACAGCAGAGGATCACCACCCTTTACGAGTACTTCATTGACTCGCCGAACATTAGACTGAACCAAGGGGGAGTGCCACCCTATAAGGAGTTGGAAAACGACCAGAAGGTTGAGTTCCTAGAGTATGAAGTGGTCGTACGCGATTTGGGTCCACTCACAGAGGATGAAACGCGGGAGATCTTCCACCGGATCAACTCCACGAACTACTCGCTTAACGCTATGGAAGTCAACAACTCTCGGTTCGACGGCGCCCTGAAAAAGTTCGCAGAGGGTATCGCCGCTAGGGAGTTCTTCACCGAGCACACGGTCTTCTCATCTTTGGATGGTCGCCGAATGAATGATATTCGGTTCGCGCTCACCTTGGTGATTTCATGCATTGCTGGCTACTTCAATCGAGATGATAGCCACGAAGAATTCCTGGAACGCTTCAATGACGAGTTCGATCACGAACAGGAATTGGCCTCCGGTCTCGATCTCGTCCTGTCCTTCGTCGAAAACTGTGACTTCCCTGAGAGGTCTCGCGCCTGGCAGAAGGCAGACTTGCTGACTCTGCTGGTTGAGTTGTATCAGATCATGGTCACCGAGTCGATCAGCCTTGATCCCGCAGACGTATCCCGCAAGGTGGAAGCGTTCTACCAGGAGGTGGAAAACGTGACTCGCGTCGCTGATCCATCGGCCGACGCTGCCGAATATTACCGACGAGTCAGGTCGGGGATTAACGACCGGATCAGCAGAATTAATCGCGGCTTGGCGCTGCGTAACAGGATTCTCACTTAGGGGCAGGAAGATGGGAATGCTAGCACGAGAGGTCGGTGAAGTGGGGAGGTGGCTAAAGTCACGGAGTGGACCGCCCCAGCCGCGATGTACCCCCTTCGCTGGTATCAGGCGGCTGATTGCTGTGTGCACGGCGCGGGCGCCGCTCGGGCTGGAGCGGGGCGAAGACTGGAGCCCAGGCCTGGCCGGGGCCGGGCGGCGTGCGGTGAGCGGAGCAAGCCGTCTTGAACTCGTAGAGAAGGTTGTTACTCACTCTGGCCCTGGTGGCGCCGGTGAGCATGCGAAAGGGCCCCGGCCGCCTGGTGCTTCATGGCGTCGAGGCCCTTGGCAACGAGCCTGGTTAGGCGTTGTGGTGGGCCGTCCAGTCCTTGTGGGCTGTGATGAGAGCCGGGCGGACGTGGTGGTCGAGGTGGTCGGCTTGGGTGTGGAGTTGGGTTGCGATGGTGGCGAGCTGGTTGGGGTCGAGGTTGGTGAGCCAGTAGTCGTCGACCAGTCGGAGGTTGGCGACGGGCTCGCGTGAGGTGGGGTCTTCGCTGTAGGGGGCGCAGTCGATGCTTCCGCTGAGGATGACGGTTTCCGGGGCTGGCTGGTCGTCGGTGAGGGCGACGGTGATGCGCTGGCCGGGGAAGGGCTGGTGGTGGGTGAGGTCCGCAAGCTCGGTGGCGAGATGGTCGGGCGGGATGTCGGTGGTGCTGGGGTCGGCTTCGGCCCAAGGGAGCAGGTAGCTTGCCGCCGTGCAGCCGGTTGTCGTGGTGATCGTCCACGTCTGGGTGCGCGGAGGGATTTCCCCGTGAGGCGCCGTTGCGTCCGTGGACTCGCTGGTCGTCGGCTGGGTGCTGCGGGGCTGCACCGTTGTGGTGGTCATGGGCTACCGCCCCTCTGCCGTCGGGGGCTGAAAAGGTGCGGGTAAAGCCAAGTCCTCAAGGCGTGCCTCGCTGGGGGCGTGCTGCTCGATCGTTGCGGCGACCTTGCGCCAGGCCGTGAAGACGGACATCACTTCGGGCTCGGGGGCGTGGGTGAGGTCTGTCAGGAAGCGGCGTTCCAGGACGGTGTGGTTCAGGGCTCGGCAGATGCGGGCGACCGTCCACAGGCTGTGGGTGCTGGGTGGTTCGCCGGTCGCCGGGGTGGGTGGGGTCATGAGGCGTCTTTCGCGGTGGTGAGGTGGGCGGTCACGGTGTGGCCGTGCTGGTCGCCGTGGGTTTCGACGTGGTGGGCGAGGGCAGTGACCATCGCCAGGCCGCGGCCGTGGGTCTCGTCGGCGTCCGGGTGCTCGACGGTCGGGGCGGTCTTCGTGGCTCCGGAGTCGGTCACCGAGATGGACACCAGGGCCTCGGAGACGGACAGGCTGACGTAGAAGGTTCCGGGCGACTGGTCGGCGGCAGCGTCGGTGTGCGTGTGGAGCACGGCGTTCGTGCTCAGCTCCGTGACGATCAGCGCCGCGTCGTCCGCGTACGGGGATTCGCGCAGGACATCGCGGGTCCAGCGGCGGGCGCGGCCTACTTCTTCGGGTGAACCTGGGCAACTCAGCCCCCAGACTCGCGGACTACTCATATACTCGTGCATACAAGTTGCTTTCTGCTGGTGGGCGGCCATGGACGGGTGTTGCGAGCTAGACGAGTTTGACGCCGTCGTGGGCGCGGACGGCTGGCGGGGATGCCGCGTCGAGGGCGTCCAGGACGCGGATCGCGTACGCCTCGTCGGCGAGTTCGGAGACCTCGTCGCGGGTTGCCCAGCGCAGGGCGCTGGTCTCGGCCCCGGTGGAGGGGTGGCCGTCGATCGCCTCGCAGCGGAACACGAGCGAGACGATCAGGCCGGACATGTTCTTGTAGACGCCGGTCAGGGTCGCCGGGAGAGCGATCTTGATTCCGGTCTCCTCCAGCACTTCGCGCTGGAGGGCGTCGGGGATGGTCTCCCCGGCTTCGAGCACACCGCCGGGCGGCTCCCAGTGGCCGTTGTCCCGGCGGCGGATCAGCAGGGCCCGGCCGGCGTCGTCGACGATGACTCCGGCGACGCTCACCGAGTGCGGGCGCTCGATCGGCACGTACGTGATCCCTTCGACTGGCTAGGCTGCCCACCGTAGCAACAAGGGTCGGCCACTCGTCTAGATATCCAAAGGAGTAATCATGCCTGGTTCCTTTTCCGGCGTACTCGGGGCGCTGGACCCGACCAGCGACCGCGCAGTGTTCCGCCAGATCGCCGACCAGTTGCGCGAGGCCATCGACAAGGGCCGCTTCGCCGAGGGCGACAAGCTGCCCAGCGAGACGGAGCTCGTCGACCACTACGGCGTCTCACGGATGACCGTCCGCAACTCGCTCTCCGTCCTCCAGGGCGAGGGCCTGGTCGTCTCCGAGCACGGCAAGGGCGTCTTCGTACGGCCCCGGCCGCCCGTGCGCCGCCTGGCCTCCGACCGGTTCGCGCGCCGACACCGCGAGCAGGGCAAGTCAGCCTTCATCGTCGAGGCCGACGCCGCGGGCAGCCACCCCACCGTCGACAGCCTGGAGATCAAGGAGGAGCGGCCCAGCCAGGACGTCGCGGCTCGGCTGGGCGGCCCCCGGAAAGTACTGGTCCGGCGCCGCCGCTACCTGCTCGACGGGCGCCCGGTGGAATTCGCCACCTCGTACCTGCCGCTGGACCTCGCTCGGGGGACCCCAATCGCCGAGCCCAACCCCGGCCCCGGCGGCATCTACGCCCGCCTTGAAGACCTCGGCCACCGGCTCGACCACTTCGAGGAAGAGATCCGGGCCCGCATGCCTGCGCCCGGCGAGGTCAAGACCCTGCACCTGGCCACCGGCGTGCCCGTCATCCACCTCGTCCGCACCGCCTTCGACACCGAGGGACGCGCCGTCGAGGTCTGCGACACGGTGATGGCGGCGGATGCGTACGTTCTCGCATATCAGCTCCCGGCCACCTGACCTGCGCGGACGGGTCGTGATGCGTGCGCTCTCGCGGACTCGTACGCCTTCATGAGCAGTCTCATATAGACGACTAGCTGTCACTGAAGGAGAAAGCGTTGCGTTCCATCCGTGTGGAGACCTCGGCGGCCACGATCCTGCTGACCGAGGCGCCCGAGACGAAGATCAAGGACCGGCAGACCGGCGAGGTCGCCACCGACATCGTCAGCGGTGAGCCGTTGATGACGCTCGGGGTCGTGTACATCGAGGACGGTGAGTCCTCGCTCGTGAAGGTGACCGTTCCGCAGAGCGGGGTGGGTGAGGGCCTGGCCCTGGGGGCGCCGGTCGCGCTGCCGGGCCTGGTGGCGAGGCCGTGAGAGAGGATGTTCAACGGGCAGCAGCGGCACGGGATCGCCTTCCGCGCCGCCGCCGTGACCCCGGCCGCCTTCCCCGCGCAGGTGCGGGCCGCCTGAGCCCGATGCCGGACCTGATGACGTTGCTGAGGTGGGCGGCGATGTCACCGCTGTGGGCGGTGGCGCTGCCTACCTCCGGGCCGAGCGACCGGCCGCGTACGCTGCCACGCCCGCGTCTCCTTCGCCGAGGTCGCCGAGTACCAGCGGCGCGGCGCCGTCCACTTCCACGCCGTCGTCCGCCTCGACGGGCCGGAAGGCGGACCACCCCGCCGCCCGCCTGGGCCACCGCCGTCCTGCTCCCCGACGCCATCCACGCCGCCGCCACCGCCTGCGTCACCGGGCCCGTGATCGACGGCCGCACCCACACCTTCGCCTTCGGCCGTCAACTCGACGTTCGCACCATCCGCAGCAACGACTTCCGCGGCTCGTCGGCCCTCACCGACCGGGCCGTTGCCGCGTTCATCGCCAAGTACGCCACCAAAGGCGCCGAGACAGCCACCGGCACCCTCGACCCAACCGATCCGCTTCCTCGCCGAACTCGCGTACCTCCAGCTCTCCGACCACGCCCGGCGCATGATCTGCACCGCCTGGGCCCTCGGCGCCCGCAAAGACCTGGAGCATCTCAGGCTGCGCGCCTGGGCCCACATGCTCGGCTTCCGCGGCCACTTCTCCACAATGGTTCGAGTTCACCATCCGTGAATTTTCGAATCACCCACTCCGCGAAATCACGGCACATGATTTCGCGACAGACAGATTCGAGTTCACCATCCGTGAATTTTCGAATCACCTACGCCGCGAAATCACGGCACATGATTTCGCGGCGCGCCCGGCCACCCGCCTGGCCGGGCAGCCGGGCGGGAGGCCGGGCGGGAACGTGGGGGCGTTGCCGCGTAGAAATTTCATGGCGTCATGGCGCCATGACGCCATAACCGTCACATCGGCCCCGTGGCAATGGAACGAGGTCCAGCCGGGTAGCACGTAGCATCATGCAAGCAGATAAGGAAGCAATTTGCATGACGCCGAGTCAGGGAGCTAGGGTCCAATAAAGCAGGAAGGCCGCCCCGGTTGGACGGGGCGGCCTTTGCTCACCTGCATGGCTAGCGTCTATCACAAGTGAGGTGTCTATCGTGGCACAGATCCGCTGGAGTATCGATGTCAGCGTGCGCTCGGCTCCCTTTGGGCGCATCAGCCTCAGCGAAGTGGCCCTGGGGTACTGGGCAGGCGCTCCGCTGATGGCAACCCTGACAGTGGGCGCACTGACGCTGTTTGATGTGCGGATCCGTCGTTGGCGAGGGCCCAAGCACGCCTGACGGCCCACCCACGGCCCAGAACGCAGTCATGCCCCCTTCCCGCGGGAGAACCCGCAGGCAGGGGGCATGGGAACCGTCGGAGACTACTTCTTGCCCTGGTTCTTGACCGCCTCGATCGCCGCAGCGGCGGCGTCCGGGTCGAGGTAGCGGCCGCCCGGGGTCACCGGGTGGAAGTCGGCGTCGAGGTCGTAGGACAGGGGGATGCCCGTGGGGATGTTGAGGGAGGCGATGTCCGCGTCGGAGATGCCGTCGAGGTGCTTGACCAGGGCGCGCAGGGAGTTGCCGTGGGCGGCGACGAGGACGGTGCGGCCGGTCAGGAGGTCGGGGACGATCGCGTCGTACCAGTAGGGGAGCATCCGGTGGACGACGTCCTTGAGGCACTCCGTGCGGGGGCGCAGCTCCGGGGGGATGGTGGCGTAGCGCGGGTCGTCGCTCTGGGAGAACTCGGTGCCGTCCTCCAGGGGGGGCGGCGGGGTGTCGTAGGAGCGGCGCCACAGCATGAACTGCTCCTCGCCGAACTCCGCGAGGGTCTGGGCCTTGTCCTTGCCCTGGAGGGCGCCGTAGTGGCGCTCGTTGAGGCGCCAGCTGCGCCGGACCGGGATCCAGTGGCGGTCGGCGGCTTCGAGGGCGAGCTGGGCGGTGCGGATGGCGCGCTTCTGGAGCGAGGTGTGCACCACGTCGGGCAGCAGGCCGGCGTCCTTGAGCAGCTCGCCGCCGCGGACGGCCTCCTTCTCGCCCTTGTCGTTGAGGTTGACGTCCACCCAGCCGGTGAACAGGTTCTTCGCGTTCCATTCGCTCTCGCCGTGGCGGAGGAGGATCAGCTTGTACGCAGCAGCAGCCATGGCATCGAGTCTAAGAGAAATCCCGTCGCCCCTCGCGACCGGGCTCTGTAAGATCCGCAATGCGATTGCGCCTCTTACAAGAGACCTGGGAGAGACCCGTGGCGGCCATCAGCCGAGCGGTACGAGAAACGGCGGGCGGCCTGCCGGGGCAGTTCTGGTGGTTGTGGACGAGCACGCTGGTCAACCGGCTCGGCGGCTTCGTCGTGACCTTCCTCGCGCTCTACCTCACCGTGGACCGCGGCTACTCCGCCGCGTACGCCGGTCTGGTCGCCGCGCTCTTCGGGCTCGGCGGCGCGGTGGGGGCGGTGGTCGGCGGGGTGCTGGCCGACCGGCTCGGGCGGCGCGTGACGCTGCTGGCCGCGCAGCTCGCGACCGCCGTGACGACCGCGGTGCTGGGCTTCGTGAACGGGGCCGTCGCCATCGCCGCCGTCGCCCTGCTCGTGGGCCTGACCGGCAACGCCTCCCGGCCCGCGCTGTCCGCGATGATCTCCGACCTGGTCCCGGCGGCCGACCGGGTGCGGGCGTACTCCCTCAACTACTGGGCGATCAACATCGGCTTCGGCGTCTCGGCGGCCGCGGCCGGTTTCATCGCCGCCGAGGGCTATCTGTGGCTCTTCCTCGGCGACGCGCTCACCACCGTGCTGTGCGCGGTCGTGGTCTACGCGAAGGTGTCGGAGACCAGGCCGGAGGCGGCGAAGGGCACGGCGCAGGAAGCCGAGGGCGGCCGTACGACGCTGCTGGACGTGCTGCGCGACCGGCGCTTCATGATCCTCACCGGGCTGATCTTCGTCTTCGCCGCGGTGATGCAGCAGGCCAGCTCCACGCTCGCCGTCGACATGGGGCAGCACGGGCTCAGCTCGCAGCAGTTCGGGCTCGTCGCGAGCATCAACGGCGTGGTCATCGTGGTGCTCCAGATCCCCGTCACGCGCGCGCTGCGCACCCGCAGCAACGCGATGCTGCTGGCCACGGGCTGCTTCGTGCTCTCCTGGGGCATCGGGCTCACCGTCTTCGCGACGACCGTCGCGCTCTACTCCCTGACCGTGGTGATCTGGACGCTCGGCGAGATCATCCACGCGCCCGCCTCCATGTCGGCGGTCGCCGACCTCGCCCCGCAGCACGCCCGCGGCCGCTACCAGGGCGTCTCCACGCTGGCCTGGGCCGCCGCCGCCTTCGTCGGACCGCTCGTCGGCGGCTTCACCCTCGAATACGCCGGGCGGGCGACGGTGTGGCTGGGCTGCGCGGTCGTCGGTACGGTCGCGTCGGTCGGCTACTGGGTGCTGCTCAAGCCGGGTACGGCGACGGCGGTGGCCGGGACGGAACGGGTGGTGGCGGCGGGCACGGACGACGTCGCCGTGGAGACCGCGGACGCGCCCGCGTAGGCCCGCCCCCGTACGGCCCGCCTGCACGGGCCGCCGGTACGCGGCGCTACGCGTCCTCGCCCGTCAGCCGGCTGAACGCCTCCAGGTTGCGGGTCGACTCGCCGCGCGAGACCCGCCACGCGTACTCCTTGCGGATCGCCGTCGCGAAGCCCAGCTCCAGCAGCGTGTTGAACGAGCCGTCCGCGTTCTCGACGACCGCGCCGAGCAGCCGGTCGATCTCGTCGGGTGTGACGGCGGCGAGCGGGAAGCGGCCGGTGAGGTAGACGTCGCCGAGCTGGTCGACGGCGTACGCGACGCCGTACAGCTTGAGGTTGCGCTCCAGCAGCCAGCGGTGGAAGGCCTCGTGGTTCTCGTCCGGGCGGCGCACCACGAAGGCGTTGAGCGACAGGGTGTGCCGCCCGACGATGAGCTGGCAGGTGGTGGACAGCTTGCGGGTGCCGGGCAGCTGCGTGACGTACGTGCCGGGGCGCGGCGACTCCCACGGCAGCTCCGACTCGCGCAGCACCTGCTCGACCACCCGCCGCGCGGCCTGCGCGGCGGGCCCGTCGTCCGTACCCCTCGCGCCGTCGGCGGCGCCGGTCTGCTCAGGCTCAGCCATGGGGCGATCGTAGGCGACGGCGGTGCTCCCACTGCGCTGCCGCGTACACCTCGGCCGTGTCCTCCGCGGAGGCCTCCCAGCCGAAGGCGCGGGCGTGCCGGGCGGCCGCGGCGCCGAGGGTGTCGGCGAGCGGTGGGTGGTCGACGAAGCGGGCGAGTGCGCGGGCGTAGTCGTGCGGGTCGTGGCCCGGGACGAGGAAGCCGGTGCGCCCGTCGGCGACGGCGACCGGCAGGCCGCCCACCGCGGCGGCGACGACCGGCGTGCCGCACGCCTGCGCCTCGATCGCGACGAGGCCGAAGGACTCGCTGTGCGAGGGCATGACGAGCACGGTGGCCGCGCGGTACCAGTCGGCGAGCTGCTCCTGCGGCACGGGCGGCTGGAAGCGGACGACGTCGGAGACGCCGAGCCGGGCGGCGAGCTTGTGCAGCGCCTCCGGCTTGGCCAGGCCCGTGCCGCTGGGGCCGCCGACGATCGGTACGAGCAGCCGGTCGCGCAGCCCCGGGCGTTCGGCGAGCAGCACCGCGACCGCGCGGACCAGCACGTCGGGCGCCTTGAGGGGCTGGATGCGGCCGGCGAACAGGGGTATGAGCGCGTCCTGCGGCAGGCCGAGGCGGGCGCGGGCGGCGGCCCGGCCCCCGGGGTCGGGGCGGAAGCGGTCGAGGTTGACGCCGGGGTGGACGACGGCGACCTTGCCGGGCGGGGCGGCGTAGTGGCGTACCAGCTCGTCGGCCTCCTCGTCGGTGTTGGCGATGAGCCGGTCGGCGGCCGCGACGACCTGGGTCTCGCCGATGACCCGCGCCACGGGTTCGGGCGTGTCGTGCTCGGCGAGGGCGGCGTTCTTGACCTTGGCCATGGTGTGCATGGCGTGCACGAGCGGTACGCCCCAGCGTTCGGCGGCGAGCCAGCCGACGTGGCCGGACAGCCAGTAGTGGGAGTGGACGAGGTCGTAGTGGCCGGGGAGCTGCCCGGCCCACGCGCGCATTAGGCCGTGCGTGAAGGCGCACAGCTGCGCGGGCAGTTCCTCCTTGGCCAGGCCCTCGTAGGGACCCGCGTCGATGTGCCGCACCAGGACGCCGGGCGCGAGCTCGACGTGCGGACGGCGGGCGCCGGTGGTGGAGCGGGTGAAGATCTCGACCTCGATGTCCCGCTCGGCCAGCCGTCTGGCCAGTTCGACGATGTACACGTTCATGCCGCCCGCGTCGCCCGTGCCGGGCTGGTGCAGCGGCGAGGTGTGGACGCTGAGCATGGCGATCCTGCGAACCCGCCGGCCTCCCCTGCGGTGCGGGCGGTACGCCGCGGCGGCCGCACCGGCCGCGCTGCGCAGCCCGCCGAACCGGGACGTGTACTGGGTCGTCACCCTTCCATCCTTCCGGCAGCCGTACCCCCGCGTTCAACCGTGCCCAACACCGGAAGCCGGGATTCCATTTCCACCTTTGCCGAAGCGTGATGAAACCGCTTGACGGTGCGGCGCCTGCCCTCACCCCGAGCCGTCCGCGCCGGCCGGCCGGGCCCCGTGGACGCGCACCTACCCCACCGGGGGGCGGTTACGCTCGCGGGCATGGGCGGTACGGGACGGGCGCGGGCGGCGCGCGGTGCGGGTGCAGGCGGGGGTGCCGGTGCGGGCACCGGTGCCGGTGCCGCGGTCGGCGTCGTGACCCGCGGCACCACCAACCCCAACCGGCTGCGCCGCATGGACCGCTGGATCGCCGCCGCGCACGGCCCCCAACTGCGCCGCGCCGCCGACCCGCTCGCCGTCGACCTCGGCTACGGGGCCGCGCCCTGGACCGCCGTCGAACTGCTCGGGCGGCTGCGCCGGGTACGGCCGGACGCGGAGGTGGTCGGCGTCGAGATCGACCCGGCGCGGGTCGCCGCCGCGCTCCCGTACGCCCGCGAGGGGCTGGGCTTCGTACGCGGCGGCTTCGAGGTGCCGCTGCCGGACGGGCGGCGGCCGGTGCTCATCCGCGCGGCGAACGTGCTGCGGCAGTACGGAGAGGACGAGGTGCCCGCGGTGTGGGCCCGGCTCACGCGGCGGCTCGCGCCGGGCGGCCTGCTGGTCGAGGGCACGTGCGACGAGATCGGGCGGCGGCACGTATGGGTCGCGCTCGGGCCCGAGGGACCGCGGACGGTGACCTTCGCCACCCGGCTGGGCTCGCTGGAGCGGCCGTCCGACCTGGCCGAACGCCTGCCGAAGGCGTTGATCCACCGCAATGTGCCGGGCGAGGGCGTGCACGCGTTCCTGACCGGCTTCGACCGGGCGTGGGCCGCGGCGGCGCCGCTGTCGGCGCTGGGGGCGCGGCAGCGCTGGATCGCGGCGGTACGGGCCCTGCGGGCGGACGGCTGGCCGGTGACGGACGGCCCGGCGCGCTGGCGGCAGGGCGAGGTCACGGTGGCATGGGAGGCGCTGGCCCCGCGCTGAGGCGGTCACGGTGGCGTGGGAGGCACTGGCCCCGCGCTGAGGCGACGCGCGCGGTGGCCGGGAGAGCGCAGGGCCGTACGGCCGCGGGTGCGACGTGGCACACAGGGGCGGGTGCGCATGGACGGGCGCGGGGAGGGGCAGAACTCGGACAGCGGCGTACGCGGGCGTACACAGGCGTGCACCCGGCGCGCGACTCCCCCGGGGTGGCGCACCGCCCGTACAAATAGCCCGTGCGGGTTGATTTCACCGCCAATTGCGCGGGGCGCGCACATTCCCGTATTCCCCCGCCATTCACCCGGGAACGGTTCCGCGAGTGGGCCGGATACGGGGCATGGTTGCAGTGGAACCGCGTGACATACGTCATGTGCGGATCCCCACATCGATGGCGAAATCCCGCCCTGGCCACCGCATATGACGGTGACGGTTTACAACTGCCCCTCCCGTGACGTCTGCTCCAGCCACTAGGGTTCCTGGGGCCGGGGATGGCAAAGCAAGGCAAAGGAAACACCGTCGATCGTTCAGGGGACCGGAAAGGAGTCGCTTGATGTCCGCTGCCAAGCGCGGCACCGAACGGCCCACGGCCACCGGACACGGGCCCGGACGACCCGCTCCCGTGTCGGCCGCCGCCGCTCCGGAAGCCGCCCCCGTGGCCCCCGAACACGTGACGCCCGCCGCCCCCTCGGCCTCCCCCGCATCAGCCTCCGCGTCGGCCCCCGCCTCCGCCTCCGCGCCGGCGTCCGTCAGCCTGCCGCGGCAGCGCAAGGACACCGCCGAAGCCCCCGTCACCTTCAACCTGCTGGTCGTCGGTGACGACCCGGCGGGCGCCTTCACCGCCCCCTACTTCCAGGACGGCGGCGGCCCCCGCATCCGCGTCCTGCGCGCGGGCAACCTCACCGCCGCGCGAAGGCTGCTCACGGACGACGTCCACTGCATCCTGCTGGACCTGCCCGACGTCCTGGAGGGCGTCCGGCACGTGCTGCGCGTCGCGCCCGGCACCGCCGTCCTCGTCCTCACCGACGACACCGACGACGGCACCGCCGCCGAAGCCGTACGCATCGGGGCCCAGGACCAGCTCCCGCGCGGCGACGTCGATGCCGCGGGCGTGACCCGCGCGGTCCGCTACGCGGTCGAGCGCAAACGCGCCGACCTCGCGCTGCGCAAGCTCACCGAGACCCGGCTGCGCGCCCAGGAGAACCGCCGCCTCGAACGCGGCCTGCTCCCCACCCCGCTGCTGCAGGGCGCCGGACTCCGCTTCGCCTCCCACTACCGGCCCGGCCGCAGCCGCGCGCTGCTCGGCGGGGACTTCTACGACACCGTCCGCACGAACGACGGCGTCGTGCACGCCATGATCGGCGACGTCTGCGGCCACGGCCCCGATGCGGCCGCCCTCGGTGTCGAACTGCGGATCGCCTGGCGCGCGCTCACCTTCGCCGGACTCGGCGGCGAGACGCTGCTGCGCACGCTCCAGCAGGTGCTGGTGCACGAGCGGTCCGACGACGAGATCTTCGCGACGCTGTGCACGCTCGACATCGCCGCCGACGGCCGCACCGCCGACCTCTACCTCGCCGGCCACCCCGCCCCGCTGCTGTCCTGCACCGGCGGCGCCCCGCGGCTGCTCCCGTACGAGGACGGCGGCCCCGCGCTCGGCCTGCTCCCCGACGAGCTGGCCGACTGGCAGCGGGTGTCCGTCGCGCTCGACGGCGAGTGGCGGCTCATGCTCTACACGGACGGCCTCATCGAGGGCCGCGTCGGGAACGGCACCCAGCGCCTGGAGCAGGACGGCATGCTGCGCCTCGTCTCCCGGCTGCTCGCGGCGGGCCTGCACGGCGACGCGCTGCTGGACGCGGCCGTGACGGAGGTACGCGAACTCAACGGCGGCGAGCTGACGGACGACGTGGCCGTGGTGCTGCTGGAGCGCTGCGTGACGCACTGACGGGCGGGGGCGGCGGACCCGGCGTGGTCGCCGTCCCGCGCGGCCGGATCCCGGTTCAGCGGCTCACAGGTTCAGCGGCTCACAGGCTCAACGGCTCAGCGGCGGCCGTTGTACGGGCCGTAGGGCCCGTCGCTGCTGCTGCCGCGGCTGCTGCTTCCGCCGCGGCGCGGCATCCCCCGCCTGCGGCCCTGGCCGCGTCCGCTGACCTGGCGCAGGGCGGGCCGGACATCGACCATGTACACGATCACCGCGATGAGGCCGATGATCGGCAGGAACGAGATGATCGAGAAGAACTTCATCACCAGGCCGGCCAGGCCCAGGATGATGAGCCAGAAGCCCTTGTTGTTCTTGCTCGCGGCGCGATAGGCGTCCTCGCGGTAGGTCGCGGCGTCGACGAACGCGAACACGGCGAAGATCAGGAGCGCCCACGAGATCAGGGCGACCACCCCGAAGAATCCTGTGATCAGCACGCTGTCCACCCATCCCTTGTCCGTCGGTCGCCGTCGGTCGCCGTCGGCCACTCCACGGTACCGGCCGTACGCGTACAACGGGCCGGGCGCGCGATGCGTGCCCGGCCCGATGACGTCAGTCCTTGCTCTGCGCCTTCTTGGCCGCCGGGGCCTTCTTCGCCGCGGGCTTGCGGGCGGCGGGCGCGGCCGGAGCAGGGGTGGCCGGGGCGGGAGTGGCCTTCTTCGGCGTGGCGTCGGCGATCTGCCGCACGTCCGCGCCGTCGCCGTCCTTCTGCCCGTCCTCGCCGCGCCACTGGGCGACGGCACCCTTGCCGCGCTCGGCCAGCTCGTCGTACGTCTCGCGCGCCCTGACCGCGTAGCCGGTCGCACGGCCGACGCCCTGGAGGGCGAGGTCCTGCACGGACTCGCCGAGCTTCTTGAAGTCCGGCATCTCGCGGAAGGACTTCAGGTCCAGGTCGCGGTAGGTCTCCGACAGCCGGGTCTGCGCGTCCTTGGCACCCGCGGCGACCCGCTCCTGCACGGTCTTCGGGTCGGTGCCGCGGATCTTCTCGATGTGCCCGGGTGCCTGCTCCCGCAGCCGCTCGAAGAGCGCCGGCACCTCGCGCAGCTTCTCTGCGGCGAGGTCCGCGGTCCCGGCGACCGCGTACAGCGGGGTCGGGTTGCGCAGGCTCTTCACGATGTCGTCGGTGATGGTCATTTCCCGTCTTCCTCCCGTACGGCGGCGGACGGCCCGGGGCCACCCGCCACTCCTCGCTCTTCCACGCCTTCGTCCGGCCCGTCAGGCCCGTCCGGTCCGTCCGATCCGTCCGGCCCTTCCGCCGGTGCCGCCGCCTTCGACTCCCCCGCGGCGGCGTTCTCCTTCCGGAAGGACTCGTAGATCTGGATCAGCACCTGCTTCTGCCGCTCGTTGATCGCCGGATCCGTCAGGATCGCCGCCGGCACCTCCAGCTCGTCCCGCTCCCGCGCGTCGAGCATCCCGGCCTGTACGTACAGCGTCTCCGCGGAGATCCGCAGCGCCTTCGCGAGCTGCTGCAGGATCTCCGCACTAGGCTTCCGCAGCCCGCGCTCGATCTGGCTCAGATACGGATTCGACACACCGGCCGCCTCCGCCAGTTGCCGCAGACTCAGCTGCGCGCTGCGCCGCTGCTCCCGCAGATACTCGCCGACGTTGCCGACTCTCAGTGACGCCATACGTACGAGAGTGCACCCTCGCGCTAACTTTTGCAAGCACCCGCTAGCGCGGAGCTAACCCGTCGTCCTGACGGCCGCCTGCTCGGTCCTGGTCATCGCGGCGAGGCCGAGGGCGGCGGCGAGGGCCGCGGCGGCGGGTATGAGGAAGACGTGCGGAAGGCCCATGGACGCGGCGCCGAGTCCTCCGGCGGCACCGCCCAGCGCGGAGGCCAGGGCGGTGGAGCTGATGAACACGGCCGAGGCCGTCGCGACGGCTGTCGGGAGGAGCCGCTGCGCGACGATGATGCCGAGGGCCGCGAACACGCCCCACACCGCTCCCATGAGGATCTGTCCGGCGAACAGTCCGGCGGCGGTTCCGGTGGTGGCGAAGCAGATGTTCGCCGCGATTCCGCAGCAGGCGCCGATCGTCATGAGGCGCGTCATGCCGATCCGGCGGGCGACGAAAACGGCCAGCGGCATCAGGACGATCTCGACCAGCGGCTGGACGGCGATGACCGCCCCGCTGAGCCCGGCGGGAAGGTCCAGGCGGTCGGTCATGTAGATCGGCAGGTAGGCGTATTTGACGGGCTCGCCCAGATACACCAGGACGTACAGTCCGGTGAACGTGAACAGGGGCAGCATCGCCCGCCCGGTGGGGGCGCCCGGCCGCTGGTCAGGTGTCTGCGAGGAGCCGCCGGGGCCGGGCGCGAGGCGCAGGGTTCCCAGCGGGGCGATCTGCGCGAGCGTGCAGAAGGCCGTGACGACCAGCATGGTGCGCAGCGACGTCTGCGCGGCGAGGAAGGAACCGGAGACGGGGCCGACGACCCAGCCGCCGGTCAGGGCCATCCGCACGACGGAGACCACGCCGTCGCTGTTGGGGTGGGCCTCCGCCGTGAGCTGGTCGTGTATCGCGGCGAACAGCTGGGAGGTCGCGGCGCCGCCGAACGCCCCGACGACGGCGCTGATGACGTACGGCATCCACAGGTGCGTCGAGCAGGCGATGCCGATCCAGCCGGCGAAGCCCAGCACCGCGCACCACCGGAACAGGCCCAGCCGGCGCCCGGTGCGGTCGGACCTGCGTCCCACGAGGTAGCCGGCCACGGGTGCGGTCAGGTTGGTGAGGTAGAACAGGCCGGCCGCGCGCAGGGAAGCGCCGAGGTCGTCCACCAGGAACGACGCGATCTGCGGTGCGGCCGCCGAGAACCCGACGGCGCCGAGGAACACCGCGAGGGTGGCGCCGCGGTACAGCGGCGAGGTGAGCGTCACGCGTACGGCGGACGGGGGCGCCGTAGTCTCGCCGAGCGCCGGGCCCGTGCCCTCGGCGTGATCGGGCAGGGTCATCGACGGCGCCTTCCGGGGACGGGTTCCGCGGTGGTGGCGCGCGTGACGAGTCCGACCGGGAACCGCTGACGGTGACCGGTGGCGGGGGCGCCCTGGAGGAGCAGACGGGTGGCCGCCGCGGCCATGTCCTCGACCGGCAGGCGCATCGTGGTCAGCGGCGGGTTGGAGCAGACCGCGGCGATGCTGTCGTCGAAGCCGATGATGCTCACGTCGTCGGGGATCCGGCGGCCGGTGGCCGTGACGGCCTGTACGGCGCCGGCGGCCATCAGGTCGCAGGCGACGAACATCGCGTCGATGCCGGGGTCGTCCCGCAGGAGCTGCCCGGCCGCCTGGTGGCCGCCGTCACGGTGGAAGTCGCCGTAGGCGCCCGCTTCGGGGAGTCCGAGGTCCTGGACAGCGCGTCGGTAGCCGGTACGCCGGTCGATGGCGCAGGGGTTGAAGGCGGGACCGTGGATGGCCGCGATACGCCGCCGGCCGAGCCGGTGAAGCTCCCGGACCGCCGCGTAGGCCCCGCCGATGTTGTCGGCCTGCATCGCGGGGACCGACGGTGAGGTCGGCACCATCGACACCGCCCGGCGGCACCGGCGGTGGAAGCGGTCGGCGAGCTCGGGGGTGATGTCGGCGAGGACGGCTCCCACCGTGGCGTTGGCGGCGAGTTCGTCGATGGCGTCAGCGGCCGTCCCGAGGCCGACCGCGTGCAGCCTGAGCTGCGCGCGGGCCTCCTCCACGACCGGCATCATCCCGGCCAGGACACGGCTGAAGTACGGATGGGCTCCGATCGGTCCGCTGCCGGGCCCGTACGTCACCGCGACGACGTCCACGACGCGCGGCCGGCCGGAGGCCAGCGCCCTGGCGGCCTCGTTCGGCCGGTAGCCCAGCTCGGCCACCGCCGCCCGGACACGTGCGCGCAGCGGGCCCGACGCACCCGGGGCGTTGTTGATCACGCGGGAAGCCGTCGCGCGCGACACCCCTGCTCTCCGCGCGACGTCCTCGATCGTGGGCGTGGCTCTGCTCATCGCGCCTGCACTCTCCACGGTGGTCACCCGCCGCCGCGTGCACGGAGCTTAGACCCGAGAGCGCTCTCATGTTCCTGGCGTCCGGCACCGGCTTCACGGCGGGCCGGCCCGGCCGGAGCGCGTGCGGGAAAGCGGCGGGGGTGGTCGGGAGGCGGGGTGTCGGCTAGGCTTGGCTTGCAAGTAAGCACTTACTTGCAGAGGGGGGCGCGGTGGACACCCGATCGCGGGTTGTGGCCGAGGCCATGCGGCTCTTCGGGGAGCAGGGGTACGCGAGGACGACGGTCGCGGAGATCGAGAAGGCCGCGGGCCTGTCGCCCGGGTCCGGCTCGCTCTACCGGCACTTCCGGTCGAAGGAGGAGTTGCTGGCCGAGGGGGTGCGCGCGAAGGTCGCGGAGAATGCCGGGCTGCTGGCGATGATCGGGAACCCGGGGGCCATGGCGGCGCTGCCGCTGCGGGAGCGGCTCGCGGGGCTGGCGCGGGCCGGGCTGCGGCGGCTGGAGCAGGAGCGGGACCTCAACCGGATGATCGTGCGGGACCTGGCCGCCTTCCCCGCGCTGCTGGACGAGGTCCGCGAGGGCGAGATGCGCCGCATCCACGCGGCGGTCGCGCAGTGGCTGCGCATGCAGGCCGGGCCCGGGGACGCCGAGGGCGCCGGGGCGCGGGACTGGGACGCGCTCGCCGTCGTCCTCGTCGGCTCCGTCTCGCACTTCTGGCTGCTGCGGGACGTCTTCGGCGCGCACCCCAGCGGCCTGGACGAGGACCGCTGGGTCGCGGCCTTCGTCGATCTCGCCGAGCAGTTGATCGTCAACACACCTGACGGAGGGTCACGATGAACACCGCACTGTGGATCACGCAGGGTCTGCTCGCCGCCGTCTTCCTGGCCTCGGGAACCATGAAGTCGACACAGTCGAAGGAGCGGATGATCGCGACGGGCCAGACGGGCGTCGCCCCCTTCCCGCTCCCCGCGATCCGGGTGGTCGCACTGCTCGAACTGCTGGCCGGCATCGGGCTGGTCGCCCCGCGGCTGACCGGCGTCGCCCCGGTCCTGACCCCGCTCGCCGCGGTCGGCCTGGTCGCGGTCATGGTCGGGGCCGGGGCCGCGCACTGGAGCCTGCGCGAATACTCGCGGGTCTTCGGCATCAACCTGGTCATCCTGCTCGCCTGCGTCTTCGTGGCGGCGGGCCGCTTCTGAGCAACGACAGGCCCTAGGGCCTGTCGTGTGGATCTCCGTGGAGGAAGGAGCGGGGTCCGGCGCTCCCCCAGAGCTTCGCCTGGGAGGTACCCCCAGCTGCAAGGCGGA
>NZ_JBSGHL010000075.1:0-37949 GCF_053604375.1 Streptomyces sp. NPDC004031 | reverse complement strand
AACACCCCCCCTCAACCACCACTCTTACCCTACCCGCCGCTCTTCCTATCTGCAGGTACCCGCTCCGCGGGTACCTGCGCGCTGCGCGCGCAGCAAGTGCAGCGGTTCGCTTCGCTCACCGCCCCCTGCTGCGCAGGGGGCCCGGCCTTCGCTGCGCTCCGGTCGGGAGTGGGGCCGGCCGCTGCGCGTCCGGCGGCCGCGCGGTGCGCAGCCCGTGCTGTTGGGGTGTCAGGTGCGGGCGTTTGGCTCCTGGTGTGGGTTGGGGAGTGCGGTGTGCTCGTGGGGCGGGGGCGCTGCGCTTCCCCGCCGGGGGTGGTCCTCGCGGCTGCGCCTTGAGGACCTGGTGCCCGCTGACGCGGGCCGGGCTGGCTACAGGGGTGGGGGTCGCTCGTTCGTGTGGGTTCTAGTGTAGCGGGTGCATCGGGGTGATGCTGCATGTACCGTTGGCGGAAACACAGGACAGCCCCACAACTGCCAGCCGCAATCCGATCCCAAGGGAGCTATCTGTAATGCCTGATCAGGTGCAGCCGTTAGAAATTCAGTTGAGCAGTGATCTCGACCAGCGAGTCGGTGAGTACCGGAAGGCCGCCAGGAATGCACGGCTGCGCGCCTACGTACTGCTGCAGGCTGCCGGGCTGGAGCCCGAGGATGCCGATGTGCTGGTGAACGCGATCGAGGCCGGAGCCGTGGCACGAGCCCTGGGTGACGTGGAGCGAGGTGTTCGGGCCCCCGGGGCAGGTGCGGAAGCGGGCTGGATGGAAGGTGTGGCCTCCGTTCGGGGCCGCCTGGTGCGTACGGCCGACGAGTTGTTCCAGCAACGCGGGCGGGCGACTTCGGCGGCTCGCTTGCAGGCCGGGAAGCTGGCACCGGAGGGTGCTACGGAGTTGGAGCGGCTGCGTGCGTTCGCGCGCCAGGCGCTGCACCGGACCTATCCGCACACGATGGAGTGGCGCCGGGTGGTGGAGATGCTGGGTGAGGACGGTTCGCTGTGCAACGCCCGCACGATCGAGTACAGCACCGGGGACGTCATCTGGTGCACTCGGGAGGCCGGCCACTACGACCCGGAGGTGAAGCCCGAGGGCGATAACCCGGGCGGCTGGCACCTGTGCAATACCCGCCGGTGGATCGATGACCGGCCCTACAACTACCCGCACACGGCTGCCTGAGTTCATTGGAAGAGGAGGTGAGGAAATGTCTGCGATTCCACTCAGGGAGCACCAGGTAAAGCAGAAGGCGGCCGTCCGGAAGTGGTCCGGATTCCCCGCAAGATCATCTGTGCCCGCTCAGGGGGTGCGGGGCACCATCGTGTCCGCGACCGGGTCCGGAAAGACGATCATGGCCGCTGCGAGTGCCCTGGAGTCCTTCCCCGAGGGGCGGATCCTGGTCACCGTCCCGACGCTGGACCTGCTGGTGCAGACCGCCCAGGCGTGGCGGGCGGTCGGCCACCGCTCCCCCATGGTCGCCGTCTGCTCCCTGGAGAACGACGAGGTGCTGAACGGGCTGGGTGTGCGCGCCACCACCAATCCGATCCAGCTCGCGCTGTGGGCCGGGTCGGGGCCGGTCGTGGTGTTCGCCACGTACGCCTCTCTCGTGGACCGCGAGGACCCCGAGGACATGACCGGCCGCCGGAAGGTGCGCGGGCCGCTGGAGGCCGCCCTGGCGGGCGGAGACCGCCTCTACGGCCAGCGCATGGACGGCTTCCACCTCGCCGTCGTGGACGAAGCCCACGGAACCGCCGGCGACCTGGGGCGCCCGTGGGCGGCGATCCACGACAACACCCGCATCCCCGCCGACTTCCGCCTCTACCTCACCGCGACCCCCCGCCTCCTGGCCGCCCCCCGGCCGCAGAAGGGCAAGGACGGGAAAGACCTGGAGATCGCGTCGATGGCCGACGACCCCGACGGCACCTTCGGGGCCTGGCTCCCCGGGGCGGAGCTCGGGCTGTCGGAGGCGATCGAGCGGGGAATCCTCGCCGGGTTCGAGATCGACGTGCTGGAGATCGAGGACCCCGACTACTTCGTCGGCCTGTCCGACGAAGCCAGGCGCGGCCGACGCCTGGCCCTGCTCCAGGCCGCGCTGCTGGAACACGCCGCCCGCCTCAACCTGCGCACCGTGATGACGTTCCACCACCGGGTCGAGGAAGCCGCCGCGTTCGCCGACAAGCTCGGCGAGACCGCCGCGGACCTGTACACCGACCCGGTCACCGACCACGTCCTGGAACAGGCGGACGAACGCCCTGTCTCCCCCCTCGGCGCAGAGCCCGACGAGGTGCAGACCGGCCGCCACGTTCCCCCGGACCGGGTCTGGTCCGCGTGGCTGTGCGGCGACCACACCGTCGCCGAACGCCGCGAGGTGCTGCGGCAGTTCGCGAACGGCATCGACGCCGCCGGGCGGCGCGTCCACCGCGCGTTCCTCGCATCCGTTCGCGTGCTCGGTGAAGGCGTCGACATCGTGGGTACCCGGGGGGTGGAGGCGATCTGCTTCGCCGACACCCGCGGCTCCCAGGTCGAGATCGTCCAGAACATCGGCCGCGCCCTGCGCCCCAACCCCGACGGGACCACGAAGGTCGCCCGGATCATCGTGCCGGTCTTCCTCGAACCCGGCGAGGACCCCACCGACATGGTCGCCTCTGCCAGCTTCGCACCGCTCGTAGCGGTCCTCCAGGGCCTGCGCTCCCACGACGAGCGCCTGGTCGAGCAGCTCGCCTCCCGCGCCCTCACCCGGAGCCGGGAAGAGCGCAGAGTCCACGTGCAGCGCGACGAAGAAGGCCGGATCGTCGGGGCTGGCGGCGAGGGCGAGGACCGGGAGCAGGACGACACCGACGCTGCAGCCGAGTCAGCACTTCTGAACTTCGCCAGCCCCCGCGACGCCGCGACGATCGCGGCGTTCCTGCGCACCCGCGTCTACCGCCCGGACTCGCTGGTGTGGCTCGAGGGCTACCAGGCCCTGCTGCGGTGGCGGGCGGAGAACAAGATCACCGGCCTGCACGCCGTGCCGTACGACACCGAGTCGGCGGTGGGCGTCACCAAGGACTTCCCGCTGGGGCGTTGGGTACACCAGCAGCGAAAAGCGTTGCGGGCCGGGGAACTGGAACCGCGCCGCAAGGAGCTGCTGGACGCCCCCGAGGCCGGGATGGTCTGGGAACCCGGCGAGGAGGCGTGGGAGGCCAAGCTGTCGGCCTTCCGGTCCTACCGGCGGGCAACCGGGCACCTCGCGCCCCGGCAGGACGCGGTGTGGGGCGAGGGCGAGGCGATGGTGCCCATCGGGCAGCACCTCGCCAACCTCCGCCGCAAGGGCGGCCTGGGCAAGGACCCGGAACGGGCCGCCGTCCGCGCGGCGCAGCTCGCGGAGATCGACCCGGACTGGAACTGCCCCTGGCCGTTGGACTGGCAGCGCCACTACCGGGTCCTCGCCGACATCGTCGAAGACGAAGGCGCCCTGCCCTACCTCGCCCCCGGCGTCATCTGGGACGGCGACGACATCGGCAAATGGCGCTGGCGACAGCAGAAACCCGGCACCTGGAAGCAGCTGTCGACCGAGCAACAGGAGCGGCTGATCACGCTCGGCATGCACGCCCCTGTGGCCCCGTCTCCCGCCCCAGCAACCGGGGATGCGGCGAAGGGGACAGGCAAGGCGGCACAGGCGTTCCAGCGGGGCCTGACGGCCCTCACGCAGTGGGTCGAGCGGGAAGGCTACCGGCCCGTACCCCGCGGACACACCGAAACAATCACGATCGGCGGCCAGACAGAACCGGTAGTCATCCGGCTCGGCGTGTGGGTCTCGAACACCAAAACCCGCCGCGACAAACTCACCGCCGAACAGCTCGCCGCCCTCGCCGCGCTCGGCGTCGAGTGGGCGTAGAGCTGGAAGACGGCACGGGATCCGTCAGTGCCAAAGGCCCTTCCACACCTCCGTCCGCTGCCACTACGACGCCTACTCGCACCGGCGGGCGCTGCTTCCCTACGATGAACGGCGTCCCGCCCCCGGCAGCTGCAATGCCGGGGGCGGGACGCCGTTACGGAGCGGGAGGGGTAGGTCTACCGGCCGTTGTCGCCCATCACGACGTCGCCGTTGAGGGTGCCGCCGCTGTGGCCGACCTGATCGCCGTGGACGATGCTCCCGCCGTAGGTCACGGAGCCGCCGCTCTGCTGCTGGGTGGCGCGAGCCTCCCGCGGCGTCACACCGAGCTGCCGACGACCGGCGTCGTACTGGCGCCGGACGGTGGACTGCCGGTCGGCCTCGTCGTGAACTTCAGCCGCGATCCGCCGCCAGGACAGGCCCCGCTCATCGCGCAGGCGGACCACCTCGATCGCGGCGGCCGTCTCCAGCAGCCGGGCCAGCTCGGTCGCGTACCTCACGGCCTGGAGCGCCTGCTCTTCGTCGTAGTCGTGTGAACCCCTGCCCAGCAGCTCCAGGGCGTACGCCAGCTCGGTGGTCTCGACCGACCTGGCGAGCCGACCGTGAGGGTCGTCGGCCTGCGCCCAGGTGATCTCGGCGGCGTAGCCTGCGGTTTTGGTGACCGTGACAGCCATGTCATCTTCTCCTCTCATGGTGTGCGCATTGCGCACACCATGAGTCTGCCACAGGTGTGCGCAATGCGCACGCTGGATGGCCGCCGATTTCAGTTCGGCGTGCCGGGGAGGCTGGTCAGCAGGGCGCGAACCTGGTCGGCGGTGAGCGGCAGGGTGTCGCCGTCGGCGTCGGCACCGCCGGTCACGAGTACGGGGCCGTGGTACTTCTGCCAGGTGAAGCCGTGGCGCACGGCGAGGTAGGTGGCCAGGGGGTTGACGGGGTGGTTGTAGAGGCCCTCGTCGTCCAGCCACATGTCCAGACGGTCGGTGAGCGCCACTACGTCCACGTTCCGGCAGCGCATGACGGAGTACATCACCGTGAGTCGGTCCCCGCCATCTGCGGGCAGGTCGATCTGGACGATGTCCCCCTGCGGGGTGAGGAGAACAGCGGTGTTGGCGTCGGTCGCAGGCATGGTCATGTCGCTCCTTGCGCGTGTAGGGGGTGAGGCCTTCGGGGGCGGGCCCTGCCACGGGGCCCATGTGGGTCAATCGACCCAACAAGAAAACTATACCGCATTTTAATCACGCGATGGATCCAAGACACGCTGGCGCGGGCAGGTGATTCTGCCCGCGCCAGCCGTCCAGGGCTTCAGCCCTCACCGGGGTAGCTGGCCGCCAGGGTGCGGACCGACTCGACGAAGACCGGGTAGATCTCGCCGCCGATCTCGTTGCCTCCGGTGAGCAGTACGGGGCCGTGGCACTCCTGCCAGGTCAAGCCGTAGTGCTTCGCGAAGTTGGCGGCGAAGTGGTTGACGGGCTGACTGTGCCCGCCTTCCTCGTCCAGCCACATGTCCAGGTGACCGGCGAGCGCTACGGGGCGGGGGTCCTGGCAGTCGAGAACGGAGCGGATCACGGTGAGCCTGTCCGCGCCCGCGAGGGGAAGGGCGATCGAAGCCATGTCACCCTCGGCGGTGAGGAGGACGGCAGGGCTGACGGTTGTAATCGGCATGGCACTTCTCCTTGACGGCGCTTTCGGTTGCCGGGCTCCGCCACGGAGCCCTGAGGTTGCGCGCGGTGACGTCCCGCAAAGCGGTTCACCCCGACGAAGCCAACAAGAAAATTGTGCCGCACTTACATCACTTCAGGTGCGGGACACGCCGACGCGGGGCGGGTATTTCGCCCACCACGCGTCGGCGGAGCCCGGCGACCGAACCTGTGGTCAGTCGCTGGGCCGGATCGGCATGATCAGGTGGCGGTACCCCTCTCCCGCCAGCTCCGGCCCGTCCGTGAGCAGGACGGGCTTACAGACCCGCCCGTCCGACCCTGCGGCCGCCTGGTGGACGGTGATGCCGTCGCCGGAGAACGCTCCGAGCGCGTCCAGCAGGAAACGCGCGTTGAAGACCACGGATGACGCAGCGAAAGCTTCTGGCGCCCCCGCGGTGAGGGTCGCAGGCACGGTGATGCCGCGCACCGCGTCACGGTCCGCTTCGCCGAAGTACGGCGCGACCGAGACCGTTCCGGGCGCCACGCCGTCGATCAGGCAGAAGGCGTCCTTGCCGGACTTGGCCTTTGCCAGCGCAACCGCCTTCTGGGCCGCCTTGACCATCGTTTCCCGGGCGAGGGTGAATGACAGATGGGCCGCCAACGGCATCAGGCTGTCCGCGGGCGGGAGGGCGCCGCCTTCCCATGAACGGATGCTGATCTTCGTGTCGCCGAAGGTGAAGGTGATCAGGGCACCCCAGGGTGCTGTGGTGACGCCGATGCCAACGCTCCCGGTGTACCGACGCATGTGCTGGGCCATCTTGCCCAGGGTGAACGCGGGCACGTGGGCGCTGAAGGATCCGTGGCTGCCGACCCTCTGGCACGCGAGGGCGGCGAGCGCCAGCCGGTAGCGGTCGGTGGCGGCCAGGGTCAGCGCGTCGCCCTCCAGGTCGAGCCGAACGCATGTGAGCGCCGAAAGCGTCTCGTCCGTTCCGGCCGCCGGAACCACGCGCGCCAGCTGGCCCAAGAGCGCTTCGGCATCGACAGTGATCTGGGCAAAGACGGGCGTGCTCAGCTCGGGGAACTCCGCCGCCGGGAGGGTGGTGAGGGGTACCGCGACGTCTGGGACGGACACGATGTGCGACGCCAGCGTGACGGGCATCCGGTCGGCGGCCGACTTGGGTTCCCCTGCGGCGAGGGCGGCCACAACCCGCTTGAGTTCCGCGTGGCCCACTACGGTCCGTCCGGTGCGCGTCTGCACCGCGGGCAGGGTGACCGACACGGTGGTGTCGAAGTCGTGCGCGTGCAGGGTGACGCTTCCCGGAGCGGACTCCAGCAGGACACCGGCCTGAGTCGGCGCGGTCGGGCGGGCCGACACCGCCAGCGCGGCGAGGTTGATCGCCTCGACGAGGTTGCGCCGGGATGCGGTGAACTGGGCGGCGTCGGCCGCGGCGGGGGTCTGCTGCTGGGCGGTGGTCTGCGACATGGTGGGCTCCTTGGAGTGGGGTCGGTGGTGCGGGGGCGCGCCCCCGCACCGGGTGCGGCGGGGCCTGCTGGCCCCGCCGGGGGTTCAGCGGACGGCGGGACGAAGGGCGTCCAGTCGGTCAGCGGCGGTGCGCATCAGCGCGCGGGCAGTGTCCTGGTCGCCGCCGGGGGCACCGATGATGGAGGCTGCCTTCTCAAGGCAGGCCGCCGCCGAGGCGTTCGCGGACACCAGGGCTGCCCACACACGCATGTTGGTGGGGATGGGCTCGCCGTTGACGTCGGCCTCATGCGCGATCAGGTCGATCTCGTCGGCGGTGGACTGCGCACGGCGGCGGTAGACGGTTGCGGCGCTGGTGAGCCAGGCCGTGCCCAGGGCGTAGGGGGCGTCGGCGGCCCGCCGCAGGTAGTACCCGGCCTGAACCGCGCGGCGTGCGAGCGTTTCCAGCTCGGTGATCTCGCGGAAGATCGCGGCCTCGAAGGGGTTGTGGAGCCAGTTGGCCAGGAAGTCGCGCAGGAGGCTGGCCTCCCACGCGTTCCCGTAGAACGGGGCGGGGCGGGGGGTGATCGCTTCGCCGGGGCTGACGGATGCGGGCATGCTGCTCCCTCGGTCGGAGGTGTGGTTTCGGAGAGTTGGCCGGTGCCACCCCGGCCCAACAAGAAAACTATACCGCACATAGATCACTTCAGGGATGGTGAACACGCCGGTTCATCCGGGAACTTTGCAGGTCAGCCGACACAGGGCGGCCCGAGGCAAGATCGCCCACGGCGACATCGGGACGATGCGAGTGGGCGGATGAGCGGGGCACGGTCGGGAGGCCTCCCTCGGACGGAGGCGAATGCCGGGCGCGGCGGGCCGGCCTTCCCCGCAGTACACCCGGAACAGCCCTCCTCCCTCCCCAGGGAGGAGGTGTCGACAGGGCCCTGCCGGTTGCACTTGCCGGGTGACCTGGGCAAACGCGGAGCTGCCGGTGCGCCGGGTACAACCTGCCGCGAAACCGACGACGAAACGGGCCGCGCAACCTGCCGGGAAACCAGCCGCGAAACCCGCGGCGAAACCCGCGGCCGGCTCAGCCCGCTGCGGCTGCGGCACCGGCGCGCCGGCCAGCCGGAGCCCATTTGAAGATCGGCCGGGACCGCCTCGGCCGCAGCCAGGAGAGGCACAAGCAACGGGTCCTGGTACCGCGGTGCCGGGGGCGGTTGCACCGGTACGGGCCGTCCGGGTGATTGCCGGGTTGCAACCGGTTGCCCTGCGGCGGCGCCGGTTTGAGCAAGCCCGCGGGCAAGGGGCGCTGAGGAGATTCGGCACGGACCTGAAAGGACGTGCCGAGATGAGCAGCTACGACAACGCCGTTGACCGGCTGGACGCCGAGTGGCCGGCGGTGTGCGCGGACCCGCGCGCCGCGCGGTGGGTGAACGGCTGGCTCGCCGACGCGGGCGTCATCGACGCCGGGCAGGGGCCGGTGGCGCTCGCCGAGGTGCTGCCGCTGCTGGGGCGCCGGGACCGGGAGCTGGGCCGCGTCCACAGCGACCGGTGGATGGCGGCCGTGCTGGCGCACGCCGCCGGGCAGGGGCCGCGCGCGCAGCTGGCGGCGCGGTTCGTGGTGCAGGCGATGCTGCCGGGCGCAGTCGTCACCGCGCGCAGGATGCGCGCCTTCGGTCACAACCGGAGCGAGGTCGTGCACACCGTGGTCACCGCCTTGTACGAGGTGGTGCGCCTGTACCCGCTGGACCGCAGGCCGACGAAGATCGCGGCGAACATCCTGCTGGACACGCTGCGCACCGCGCACCGTGAGCTGCGCCGGGATTCCTACGACACCGCGCGGGCCGAGCCGCTGAGCGAGCAGCTGGTGTGCGCCGACCCGGGGCCGGGGCCGGACCGGGTGGCGGAACTGCGCGGGCTGGCGGCGGCCGCTCGCGCCAGCGGCGTACCGGGTCTTGCCTCGGCGGCCGCGGAGGACCTGGACGGCGCCTGCGGGCAGGTCGTCGAGCTGCTGCTGTGGGCGCTGGAGCGGCGGGTCCTGGACCGGGCGGCCGTGGAGGCGGTGCACGCCTACTACCGGCCGGAAGCACCTGGCGACGAGGACGCCGCCCGGCAGGCCGGTACGACGCCGACGGCCTGGCGGCAGCGCCGCTCGCGTGCGGTGCGCCGCCTGCGCCAGGCCTGCGGGTCCACAGCCGCAGTCGCGGCGTGAACAGCCGTCACAAGCGCGCGGCGCGGCGGGCTTGCAGCAGACGAGCGGCGGATCGGCCGCTGCAGAAAGCGGAAGGGGTGCACGTGGTGAGCGCAGGGGTGGAGCACGGCGCGGCAGATGGCCCGACGGACCAGGAGCTGCGGCTGGTGGAGAAGCGGCGGGAGGCCACGCTGCTGGCAGCCGCTCTGGTCCACGAGCCGTTCTCGCGCGAGACGGCCGACGCGGCGCTGCGGTATCTCGCGGGCGCCGACGAGGCGTGCGCGGACTTCGCCGAGGTGCGGGCGCTGACCGACGACGAGCTGCGTGCCCGGATCGCGGAGCTGACCGCGGCGCGTCGGCGGAAGGCGTCGTCGTGAAGTGGCGGAGCACCGGGCGGACCGACGGCGCCTGGGCGGACGAGAGCGTGGTCGGGGCCGGGGAGATGGCGGTCGGCGACCGGATCGGTGGCTGGTCGATGTCCAGCGGTGGTGCGGCGAACCGGGCTGCCGTGGCGAGGTGGGCGGCGTGGTCGGTCATCGTCGCGGGGCCCGTGCTGGGCGTGACGGCGCTGCTGTCCGCGGCATCCGCGGTCGAACATGTGGTGCCGCGGACCGTCTCCTCCGCGGCCGCGACGGCGGCGCCTGCCGGTACGGGGCCCGCGGGGTTCGCCGAGCTGTACGTGTCGGCGTTCCTGACCGCCGGCCCGGACGAGGTGGCGCAGTTCTGGCCCGGCGCGCGGCAGGCGCCGTTCGAGGGGAAGCCCGGGGCTCGGCAGGTGACGCAGGCGGCCGCCGTGCGGACGGTCGCGGTCGGCGCCGGTCTGTGGTCGGTGACCGTCGGCGCACGCGTCACCGGGCACGGCGGGCCGCCGACGGCCACCGCCCCTTCGCGGACGACCGCGGACGCGGGCGGCGGTTCTCGATCCGGCCCGCCTGCGGTGCGGTACTTCCAGGTGCTGCTGGCCGCGGCCGGGAACGGCTCGGCCGGGCCGTGGGGCTTCACCGCGCTGGGCGCGCCTGCTGAAGTCGCCGCCCCGCAGCCGGTGACGCCCCCGCAGCTGGTCTACGGGCCCGCACAGCCCGCTTCCACAACCGACCCCCGCGCCCGGACCTTGCACGACTTCCTGACGGCCTACCTGACGGGCGCCCCCGGCGGCCTGGAGCGCTTCGTGTCGCCGGGCGTGGCGATGGCCCCGGTCACCCCCGCCCCGTACTCCTCCGTCGTGGTCGACACGATCGCCGCCGCCGGTGACGGCACGCAGGGCCGCGACCCGGAGAAGGTGCCCGCGGACGGCGCCCGCCAGCACCTTCTCGCCTCCGTGCTCGCCACCGGCCAGGACGGGGACCGCGTCCCGCTGGAGTACGCCGTCACCCTCACCGCGCGCGCGGGCCGGTGGGAGATCACCTCCCTGGACCTGGGCCCGCTGCCCGCACAGCCCGCGGCGAACGCCGTGCCTTCCCCGGCGACGCCTTCGGCTCCGTGAACGACCGACGAAAGGACTTCAGGTCATGAACACCTTGGCCAGCAGCTGGCTGGAAACCGGCAACTACCTGGGAGGCGGCATCGAACACCTGTTGCTGGCCTGGGGGCTGCCGATCATCGCCATCCTCTTCGTCCTCGGCGTGTGGCTCAGGACCAGGTCCGGGCCGGCCGCGCTGGGCGCGATCGTGATGGGCGCCATCGTCTGGTACGGCGTAGCCAACATGGGCGCGCTGGCCAGCAAGACCGCTGACGACCTCGACGGTGGCGACGGCAGCGGGTACTCCGCGCCCGTCTCCGGCGGTTCCGGGTCTCTGCCCGCGGACGGGTCCCGGTGAGTGCCGCCGACGAGGAGGTGATCGAGGGCGCCTGTTACACCGCGGCCCGCCGGTATCCGCTGCAGATCGGGCAGTGGGCCGGAGGCGGGCGGATTCCCGGCGGCCCGTACACGCTCACGCAACTGGGCGTGATGATCGGCGGGTTCGTGGTGCTGATCGTGACGCGGCCGCTGTGGGGCGGGGGCGGCTACTGGGACATCGCGGTGGTCGTGGTCGTGCCGATCGCCGCGGGCTGGGTGATCCACCGGGTGCAGGTCGACCACCGCAACCCGGTGCTGGCGCTGGCGAGCCTGGTGGGTCTGGCCGCTGCGCCGGCGGGCGGGCGGCTGCGCGGACGCGCCTGGCGGCCGGCGCCGTCCCGGCGGCACGCGGCGCAGATCAGCGTGGACCTTCACCCGTCCGCGGCCCCGGCCTGCACGGTGGCGGCTGCTCCCCGGTCGCGCGCCCGTGCCGCTGACGCAAATCCCCCGCCCCGGGAGCGGGCTGCGGTTGCGCCGCCCGCGGTCGCGGTGTCCGGGGTGCAGGCGCTGCTGGCGCAGCGCGCAGCGAGGGAGGGGTCATGACGCTGGCGATCCGGCACGTCGCCGGGAACGTCCTGTGGACGACATACGGGACGGCGTGGGGTGTGTGGAGGGTGGCCCCGGCGAACTACACCCACACCACAGGCGCGGCGAAACGGCAGCGGCTGGAGGAGGTGGCGTCGGTGGTCAAGGCGCTGCGCGGTGAGCCGATGCTGCTGAGCCTGTGCCCGCAGGTCGACCCGCGGGCGGTGGTGCGGGCGATGACCGACGACGTCGACTGGGACACCAGCCCGGACTACATCGACCTGGCCGACCGGGTTCTCACACAGCTGGAGGGGCTGGAGCTGACCGGGCGCACCGACTGGCTCGCGGTGCCGCTCCCGGCTGCGAGTGCGTCCGCAGCGGCTGCGGAGGTCTTCCTCGCGGTCCGCGCGGACGTCGCCGCGACGCTGGGGCTGGTCCCGGCACCGGTCGGCATTGCTGAGCAGCAGCGCAGGATCCGGCAGGCACAGGAGATGGCGGCGGCGTGGCCGGCCGGCATCGCGATGCGGGCCGCGACCGAGGCGGAGATCTTGTGGATGTACGGGCACGCCGCCCACCGGGGCATCACCGGGCCGCTGCTGCCCGACCCGTCGGACGCGGCCGTGCCGCACGGGCGCGGCCGGACGGTGGCCGCGCTGTCCGAGGTGCTGCTCACCGAAGGCGGCCGCGGATGGCCGGGCGACGAACCGGCAGCAGGCGGCCGGCGCCGGCAGCACGGGCGCCGGGGGCGCGGGCACAACCCGTTCCGGTCACTGCATCTCCAGGTCGACACCGAGGAAGGGACCTCGTACCAGGCGCTGCTGGCCCTGGCCGAGATGCCGCGGCGCTTTGCGTTCCCCGGCAGCGAGTACCTGGCGGCGCTGGACGACTTCGACTTCCCCGTGGACTGGGTGTGCCGCCTGAAGATCACGGACGGCAGCACCATGCTGCGCCGCACCCGGCAGCGCGCCCGCAACCTCGTGCACCAGGAGAAGGAGTTCGCGCAGGAGGCCACCGGTGTGCCCGCGGCGCAGACCGACGCGGTCGCGGACCTCAAGGAGAACCGGGAGCGCATCGGCGCCTCCCACGCCGAGGTCGACGTCCAGGCGATGACGACGCTGTGCGTGTGGGGGCCGGACCCCGGTGAAGCAGACGCGCGGGCGCGGGCGCTGCGCGCGCATTTCTCCGCCGCCGACTACACGCTGACCCGGCCCGTCGGCGAGCAGGAGCGGCTGTGGCACGGGATGCTGCCCGGCGCGCGCACGCCGCGGATCATGGTCGGGTACGCGCAGTCGCTCCTGGCGCGGGACTTCGCGATGGCCATGCCCTGGTCGGGCAGCCAGCTCGGCGACGACACCGGACCGCTGTACGGGCTGCAGCTGACCGGCGGTGGGACCCGCCCGGTGCTGGTCGACTTCTCCCGCGGCCCGGCCACCAACGCCAGTGCGTCGGCGGCGTTCATCGGCGAGCTCGGCGCGGGCAAGTCCGTGGGGCTGAAGACGGCGATGTACCTGGTGCTCGCGGCCGGCCGCAAGGCGAACTGGCCCGGGTCGCGCGGGCGGGCCGCGGTCGTGGACCGCACCGAGGACCGGGAGTGGGAGCGGTTCGCGAAGGCGTGCCCCGGCACCACCGAGGTGATCGAGGTCGACCAGCACGCGAAGGTCAGCTTGGACCCGCTGCGGATCTTCCACGGCGCGGAGCGGGCGCGGCGCGCCGAGTCGTTCCTGACGCTGCTGCTCGGCGTGATGCCGATGAGCGAGGAAGGGGTGGTGCTGTCCGAGGCCGTCGCCGCGGTCCTCACCCGGCCGGTCCCGTCCATGCACCTGCTGACCGCGGAACTCGCCGAGCGGGGCGCTGCAGACCCTGCGGCCCGGGGCCTGGCGCGCAAGCTCGCCGCCGCCGCCCGCAAAGACCTCTCACGCGTCATCTTCGACCCCGGCCTGCCGCCGCTGGCGGCCAGCACCGCAGACTGCGTGGTGTTCTCGGTGTCGGCGTTGCAGCTGCCCAAGCGCTCCGAGCTGGAGTCGCAGTACCGCATGGAGCGCCTGGAGTGGGAGAAAGTCCTCGGCCGGGCGCTGATGTACCTGGTCGCGGCGATGTGCCGTCAGATCACCCTGGGCAGCAGGGACGAGTTCGCGGTCAGCGTCTTCGACGAGTGCTGGTGGCTCACGTCCAGCCCGGAGGGCCAGGAGCTGCTGCTGGAGCTGCTGCGCGACGGGCGCAAGCGGAATGCCGGTGCGCTGCTGGGCACGCACGACCCGTACGACATCGGCCCGGAGGACAGCCAGCTCGGCGCGGTGCTGCGCGGCCTGATCCCCCACCGGTTTTTGTTCCGTCAGCGCGACCGGGGACTGGCCAGGCGCGGGCTGGACTTCCTCGGCCTGCCCCCGGACGACTCGGAGCTGCTGGAGCTGGTCACCACCGGCCTGTCGCCGGCCCGCGGCAAGCAGCCCGCCGACGGGGCGGAGGGCTTCGATGCGGCGTCGCGGCTCGGCGAGTGCCTGTACCGCGACCTGCACCAGCGCGTCGGGACGATGCGGGTGCTCATCCCGGCCGATCCGAACGTGGAGCGGCAGATCCATTCCACGCCCGGCCGGAGGGCGGTATGAGAGCCGCCCTCCCCCGCGGGCCGCAGGCGAAGGCGCACACCAGGCGGTGGACGTTGCTGCGCGCGGCCCTGACCCGGCGCCGGATACTCGCCCTGGCCGTCCTCGCGCTGCTGACGACGGTGCTGTGGACGGCCAGCGCCCACGCCGCCCCCACCCCTACCCCGGCTCCCACCGTCACCGGAACTTCCGGTTCCGGGGCGGCCGCCACGGGCACGGCCGGTTCCGCAGACGGCACCGGCGGACTGTCCGACGCCGACAAGGACGTCCTCGACGAGACCGCCCGCCTCGGCTCCGGCACGCCCACCGACGCCTCCCGGCATCAGGCGCTGACCCAGGCCACCGACGCCCTGCGCAAGGAGCTTCCGCAGCAGGGCGGCGTTCTGGGGGTTTTCGACGCCACCGACCGGTACGGCATCCCCCTGTCGGTGTACACCGTCAATCCGGGCACCGGCGGGTGGTCGGACTGGCAGCTGAAGGTCTACGGGTTCCTCATCGAGCTGGCGTTCATGGGCACGAAGTGGGCGGCCGCGTTCTTGTCGTGGCTGCTGGTGTGGGCGCTCGGCTTCGGCTTGGCGAACATCCTCCTGCGGCCCGTGCTGGAGGTGTCGGCGGCGCTGAACACGCACGTCGTCGTCGCAATGGGCCTGCCGATGCTGTGCCTGACCGTCGCCGGCACCATCTGTGCCTGGCACATCCTGCTCGGCGACCGTACGAAAGGCGTCGGCGAACTGGCCCTGACCCTGCTGATCGCCGGGGTCATGCTCACCTCGATGGCCTCCCCCGCCACGCAGCTGATGGGCGGCGACCGCGGCGGGCTGCTCGGCGCGGCGCAGGGCTTCAGCCTCGAAGTCGCCGAGGTCATCATCAACGCCGATCCGGGTACTGCATCCGGCTCCGGCGGCGGCGACGTCCACGACCTGGCCCGGCCCATCACCGACGCCCTCGCGGACGCCTTCGTCGTCAAACCGGCCCAGCTCCTGGAGTACGGGCAGACCTTCACCGGTGACTGCGCCAGCGCGTACGCCGAGGCCAAGCTCGCCCAGTTGGCGTACGACCGGAAGGCCGACGGGATCATCCAGCTGATCCAGGACAGCGACTCCCCCGGCGACCTGAAGCTGCCGGGAATGTCGACGGTCGGGACGATCGTCGACCCGACCGGCTTCAACGACTGGGCGGTGGACAAGGTCGTCTCGATCGCCGGCAGCTGGGTCAAGGACCACTACGGGCACCCGCCCATGAGCGCGTTCGAGGACAAGTGCGTGACCGGGGACGTCGGCGCGGCGAAGAAAGCGTCCGTGGACAAGGTCGCCGGCGCGTTCTTCGTACTGCTCGCCGCCGTGATCGTCGGCGTGTTCATCTGCCGCCTGGCCGGGTCGTTCCTGGTCGCCCAGTGCCGCGTGGCCCTGGAGTCGATCCGCGGCGAGCTGGTGATGCTGGCCGGCCTCGTACCCGGCGGCGGCCGCACCCTGCTGTGGCAGTGGTGCGGAACCCTGCTGAAGGTCTTCCAGCTCCTGATCATGTCCGTGCTGCTGCTCGCGGTGTTCCTCGTGGTCATCACCACGCTGCTCGACCCGTCGCTGGACTCGGCCTTCGGCAACAGCCTGTCCCTGCGGTTCATCGTCTTGGACATCGTCAGCATCGCGGTGTTCATCTACCGCAACAAGGTCGCCGCAGCCGCCCGGCAGTCCGCGACGGGCCTGCGCAGCCGGCTGGAGAACTCCCGGATCGGCGGCGCGGGCGGCGCGATCTTCCGCACCGCCCACCGCGACACCGCCCGGCGCAGCCGCATCACCCGCGGCGTGGTCACCCTCGGCGCACTGGCCCTTTCCGGGGGAACCGCGACCACAGTTCTCGGCAGCGGTCGCCACCTCGCCCGCCGTCTGGCCCCCGCGCGCGGCCGCGGCCCGCAGCCGCGGCCCGTCCCGCGCACCCGACCCGGGCTGGCAGTCCCTCACCCGCCCACCGTCCCGCCACCGCCACCGCCGACTCCTCCTCCCGCCCCTGCCCCTGGGCTACCGCCCGGCACGCCGCCGCCTCCGCCACGTCCGCCGGGCCCTCCGTCACCGCGGGCCCGCCGCGCCGGGGCTCGCCCCGTATCAAGCGCACCGGCCGCCTCGGCCCGCCAGGAAGCGCTGCGCCGACGGCTTGGACGACACGCGGCTGCCGCTCCACGGCCGCCGGCTCCCGGTGCCGGTGCTCCGCCGCCGAGTCCTGCGCCCGGCCCGGTGCCGGCGTCTCCGGCACCGCCGACACCTCGGCGCCCCGCACCTCGGCGGGGCAGGCCGTGAAGAGCCGGATCTGGTGGATCGGCGGCGGCATCGCGGGCGTTGCCGTGTTCGTCGTCGGAGTGCTCGTGCTGTTCATCGCGGTCGGCGCCGGCGCGGGTACGGACCGCCTCCGGCTCGCCTCCGACGCTGCCAAGGCCTCCCAGGCCCCGGGGCCTGCCGCGAACGGCGATCTCAGGCCCGGCAGCGTCCCCGCCGAGATCGAGCCGTGGATCCGGGCCGCCGCCGCGGCGTGCCCGGGTCTTCCCGCTCCGATCCTGGCCGCGCAGCTCTACCGGGAATCCGGGTTCAACGCCCGCGCCATCTCACCGGCCGGGGCGCAGGGGATCGCCCAGTTCACGCCCGGCACCTGGCCGACGTGGCAGACCGACGGCGACGGCGACGGCAAGTCCTCGGTGTGGAACCCCGCCGACGCCATCGCCGCCCAGGGCCGGTTCATGTGCGCCCTGCTGAAGAAGGCCACCGCCTCCCACTTCACAGGCTGGCCCGTCGACCTGGCGCTGGCCGGCTACAACGCCGGATGGGCCGCCGTGGCCCGCTACGAGGGCGTCCCGCCGTTCAAGGAGACGACCGAGTACGTCGCCGCAGTCGAGGCACAGGCTGCCGCGTGGACCGTCGAGTCCGCACCGCCCGTCGTGGGCACCGGGGCCGGGGCCGATTCGGTACGCCGGGCGGCCGCCTATGTCGGCACCCCCTACGTCTGGGGCGGCGGCACACCCGAAGGCCCGTCCGTGGGCTTCTGCAGCGGCGGCAACGGCATGCTCAACGGGTCCTGCTTCGCCGCCGGCCACGCCGGGTTCGACTGCAGCAGCCTCGTCCAGGCGGCGTGGTGGCCGGTCCTCCATCTGCCCCGCACCGCGGCCGCCCAGTACGCCGCCACCGCCGGTAACCCGGTGCCGATGGCTTCCCTCCAGCCCGGCGACCTGGTCTTCTACTCCCACACCGGGCGCGGAACCGACGCCTACCACGTGGCCATGTACTACGGGGCGGGCAAGGTAATCGAGGCGCCGAAGACCGGACTCGACGTCCAGATCGTCGACCTCTACACCACCGGGGGCCTGGTGGGTGCAACCCGCCCGTCGCCCTGATCGAGCTCGCGCGCGTCAAACCGCGGCTCCACGACCCGCACCAGTTGTCCGAGGTCAGCTCGTGCCAGCGGGTTCACGGGCTGCGTCCTTCAGGCCCTGGAGGACGTCGAAGGTGGGCTTGAGCCGTTCCGCGGGGATCGCGGCCCGCAGCTGCGTCGCCGCGGTGATGACCTCCTTCAGGAGGTCGTTGTGCTTATCGTCCTCCTTCTGCGTCCACGGGCGCAGCGGTCCGTCGGTTCCCTGGCGTCCCGCCTCGCGGTCCTTGTCGACGTCCGCGCGGTGGGCCGCAAGTGCCGCTCGGGCGGCGTTGGCGCGTCGTTGCAGGTCAACCAGATGGGGAGGAAACGTTTCGGCCATGCGGTGATGCTACGTCCCGGGGCGTGAGCGCGGCAGCGGGGGCCGAAGTGGTAGGGCAACGGCCGCCCGCCAATCGTATGACCGCGACCTGTCACAAGTACCGATGCGCGGGGGCTTGCACGAGGTGAAGAGCTCGATACCTCGGACAGGAGTGTGATCGTGGACCCTTTGACCGTTCTCGACACGGTGCGTACGGCACCAGATCAGGTGCGGGCCTACCTGGACGGGCACGTGTGGTGGATCTTGGCCGTGGCGGCGTTCGCAGCTGCGGTGTGGGCTGCCGCTGCAGGGTGGTGGCGGCGGCGGGCGGCGGTGCTGCTCGCCGACCGGGTCGGATTCGATCTGCTGCCGTCGGGGGCTTTCGAGGTCCGCGAGGCGGAGGTGCGGTGGTTCGCAGGTCAGGTGGCCTCCGTCCGGTCGGCGTGCGGCATGATCCCGCGGCGGGCTGCGGGGACCCGGGTGCGGATCACCTGCGTGGACGGCTTGGTCCGCTACCAGTTGGAGGGCCCGGCGCGCGCGGCGAATCTGCTGGGGCTTCCGGGGTACCGGGATGTGGATGTGGCGCCGGTCGGGAGTCGCGGCCAGGTGGTGGTGGCCGAGCCGGTGGTGTTCGAGGGCGTCGCCCCCGTGGTGAAGGCGGTAGCTCGATGACGGTCATGTTTACCAAGCCCGCGCCTGCGCCGACGCGTGCGGCCGGGAGGTCTGCCGTCGGGGAGCGTCGGCTGTACGTGGAGCGGGCTGAGCTGGTCCTGGCCCGGCCCGACCATCTGCCGCTGGCTCACCTGGATCTGGCGCCGGATCCGCTGCAGCGGATGGTCGCGGCGATGGCCGGGGTCCGCAGCAGCGAGGGGGAGCAGGCCGACGTCGTCGTCGACCTGGTCCCGGTTTCCGACCGGCGGGTGGAACGGCGGCGGCGTGCACTGAGCCGGGCGGCTAGCGAAGGTGGGGCTGGGGGCGGCGGCGTTGCCGGATTCGTCCGAGAGATGGCCTACGGCTCCGGTGTCCGCTCAGCCTGGAACCCGCAGTCGGCCGGGTCCCGGCGTACGGGGTCCGGTGGTGAGGGGAAGTTCGCGCCGGGTGAGATGGTGTTCGAGGCGCAGGTGCTGCTGCGGGTAGCAGCTCGGCACCCGGCGCGGGCGCGGGCTCTGCTCCACCAGCTGCTCGCGGCGATGGAGGTGTTTTCCGCCGCGAACCGGTGGCGTCCGGTGGGCAGCCGCCGACTGGGGCGGCGCTTCAGCAACGGGTGGGCGCGACGCAGGGGGTGGGACCGGCGCTTCGCGACCGGGGAGTTCGCACCGGCGCGGCCCCAGTGGGTGACGCTGCCGGAGATCGCGTGCGTGCTCAAGCCGCCGACGTCGCGGTGCGACGCCCCGAACGTGGCGCGCGGCGGCGGGGTGGTCGCTCCGGCGCCGGCCGGGCTGCCGGTGTGGACCGGGCAGCAGGGCATGGTGCCGCTCGGCCAGGTGACCGGCAGCGACGGCACGACCTACATGGCCGGGCTCCCGGCGCGCGACGTGCTGTTCGGTATGAGCTTGGGCAAGTCCGGGTTCGGGAAGACCGAGAGGGCGCTGCTGGAGATGCTGTCGATGGCGTACGGCGGGCACGGGACGTGGTTCCTGGACCCGCACGGGGCCGCTGTGGAGCGGGCGCGCCCGTACCTGACGCATCCGGCGGTACGGGACCGGGTGTGGGAGATCAACCTGGGCGACCCGCGGATGGACAGCATGATGGCCTGCTGGAACCCGCTGGACATGACAGGGCGGGCGATCGAGGAGGTCCAGGACGTCGTCGGCGCGGTGGTCGGCGGGATCGCCAACGGCCAGCGGTGGGGGGACGGTGCACCCCGCGCCAGGGCGATCCTGGGCAACGCCGCGCTGGCTCTGTCCTTGCTGTCCTACCAACTGGTGCAGGCCGGGAAGCCGGAGGTGCAGCCGACGGTGTTCCAGATCAAGACGCTGCTGACCGACGAGGAGTGGCGGGCCGCGGTGGTGGAGCACCTGCCGGAGCGGGCGCAGAAGTTCTGGCGGCTGACGTTCCCCAAGCACGAGGCGAGCGCGGTGCCGACGATCACCAACGCCCTGGACCTCCTGGAGACGTCGCTGAGCCTGACGGCGTTCCTCGGCGGGTCCCAGTCGAGCTTCGACGTGCGCCGGGCGATGGACACCGGGGCGGTGGTGATGCTCGCCCCGTCGGGCACCGGCGCCGGCGACACCCTGATCAGCTCACTGCTGATCTTCGACTTGTTCCGGGCGGCGATGTCCCGCCGCGGTGCCGCCCCGGAGCAGTTGAGGACGTTCTTCGGGTGGATGGACGAGCTGGCGGCGCTCGATTCGGCGGGGGGCGGCTTCATCGCGAAGATCTTCGAGCAGGTCCGCAAGTACGAGGTGCGGCTGATGGTGGCCACGCAGATGGCGATGCGGCTGTCGGACACCACGCGGCAGGCGGGCCTGCAGAACCAGTCCGTGCTGTCGGCGACGGGCGCTGACATCGACGAGGCCCGCTTCATCGCGAGCCGGCTGCCCGGGGTCACCCCGGAGACGGTGGCCGGGCTGAAGAAGTACCAGTACGTGGTGAGTGCGGAGCTCGGCGGGCAGCGCACCGCGCCCTTCCGGGTCTCCGGGGTGCCGATCCACGACGTGCTCGCCAACTACTACGACCCGGCCGGGGTGCCCGCGCTGGACGCGGCCCTCGACCGGAACCTGCGGCGCCGGCCGATCCACGAGATCCTCGCGCACGCCGAACGCCTCGACGAGCGGATCCTGGACTTCCTCGCCGGACACCAGCCCGGCAGCCCGGCCCCGGGCACCGGGCCGGGACCGGGCGGCCGCTACGGGCACGGTGGTTCGCCGGCCGACCTGCTCGTGCTCCCGCTGATCGCCGGGGGCAGCTGATGTCGCCCGAAGCCGCCCTGGCGCCTGCGGGCCGCCGCGGGCTGTCGCGGCTCGCCGAGGACGTGGTGCCGGTGCTCTACCAGCACCGGCTGATGACGACCCGGCAGCTGCACCACCTGCTGCAACCGCACGTCACGACGCCGGTGTACCTGCGGCGCGAGCTGGCGCGCCTCCGCGCCCTCGGCCTGGCCGACTTCACCCTCCGCAACCGCGGTGGTGGCCAGGGCGAGCACGCCTGGTACTGCACGGCTGCGGGCGCCGACGTCGCCGAAGCCGGGGGCGAGGTCACGGTACGGGTCTTCCGGATGACCGAGCAGGCGGCCGCCTCTCAGCTCCAGGAGCACACCCTCGCGGTCAACGACACCGGCCTGGCCTTCGTCCGCGCCGCCCGCATTGCGGGGCACGGCTGCGGGCCGCTGGACTGGGAGCCTGAGCTGTCCCACCGCTACCGCGACGGCGAGAGCCGCACCGGCGACGACGCCTTCCTGATCCCCGACGCCGTGCTGCGCTACGACCACCGCGGCCCCGGCGGCCGCGCCACGTTCCTGACGCTGTTCCTGGAGATCGACCGGGCGACGATGTCGCCGGTGCGGCTGCTGGACAAACTTCGCGCGTACGGGCGCTACCAGAGCTACATCCCCGCCGCGACGGGCCGGCCCGGCGCCCGGCCGGCCAGCACCACCGAGGCGTGGAAGAGCCGGTACGGCGTCTTCCCCCCGGTGCTGTTCGTGTTCGCCGCGGGCGCGCGCGGCTCGGCGCGGGCGCTGGTACGGCGGACCGCGGACGTGCGGGCACTCGCAGCCGGCGACGGGCGGCTGCGGCGGGTGGCCGGGCGGCTGCGCGCCGGGGTGACGACGTTGGAGCAGCTGCAGGGGCCGGGGCCGTGGGCACCGGTGGTCGTGCCGGTGTTCGGCGAGGATCCCGCGCCTGTGGACGTCCTGACGTGGGCCCGGCACGCCGACGGTGCGTGATCGGTGGAAAGGTGGGCGGAGCGGCACTTGCCCGCCGCGCCGCGGCATTCAGCCGACGCCAGGACGCCGGGACCGGTCCTATGGCGCGCGGACGTTTGATGCCGACTTGACTGTGTCGTCTGGCCGCGGGACGGTCGTTGCGCAACTATGCGCAACAGATTCAGTAGGGGAGGGTGTTGTGACGTTACGGTTCTTTGGGGTCGATCCGAACACTGGCGGTGGCGGATCGCCGATGGTGTGGGTGGAGGAGGAGTCCGCGGACCTGGTCCTGCAGGGCGAGGAAGCCGAAGAGCTCCTGCGGGCGCAGATCGGCGCGACGGAGTGGGTGCCCGGTCACGCGACGGGGATCCCGGCGCACGAGAGGGTGATCCGGATCCCGGCACGGATGGTGTCGATCCTGAGGGAGGCCTGCAATGTCGCAGAGCAGCGTGCCCGACTTCGCTGAGTTGTTGCGCGGCGCGCAGCGGACCGCGGTGCACCTGGAGATGCGCGACGCCTACGGCGTCGGTGACGAGGCCGAGGAGATCGACCTGTTCGCCCGGACCGGCCGGATCGACCTGGACCCGGCGGCCCGGTGGTGGCCGCAGTGGCTCGGCCTGGTCGAGGAGACGGTGGGCCGGGGCGTCGTGATGCGCCGCGCGAGGATCGTCTCGGAGCCCGTCACCGACTACATCCGGTGGGAGCACGCCGTCACGCCGCTGAACCTCGGCGCGGGAGAACAGGTGCGCTGGCTGCCCCGACGGCGGGCCTCGGACATCCCGCTGCCGGGCAACGACTTCTGGCTGATCGACGGCCGCCTGGTGCTGTTCCACTTCTTCACCGGGGACGGCGACTGGGCCGACCCCGGCTTCGAGTTCACCGAGGACCCGGCAGCAGCGCGGCTCTGCTCGGCGGCGTTCGAGACAGTCTGGGAGCGCGGCGTCCCGCACGAGCAGTACACCCTCCAGGGCCACTGACCGCTCTCGATGGCCGCTTCCCCTTCGTCCAGCGCCCGGGGCGCCCGCGAGGCGCTCGCGGTGCGGCTGCGGCACCTGCGCAAGGACGCCGGCCTGACCGGGCGGGAGCTGTCGGCATGGTGCGGCTGGCATCCGGCGAAGACGACCCGCATCCAGAAGGGCGAGGTGGCGCCGTCGGACGCGGACATCCGCGCCTGGTGCGCGGCCTGCGGCGCCGCCGACCAGGCCGACGACCTGATCGCCACCGCCCGCGCGGTCGACTCGATGTACCTGGAGTGGCGGCGTCTGCACAAGGACGGGATGCGCAAGGTCCAGGACGACTGGACCGCTCTGCACGAGCGCACCCGGGTCTGCCGCGTGTACGTCTCGAACGTGCCGCCCGGCTTCTTCCAGACGCCAGCGTTCGCCACGGCCCTCATGGGGCAGATCACCGACTTCCAGGGAACCCCGGACGATGTCGCTGAAGCCGTCGCCGCCCGCGTCGCCCGGTCCCGGTACCTCTACGAGGGCGGCCACCGCTACGTCGTGCTCATGGAGGAGTCCGTGCTGCGCTACCGCACCGCCAGCCCCGAAGCGATGCGTGGGCAGTTGCACCACCTCCTGACCGTGATGCCGCTCGCGTCCGTCTCTCTGGGCATCATCCCGTTCACCGCGCAGCGCACAGTGTGGCCGCTCGAAGCGTTCTACCTCCACGACGACGTCCAGGCCGTCGTGGAGACGCTGACCGCGGAGATCAAGGTGACCCAGCCGCGCGAACTGGCCGACTATGCCAAGGCGTTCGCCGGGCTCGCCGCGATGGCTGTGCACGGCGACTCCGCCCGCGGGCTCATCCGGGCCGCGATCGACGCACTGGAGTGAACCTGCGCAATTTCCCGCAACTTCGTTGAAACTCGGGCCGGGCCGTGCGTAGCGTCGAAGCCCGAAGACGGACGACCGGAGAGGCGGGGGCTCATGCTCGCGCACACCGACGCCAGCGAATCGGACCCGGCAACGGGCAGCACGCGGCCGCCGTCGTACGGATCACCTTCCCCGGCCCTGCTTGCCCGCGCCGACCGGGGCTTCTCTCGGTTCCTCGACCGGGTCGACGCCGACACCGAGGAAGCGGTGGCCCTCGACGACGGAACGGCCGCCGCGGGCTGACCGCGGTCTCCAGGCGACGAACCCCTCGATCACCAAGGTCGGCCATGGCACTGTCCACCAGCCCCCACACTGTTTTGCACGACCCTCAGGGGCTCATCGATGCCGACCTCCCGTTCGACCGCGCGCCGTACGGGCTCCTCGTCAAGACCGTCCTCGCCTGGACCAGCCCGCACACCCTGCCCTCGCGCGACTACGAGCAGATTGCCCTCCTACTGACCGGGCACGCCCGCGCCGTCGCCGCCTGTGTACGACGCCACGCCAACCAACTGCCCGAGGAAAGCGGTGCCCGTGCGCTCGCCGACATCGTCCTGCGCGACGCCGAAGACCGGCTCTCCGCGACGATGAACGGCACCGCGCTCTGTGCTCAGAACCGCGCCCGGCTCGTCCACGCCCTCTACGAGCGGCTCGACCGCATAGAGGCTATCCGCATCCCCGGCGCCCCGCAGCCGCCCAAGGGCCTCACCAGGGCAGACACCACGTAAGGGACCCGCCGTCCCCCAAAACGCACTCGCCCCCTTCGCACCCGTAGCGCCGCCGCGGCTCCGTCTCGCAGGTCTTGTCGAGCGGTCGGGGCCCACGGATACGCGGGATCCCGGAACCGGTGTCACAAGGCGGTGCAGGGGGGTGCTTTCAGCGAGTAGCAGGCGGAACGGGTCCGCCGGCGACTGGAAGCGGTGATGGATCAGTGCGGTCATTCGTACTGGTGCGGCCTGCAGACCGTTCTCACCGGGCGGCTGGGCCGGATCGCGCTCGCGGCGGGACTGGGAGAGGACTTCGTTCGGAGGAATCTGAGGCGGGTGCCGCCGTACTGCGCTCGGCGCGCTCACGGGCCCGGTACGGCAGTTGCCGGTCAAGTCCCAGCGGGCTGAAGGGGCAGCATTGCCGGGCCTGGAGCAGGGATTTTCCGACCAGGCTGCCGCAAATCACCTCTGGCGCCTCAGATTCCCCATACGCATTGGCTCGATCTCGCCGTAAGGTGCCGGTAGAAGCACACATCGTGATCACGCCGTTGCGAAGCGAGGCCGCCGCAAGGCCCTGGGCAACGGCCTGGGGGAGGTTTCTGTGACGCCGCAGCCTATGTCCCGCGCCCGCTCGATGCTCCGGCACATGCCCTGGGCGTGTGCCGCGGTTCTGGCCATCGCGCTGTCGGCCGGCTGCTCTTCGTCCGGCAGCGACAGCAACCACGCGCCGTCGACCGCCCCCCTGACAACGACCACTTCGCCGACGCCGGATCGCACCGCGCAAGCTCAGACCCAGGCGGTCGCGGCGTACGAAGGGATGTGGCGGACCGCGGTCCAGGTGTACGCCAGCGGTGACCTGACCGACCCCGACCTGCCGAAGTTCGCCGCCGACAAGGCGCTGGCGAACATCAAGGTGACGGGGGCGTATTACCAGGATCACGGGATGTCGGTGAAGGGCGAGCCGTCGCTGGCGCCGAAGGTGACGTCGGTCAGCTTCGCGAAGACGCCTTACACCGCGGCCATCACCGACTGCGTCGACTCCACCCACTACACCGAGGTTTACAGGGCGACCGGGAAGGCCGCGCCCCGCTCGGCGAGCCGGAGGCACGTGGTGACCGCGGTCGTCGACTTCAACGGCACGTCGTGGATCGTCTCGGACTTCACGATCGAGCGGGACCGGACGTGCTGAGACGCGCCGGGGTACTGGCTGTGACCGCGGTGCTGGTCGCGGGTGCGGGGCTTCCCGCGGCGTGGGCGGCTCCGTCGCCGCCCGGCAACGGAGCGCAGTGCCCTCCGGGCTCGCTCGACTGCGACGTCCACGCCGGCGGCAGCAGTCCCGTTCAGAGCAAACCGCCGCCGAAGCACTCGGGGGGCTCGAAGAATCCGGGGACGCGGACGTGCCTGATCGGGGGGACCGATCCGGTGCCGTGCTACCGCGACGGCCTGGGCTGGTTCAACGCGGCCGACAACTGCTACTGGCTGCTGATGGACCCGCAGCCGGCGCCGGATGACCCGCTGCGGACGACAGCGAACGGGTATCCGGGCGATGCCGAGGCGGCCAGGGGGAAGTTCTACAACGCCAGCTGCCCGGACTACGGCGGCCGGAACAACGCCCTGGCCGGCGGAACGCACTGGCGTGCCACGCCCCCGCCCGGGTACGGCGGCGGCCCGGACGTGCAGGCGCTCGCGCAGCAGGCGGTGACCCGGATGCGGCTGCTGGGTGCGGACGTCGGGATCGCGCCGTCGCCGGGTTCGAAGGGCGGGTCGGTGGGGTTCCCGGTGTGGGTGTGGAACCAGCCGGGGCCGCGGACGACCGGCCCGGCCTCGGCGACCGCCACCGCGATGGGTGTCACGGTCACCGCGACCGCCCGCGTCCAGGACGTGGCCTGGGACTTCGGCAACGACATAACCGTGGACTGCGCCTTCCCCGGTACCGCCTACCAGGCCTCGTTCGGCGCCCAGGCCCCGCAGGCGGCCAAGGGGCAGTGCGGCTTCCCCGGCTACGGGCGGCCGGGAATGTACGAGGTGCGCGCCACGACGACGTGGGCGGTGCACTGGGTCGGCGGTGGTCAGCAGGGCGACCTGACGACCACTCGGACCTCGCAGGTCCAGATCCGTATCGGTGAAGTGCAGGTCGTCGGCCAGTAGTGCCGCCCCTGCGGGTTCGAGGAGGACCCAGATCGTGAGTCACACTACGAGCCCTGTCCCGGGGCAGGCCACGGGCACCGCCCCGGGGCCGTCGGGACCGTCCTACGAGCCGGTGTCCCCGCCGCGGCTGATCCGCCGGCGCCGCCGCCGTCCCGCGATGGTCGCACTGTCGGCGGCGCTGATCGCGGTGGGAGGGCTGTCCGGGGCGGTGCTGTACTCCTCGTCGGGGCAGCGCACGTCCGTCGTCGTGATGGCCCGGGACGTCCCCGTCGGGGCGCAGATTTCCCCGGAAGACCTCACCGAGGCGTCGATCGCGCTGGACCCGGCGGTCAAAGCGGTCAAGTCTGGGTCGGAGAAGTCCCTGGTCGGACAGCGTGCCGCGGTGGATCTGAAGGCGGGGTCGCTGCTGTCGCCGTCGCAGGTGACGCGCAAGAGCTTGGTCGGGCCCGGCGAGCAGCTGGTGGGCGTGAGCGTGAAGCCGAACCAGTTGCCGGCCACACCGTTGTCGCCGGGGCAGAAGGTGCTGATCGTGAGCACCCCCGACCCGGACGCCGCCGCGGGCACGGCAGGGGATGCACAGGCCGGCGGTCAGGACGCTCCTCCGGCGACGCTGTCGGCGACGGTGGTCAAGGTCGGCCAGGCGCAGTCCGGTACGGGGACGGTCACCGTCGACGTGGCGGTCCCTGCCGGGGACGGGCCGGCGCTGGCCGCACGGGTGGCGACCGGGAACGTCGCGCTCATCGTCGCGGCGCGGGACGGCAGCTGATGGCGGTCGTCGCGCTGGCCGGCGGACTGGGGGCGCCCGGGGTGACCACCACGGCGATGGCGCTGCTGCTGACCTGGCCGCTCGACCCGGGGCACCGGGTGATCCTCGCCGAGTGCGACCCGGACGGCGGCGCCATCCTCTCCGGTGCACTGGAGGGCAGCCTCGACACCAGCCGGGGGTTGCGCAACCTCGCGCTCGCGGCCCGGCAGGGTCAGCTGGAGGAGGCCTTCTGGCGGCAGCTGATCGACATGACTGACGCCCAGAGCAGGGAGCGCTCGGTCCTGCCGGGGATCTACGACCCGGCACACGCTCCGGCCCTGGACCGGGTGTGGGAGCAGCTGGCCCGGATGTTCGCCGGGATCGAGCAGCACCGGCACGACGTGATCGTGGATCTGGGCCGCCGTGGTGCGGCCGGCCCGTCCGGGGTGCTCGCCAAGCGTGCGGACGTGGTGCTGATGGTGGCCCGCAACTCCCTTCGGGGGATGCAGAGTGCCCAGGTGAGGCTGGCGGCGCTGCGCGAGCAGCTCGGCGGCGGGGACCAGGTCGGCCTGGTCCTGGTCGATGTCGGCCCGTTCTCCCGCGAGGAGGTGCAGCGGAGCTTGAACACCGAGGTCGTGGCGGTGCTGCCGTGGCAGCCCGAGCAGGCCGCGGTGCTGTCCGACGGTGCGAAGGAGCCACGCCGGTTCGAGACCGGCGAGCTGATGCGGGCAACCCGAACCGCGACGACGCGCGTGCGGCAGATGATCGCGACCCGGCGGGCCCGGCTCGCTCAGCCGACGCCCGGCGTGAGCCGCGGCCAGGAGGTGACCGGTGCGCGCTAGCCCGATGCATCCCGACCCGACCGTCCCCGCGCCGCCGCGGCGCCTGCCGCCGGGGCAGGGCGGGGGGATTCATGGACTTCCGGGGCAGGCACACAGCCCCGGCGCGCTCGGCGTGGCCGCGCCCGGGTCGGTGGTGGACTACGAAGCGGTACGGCTGATCAAGGCCGCGGTCGGCGACCGGCTCGCCGAGGTGCTGCGGGCCAGTCCGCAGATGAGCGGGCCGGCGCAGGAGCAGCGGGGCCGTGCGCTGATCAACGAGCAGATCGCGATCTGGGCGGAGGCCGAGGCGTACAAGCAGGGCTCCGCGCCGAGCCCGGAGCTGGAAGCCGCGCTGGCCGCGGCGGTTTTCGACCTCCAGTTCCGGGCTGGGCGGCTCCAGCGCCACCTGGACAACCCCGAGGTGGAGAACATCTTCATCAACGGCTTCGACCAGGTGTGGCTGGACTTCACCGACGGGCGCCGCGTCCGGGTCGAGCCGGTCGCCGACTCCGACGAGGAGCTGCGCGAACTGCTGCGGGACTTGGCCCGCCGCACCCCTGGGCAGGCCGAGCGGAACTTGAGCACCGCCGACCCGTTCCTGGCGTTGCGGCTGGCCGACGGGTCCCGGCTCCAGGCGATCATCGACGTCACCCCGGGCACCTTTGTGACGATCCGCCGGCACAGCATGCGCGACGCCGTCCTGGACGACCTCGTCACCCGCGGGACGCTCGACACGACGCTGGTGGAGTTCCTGCGGGCCTGCATCCGTGCGCAGAAGAACATCATGGTCGTCGGCGGGCAGGAGGCGGGCAAGACGACGCTGATGCGTGCTCTGCTGCGGGAGATCCCCGCCGGGGAGCGGTTCGCGACGCTGGAGACCGAGTACGAGCTGTTCGCGCACGAGAACGGCTACCACCAGCAGGTCGTGCCGATGGAGGCGCGGGAGTCCAACGGGGAGCGGATCGACGGGCACGGTGCCGGTGAGATCTCGCTGATGGACCTGATGTACCGGGCGCTGCGGATGTCGCTGGCCCGGATCGTGGTCGGGGAGGTCCGCGGGCCGGAGATCGTGGCGATGCTCAGTGCGATGACCAACGGCTCGGGCGGGAACCTGTGCACGATGCACGCCAACGAGGCCGCGGTGGTTTTCGACCGGATCGCCGAGCTGTATCTGACGCACCAGGCGAACATGAGCCAGGAGCTGGCCTACCGGCAGGCCGCCAACGGCCTGGACTTCGTCGTGTTCATCTCCAAGGTCGACGAGACGCTGATCGGCGGCCACCGGCACCGGTTCGTCACACAGGTGCTGGAGGTCACCGGGATCGGCGAGGGCGGCCGGCCGGAGACCAACACCATCTTCGGACCGCGCGCCGAGTGGGGCGAGGACAGGGCGGTCCCGCACATGTTCCCGCGGTGCATCAACGACCTGCGGCGTGTCGGGTTCGACGCCGACCTGCTCAGCAATCCGCAGGGCGCGTGGCCTGGGCAGCTGCCGCTGATGATCCGGGAGGCATCGTGACCGGGCTGCTGCTGTGGGTCCTGACCGGACTTGCCGTCACCGGTGGTGCAGTGGGCGTGGTCGCTGGGCTGGTCGGGACGACCGCTCCGGCCCGCGCTTCGCTGTGGGAACGGCTGCGCGCCCGCGGCGGGCACGCGGACGCCGACGCGCGGATGCGCGGCCGCGCCCGCATCACGGCCGGAGCTGTGGCCGGGGCGGCGGTGTGGCTGGTGACCGGGGTGTTCGTCGGCGGCGCGCTCGTCGCCCTGGTGATCGCCGGGGTGCCGTGGCTGCTCGCCCCCACCAAGAGCACCACCGCGCGGATCGCGAAGCTGGAGGCGCTCGGGGACTGGACGCTGCGGCTGTCGTCGGTGCTGCGGCTGGGCCGCGGCCTGGACGAAGCCCTGCAGCTGTCCCGGCGCGGCGTCCCGGAGGCGATCGCCGGGGAAGTCGGGGACCTTGTCGACCGGTTGCAGGCCGGGTGGCGCCCCGTCGATGCGCTGGAGAAGTTCGGCGACGCCATGGACGACGTGACGGCAGACAAGATCGTCGCCGCGCTGATGCTGTCGGCGTCCGACCGCGGCCCCGGACTGGCGCAGGCGCTGGAGGACCTCGCCGGGTCCGTGCACGACGAGGTCACCAAGCGGCGCAACATCGAAGCGGACCGGGCCAAGTCCCGCACGACGGTGCGGTGGATGGTCTTCATCACGCTGGGGCTGGTGGGCGTCGGGTTCCTCGTGACCGGCTACACCCACCCGTACGCGCTGCTGCTGGGCCAGCTGGTGCTGGCGCTGCTCACGGGCGCGTTCGTCGCCGTCCTGGTGTGGATGCGGCAGCTGGCCAGCCACCGGCCCGTGGCCCGGTTCCTCGTGCGCGACCCGCGCAGCCGTGCAGCCGTCCCCGGCGGCCCGTCGTCCGGTGAGGACGAGCAGCTGGAGGTGGGGGTATGAGCCCCGTGGCCGCGGTTCTGGCCGGGTGCGCCGTCGGTGCGGGCACCGCGTTGCTGATCAAGGAGTTCTCCCGTTCGGCGCCCGCACTCGGTCCCGCTCTCGACCGGCTGAACGGTCCGGCGGCTGCGCCCCTTCCGGGCCAGGACACTGGCGCCGCCGACCGTGACGAGCGGTGGGGGGCGTGGCTGGTCGACCACCTCGGCGGCATGCCGGGGGTGCGGATCCCCCACAAGAACCTGGCTTTGGTGGGCCAGCCCGCGTCCCGGTTCCTGCTGACGAAGGTCGCGCTGGCCGGCGCCGGGCTGCTGCTTCCTCCGGTGTCGACGATCCCGCTTCTGCTGCTGGGTGTTCCGGTGTACGTGCCCGCGGTGTTCGGGCTGCTCGCGGCTGCGGTGCTGTGGATCGTCCCGGACCTCGCGCTGCGTGACCAGGCCCGGCGCGCCCGGGAGGAGTTCGCGCACGCGATGGCCGCCTACCTGGACCTGGTGGCGCTGCGGCGGGCTGCGAACGTCAGCGCCGAGCAGGCCATGGAACAGGCCGCCGCGGTGGGCAAGGGGTGGGCTTTCGTGCGGATCCAGCAGGCGCTGGCCCGCTCCCGCGTCGACAAGGTCCCGCACTGGGAGTCGCTGCGGCGCCTGACCGCCGAGCTCGACCTGCCGGTCCTGGACGACCTGGCCGCGATCATGCAGCAGTCCAGTGACGACGGCGCGTCCGTCTACGCCACGCTGCGCTCGCGGGCGAGGAACTTGCGCAACGAGCTGCTGGCCGACCAGGCCGCCGAGGCCAACGCCAACTCCGAGAAGATGACCGCGCCCGGAGCGCTCCTCGCCGTGCTGGTGATGGTGCTCATCTCCTTCCCCGCGGTCATCCGGATCCTGTCCACCTGACGTCACCCGTCTTCGAAGGAGCACACCGTGTACACGCTCGCGACTCGCCTGGCCACAGCGGCCCGGCAGACCTGGGACCGGCTTGAGCAGGGCCGCCGCCGTGGGGACGACCGCGGCGACATCTCGATCACCACCGTCATCATCTGGGGCGCCGTCATCGCCGGGGCACTCGTCATCGCCAGCACGATCGCGGTGATCCTCACCAAGTACAACGGCAAGCTGGGTGACCTCTGAGGTGCGCGTTCCGACTGCACTTGGGCGTCACGCCGCCCGGATACGGGCGGCGGCCCGGCGCGACGACGGCGACACCAGCATCGAGGCGACGATCGTCTTCCCGTTCATCATCTTGCTGACCATCGCCGTCGTGCAGGCCAGCTTGTGGTACCACGCGCGGAACATCGCCATGACCGCGGCCCGCGAGGGCGCGACCGCCGGCAGCCGCTACCAGCAGTCCCCCGCCGACGGGGCGGCGCAATCCTGGTCCACCCTTCACCGGATCGCCGGGGACAGCCTGCGCGGGCCCGGGGTGTCCACCAGCGGCAGCACCGGGCAGACGGTGCGGATCACGGTGACCGGAACCGCGGTGTCGATGCTGCCCGGCATGCCGGACCTGCACGTGTCGCAGTCCGCGAGCAGCCCGCGCGAGCGGTGGACCACCCCGTGACCCGGCGGTGGGAAGGGCTGCGTGCCCGCGTGCGGGACGACCGGGGCAGCGAAGCCGTCCAGGCCGCGATCGTCGTACCCGTACTGGTCGTGTTCGTGTCGATGGCCATCGCTGCCGGGCGGCTGGTCGTGTCCGGCGGGAAGATCGACGAAGCCGCCCAGGACGCCGCGCGCGCCGCGTCGATCGAGCGCACACCGGCCAAGGCGCAGAGCGCGGCGCAGGCCGCGGCCGCCCGAGCACTGGACGACCAGGGCATCCGGTGCGCGTCGACGACCGTCCGCGTCGACACCGGCGGGCTGACCGTGCCGCTCGGGCAGGTCGGTTACGTGCGCGCCACCGTGACGTGCATCGTGACCTTGTCGGACCTGCTGCTGCCCGGCGTGCCCGGGGCGAAGACGCTCACCTCGACGTCCATGTCGGTCGTCGACGCGCACCGGGCACGGCAGGAGCAGCAATGAGGTGTCCTCGCCAGTACGGTGCGCGGCCCGGCGACCGCGGCGGCATCGCCGTCTACACGGCCATCGTGACGATCGCGCTGCTCGGCATCGTCGGCCTGGTCCTCGACGGCGGCGGGAAGCTCCGCGCGACCGAATCGGCCGACAACATCGCGACGGAAGCCGCCCGCGCCGCCGGGCAGGCCGTCGACCCGGCCGCCGCGATCACCGGCAGCGGCGTCCAGGTCGACCCGGCCGCCGCGCGCGCCGCGGCCGACGCGTTCCTCCGCAAGGCCGGCGTCACCGGCAGCGTGGTGAGCATCTCCGCCGACCGCACCACGATCACCGTGACGATCCACGAGACCTACCAGACGAAGTTCCTGACGGCCGTCGGGATCACCTCGCTGCCGGTGACCGGCCACGGCAGTGCCACGCTCCTGCACGGCGTGGACCACCCCGAGTAAGAAGAGGCGCCCTGACGATGCCCCAGCCCTCCCCCGCCCCGCGCTCTGCCGCCGTTGCAGCCGTACGCGCCGTCCTGAGCGCCGCCGTGCTGCTGGTGCTGGTGGCCGGTCTTCCCGTGCTGCTGTGCTGGGCGACCACCGTCGTCGGCCCGCCGGGAGTGCGCTCGCTGGGGCACCTGCTGTCCACGCAGGACTCCGGGCAGGTGTTCCTCCTCGCGCTCGCCGTGGTCGGGTGGGCGGGATGGGCGATGTTCGCGGTGTCCGTCCTGGTAGAGATCCCCGCGCAGCTCGCCGGCCGCAGCGCGCCGCGGCTGCGGTTCGCCGTCGGGCAGCGCACCGCGGCGACCCTGGTCTCGGCGATGTTCTTCGTCCTGCCCGCCGGGACCGCGCTGGCCTCCGCCGCAGCCCCCGCACACGCCGCGACCCCGGTCGCCTCCGCGCCCGCCGACACCAGCCCGGCCGGCACCGGAACCGGGGCACGCCCGGTGACGGCGGCGGGCGTGCAGGAAGCCGGCGCGGCCGCCGTCACCCACACCGTGCAGGCGGTGCGGCCCGCGGAGAGCTTGTGGTCGATCGCCGAGCAGCGCCTCGGCGACGGAGACCGGTGGGAGGAGATCGCCGCCCTCAACACCGGCCGCACCATGCCCGGCGGGACCGTTTTCCGTGCTGACGCCGCGGTCCAGCCCGGATGGGTCCTGCACCTGCCCGACGACGCCACCCCGGCCCCCGCAACCACCGCCGACGCGTCCTGGCAGGACGCCCCCGGCACGCCGCCGGCCGCCCGCCCGGCGGCCGCTCACGGCGGTACGGACGCAGACGCTGCCGAAGCCGCCGGATCCGGAGAGGGCCAGGCCTCACCGGAGACGTACACCGTCAGGCCGGGCGACTCGCTCTCGCGGATCGCCGCCGACCAGCTCGGTGACGCAGACCGGTGGCCGCAGATCTACCGGTTGAACAAGGGCCAGGCCCAGCCCGGCGGGCACCACCTCACCGACCCGGATCTGATCTATCCGCACGAAGTCCTCCGCCTGCCCGGCGCCGCGGACGCCGCACGCCCCGCTCCCCCGGCCCAGCAGCACACGGCCGGACCGGCACCGGCCGCTCCCCCGGCCTCTCAGGACACCGCGCCCACACCACCGGTGCCTCCGGCCGCCCACGCCGAGGACGGCACGGCTGCGGCTCCGCCCTCCTCGGCGCCGTCTGCGTCCCCGAGCGCCTCCGAGCCCGCCCCGCAGTCCAGCGCCACGGCACCTCCCCCCGCCGTCGCCGGCGCAGAGCGCTCCTCCGCCGCCGCAACGGTCGCCGACGCGACCCCGACCGGCTCCCGGATGCCGCTGTACGCGGCTGGCGGCGGCCTGCTGGCGGCCGCGTTCCTGGCCGGGCTGGCGCTGCGGCGCCGCCACCAGCAGCGGCGCCGCGGTATCGGGCGCCGGATCGCGCTGCCGACCGGCAGCGCCGCAGCCACCGAGCAGGCTCTGCGCGCCACCCAGCAGCCCGACGTGCCCGCCTTCATCGACACCGCGCTGCGCACCGCGGCGGTGCACCTGGCCGCTGCGGGCCGAGAGCTGCCGGAACTCGCCGCTGCCGTCTTCGGTCCGGAGAACCTGGACCTCCACCTGGCTCACGCCGCGCCGTCGGTCCCGCCGTTCACCGCCGACGACGGCGACCTGACGGTGTGGCGGTGCCCGACCGGAACGAGCGAGCTGCTGGACTGCGCCCGCACCGCTGTCGTGGAGGCCCCCTACCCTGCGCTGGTCACGCTGGGCACGACCGAGGACGGGCGGACGGTCCTGGTCGACCTTGAGCAGCACGGCCTGCTCGTCGTGACCGGCCCCGACCGGCTCGCGGTCGTCCGCGCCCTGGCCGTGGAGCTGGCCACCTCCCAGTACGCCGAGCATCTGGAGGTCGCCGTCGCGGGCGAGGACACCTGCCCCGGGCTTCCCGGGCTGGTCCCCGAGTGGTTCACCCAGTACCCGGACCCCGAACGGGCGCTTCGCCATGCCAAGGCCCACCATCAAGAGCAGGCGCAGGCCCTGGCCCAGCTCGGCGCCGACGGGCTGCGGCAGGCCCGCCTGCGAGACGACCCGGCCTCGGCGTGGAGCCCGTACCTGCTCCTCGCCGACGACACCGTCACCGCCGCCGTGCCCGCGGTCTTCGCGCTTCCCGGGCTGCTGCCCCGCACCGCGACCGTCGTGGTGACCGCGGCCACCGCACCGCCCGCGCAACTCCCCGCGGGCGGCTGGGTGCTTGGCACCGGCAGCGGGCCGGTCAGGGTGCCGTCCACCGGCCTGGACGTCCACGTGCAGACACTCCCCCATGACGCCTACGACGACCTCGTAGACCTGCTCGCCACGAGCGACCAGCCCGACCGGCCGGCGCCCGCCGCGGAGCACTTCGTCGACGACCACGCCTCCCTCGGTGCCGGCGGCGCGGACGTACCGGTAAGCGCGGCCGCCGCTGTGCTGCCGGCTGGCGACATCGAACCGCCCGCGGCGGAACCCGGAGACGGCACGCTGGACAGGCTCCTGGCCGGCCTCGCGGGCATCGGCCTCGACGACCTGCCCGAGGACGAAGCCCCCGCCGGCGACGACGGCAGCGCGGACGACGCCGGCAGCGCGCCGCGGCACACGACCGGGGACAACGGCGGCGTCCCTGCCCAGGGAAGTCCTGCGCCGGGCGTGGAAGAGGCGATGCCGCCCGGCACGAAGCGCACACTCGGGGCCGCTGCCGGAACCGGGAACGGCCACGCGGTGGCGGCGTCCGACGCGTCGCCGAGCGTCGCGGTCCCGGCTCCGGCGCGAGCACCTGTCCTTCCCCGGGCGGAAGCGTCAGCGCCGGACGTCCCGCTGATCCGCGTGCTGGGCCCCGTCGACATCGTCGGCGCCTCCGGCCCGGTCGAGAGCAAGCACGCCCGGACCATCACCGAGATCGCCGCGTGGATGGTCCTTCACCCCGGCCTGGACCACCACGCTCTGGACGAGGCGATCTGGCCCGGCCGGGACGTGTCCCGCAAGACCCGCAACCCCTGGATCAGCCGACTGCGCAAGCATCTGGGCACCAGCCCCGACGGCGCACCGTACCTGCCGGCGATCGCCACCACCGACGACGCCCGGTACCGGTTCTCCGACCGCGTCACCAGCGACTGGCACGTGTTCCAGGACCTCGCCGCCAAGGGCATGACCAGCACCGGCGACCAGGCCGACGATCTGCTGCGCACCGCCCTGGACACGGTCCGCGGCCGGCCCTTCGCGGCGGCGCCGCCCTACCGGTACGTCTGGGCCGAGCACACCGCCCAGGACATGATCGCCGCAATCGTCGATGTCGCTGCCGCGCTCGGCGAGCGGCGCCTGGCGCTCGCCGACCCGCGCGGCGCCCTGTGGGCCAGCACCAAGGGCCTCGACGTCGCACCGGAAGCCGAGCACCTGTACCGGATCACCTTCCGCGCCTACCACGCGCTCGGCGACCACGAAGGACTCCAGCGCGCCGCGGAGCACCTCGACCGGCTCTGCGACGACCTCGGCTCGGACCGGGAAGAGGCCACCACCGACCTCCTTCGCTCCCTGCTCGCCGCAGCCGCGCCGCGGCGGTAGCCGGGTCTCAGACGTCCCCCGCCGGCGGCCGCCGGGCTCTTGGAACTGGAGCCCCTGTGGCCCGCGGAACCGCGGAGGCCTGGGCCCGGGGCTGGCTCCGGGCCGGCGGAAGAGACTCCACAATTCCAAAGTTGCCGCACGCAACTTTGGGCGCGGGATTCCGCTCGGCGGGCACAGAGGCCTTCCGCAGCGGTTGCACAACCGTCTCGTGCACCTGGGGCAAGCATCTGAGCAACCGCCCCGCGGCGCGGTTCCAGGCGGTGCAAGCAGGACCGAACGCCGATCATGCGCCGGTATCTCCCGGAAGGCGTCGGACCCCTGCGAGTGGGAACGGGAGCACTGACCGCTACACGGGCCAGGGGGTTTTGATCCGTTCCAAGCCATTCCAAGCTCATTTGATCGCGTGACGCGTGGCGCTGTGTGAGCGCCAATGCCGTCAGAGTTCGCGGCGGATGGCGCCCAGGTACTTGCGTGCCGTCTGCGGGGTCAGGCCGACCTGGCCCGCCAGGCGCGGCGCGAGCTGGTTGTCCGGGAGCGCCTGGTCCTCCGGCGTGAGGCGTTGGAACAGCACCCGCAGACCGTCCTTGCCGGCCGGGAGGGATTCCGGATCGGGCGTCAGATCGTCAGGCCCCTGGTCGTCGGGTTCCTCGGGAATCCGGGCCTGCACCGAGATGGGTGCCGGGCGGGCCTGCCGGGCGCTGGGCACGCCTGCGTACGGCGAAGAGCGCTCCGGCTCGGGATCGGGGTCCCCTTCGGGCTCGGGCTCTGGATCCGGTTGCTGGAACGCATCGTGGAACTCCGGCGGTGCAGGGTCGCTGTGCACGTCGTTCCAACCGGAACCCGATTCCAGCGTTCCAGCGGCCGGGCTTCGGGGCACAGCGGCGCTGTCGGTGAGCGTCTGCTCCCCCGCTGCAGCGGGCCGGCCCGTGTCCGCCGCGGCCTCGGGCCCGTGGCCTGGTGCCGGGACGGGCTGGGGGCGTTCCGGCAGCCGCTGGGCGTGGAACCAGGGGCTGCCGGGCTGTTCCACCTCGCCTCCCGGCTGCAGCTGCAAGACGCCGGTCTGCGGGCCCTGCTGCGGGTACGGGCCCTGGGGCCCCACCTCCTCGTACCGCGGGTCGAGGCGGGGGTCGTAGCGGGGATCGAAGCGCTGGTCGAACCTGGGGTCGTAGCGCCGGTCGAACCGCGCGTCGTAGGCGTGCCCGTACCCCGGCTCGACGGGCTGGGACGACGCCTCCCGCTCCGGCGCCGCGGCCGCCACGGCCTGCTGCGGCGGCGCGGCCTCGGCCTGCTGCAGCGCGGCCTCCGCCACCTGCTCGGGTGCGGGGGCGGCGGCGGTCAGTTCTTTGGGCGCGGGGCCCGTGAGGGGGTCGAGGCCCGCCGCGGCGAGTCCGGCCTCGGCGGTGTCGGCGAGCGGCACCCCGTACTTGGCCAGCCGCAGCGGCATGATCGCCTCGACGGGTGCCCGGCGGCGCCAGGCGACGCC
>NZ_JBSGHL010000074.1:0-39772 GCF_053604375.1 Streptomyces sp. NPDC004031 | reverse complement strand
TTTATGCTATTTCCGCCGTGTGCAATACCGCTGGGGGGGCGGGCGGCCGCCCGCCGGGGCCGTGCCCCGGCGGCCGGCCGCGCACCGTCAGACCGTGCCGTTCTCCCACCACCAGGCCCGCCCCAGGTCGGCGCGGCTGTCGACGTGCTGGTGGTCCTCGGTGTACGTCTCCAGACCGGAGAAGCCGCAGGTCTCGGCCTTCTGGTAGACCGTCTTGTTGGCGACGCCCGCCACCCCGAGGTCCGCGGCCGTCCCGTACAGGTGCATGCTGTCGGAGGCGCCGCCCACCGAGGCGTTGTGCGCGATGCTGCGGAAGCCGGAGTTGACGGTGACGGGGACGTTGCCGAGCTTCTTGCGCAGGGCTTCGAGCTTGTACATCAGCCGCCGGACGTTCTCCTTGGCCGCGGCCGCGCCGACCTTGCCCCCGTCGAAGGTCCCGCTCACCCGGTCGGTGAACTCGCTGAAGTCGAAGTGCGCCGTCGAACCGTCCGACTGCTGGAGCGCGTTGAGCTGCGCCTGGGTGGCGGGACCGGCGACGGCGTCGGAGGCCAGACCGTACGCGGACTGGAACAGGCGCACCGCCGTCGCCGTCCCGGGGCCGAAGTCCCCGTCGACCGCGACCCGGGTGTGCGCGGGGCCGGACGTGGCCCAGCCCGCGACCCGGATCTGCAGCTCGGTGACGTCCGCGCCGGTCATGCCCTGCTGGAGGGTGCGCGACCAGGAGTACGCGGAGGCCGACTGGGACAGCAGGACCGGGCCGAGTACGGCGCCCGTACCGGCGGCCAGCGTGCCGCGCAGCAGGGTGCGGCGGTCGAAGGGGAAGGAGGAGGGGGCCATCGTTGTCCTCTCGCTGACCGGCCGGGGCGTGCCGCCCCGCGGACGTGGGCGGTCCAAGGATGCCGCTGGTGCCTGAGGTGCTCAAGGGGCAGGCGGGCGAACTTCTGCCGGGCGGCGGGCGAACTCCGCCCGGCAGGAGCGTCAGCGCAGCCGGAAGACCTGGGCCGCGGTGCCGTTGCAGTCGTACAGCTGGAGCGCGTCCCCCTGCCGCGCCAGCCCGCCGCTGTCGTCCAGGCAGCGTCCGGAGGGCGAGTTGAACAGGGTGCCGTCCGAACGGCTCGTCCAGGCCTGCGCGCCCGTGCCGTTGCAGTCCCACAGCTGGACGCGGGTCCCGTTCGCCGTGCCGCCGCCCACCGCGTCCAGGCACTTGCCCAGCGCGTGCAGCGTGCGGTCCCCGGGGGCCGACCAGCGCTGCGCGTCGGTGGAGTTGCAGCCCCACAGCTGCACGGGGGTCGTCGAGGCCGGGTCGGCGTTCGCCACGTCCGCGCACAGCCCGCCGGGACCGGTGAGCGGCCCCGGCGGCAGCTTCCAGACCTGCGCGCCCGTCCCGTTGCAGTCGAAGAGCTGGAGCTGGACGGCGCCGGGCGTGGCGTTGCTGTCGGGCACGTCGAGGCAGCGCCCGGACGCCGGGTTGAGCAGGCTCCCGTCGGTGCGGTGGGTCCACAGCTGCGCCGCCGAGCCGGTGCAGGACGCGAGCGCGACGGGCGTGCGGTTCGCCGTGCCGCCGCCGGAGGCCGTGACGCAACTGCCGAGCGTGCGCAGCGTGTTGTCGGAGGCGAGGGTGAACTGCTGGCCCGCGGTGTGGTTGCAGCCCCACAGCTGGAGCGCCGTGCCGTCCGCCGCCGAACCGCCGCGCGCGTCCAGGCAGTCGGCCCCCGCCCCGACGACCTCCCCGGCGGCCGGGTTCGCCGTGGCGCTGCCCTCCAGAGCCACAGTGTGCGCGGTGCCCACCGGCAGCGCCGCCGTGGTCACCGTGACGGTGCGGCGCTGCGGATTCCACGACCATTCCGTCTCCGGCACCTGGGTGCCGTCCACCCGCACGGCGGTCGGCGCGGCCGAGTTCGACAGCCGCAGCGTGTACGCCCGGGAGACCGGGGCGCCGGGCCAACTGCCGCTCTGCGCCCCGACGGTGAGGGTCCGCGCGGCGTCGTTCCAGGACAGCGGCGTGGTCGCCGACTGGCCCGCCGTGTAGCCGGTGCCCTCACCCGCGTCGGTGTACACCGAGGACGAACCGTTCGCGCCCGCCGCCACGTTGACCGTCAGCGCGGTCAGCGGCGCCTGCGCGCTGCCCGCGTAGTCGGTGCGCGTCGTCAGCATGCCGCCGCCCCGGACCAGCACCGGGAACTGCCCGAGCGGGGCGGTCATCGTCACCGTGGCCGGGCCGGTGTACGTGCGCCCGGTGAAGTAGTCGGTCCAGCCGCCCGGCGGGACCCACACCGACACCGAGCCGTTGCCCGAGCCGTCGTTCGGCGTGGTGATCGGCGCCACCAGCACGTCGTCGCCGTACAGGTACTCGCCCTGGGCCCGGTAGGCGTCCTCCTGCGCCGGGTAGTCGAGGTACAGCGGGCGGACGATCGGCACGCCCGTGGTGCTCGCCTGGTGGGCGAGGGTGTAGGTGTACGGCACCAGCGCCTCGCGCAGCCGCAGCGCCTGCGCGGCGGCGGTCGCGGCCGCCCCCGTGTAGTTCCACGGCAGCCGGTCGCCGTGGTCGGAGTGCAGCCGGTCGACGGGCTGGAAGGCGCCGAACTGCAGCCAGCGCACGTACAGGTCGTCGGCCAGGTGGCCGCCGTGGAAGCTGCCGATGTCGTGGCTGACGTTCGACAGCCCGGCGGCCGCCTCGTCGGCGGTGAAGCGCACCTCGGAGCCCAGCATGTCCCACGTCGCCGGGGTGTCCCCGGTGAACTGCATGCTGGTGCGCCGCTCCGACCACGGCCCCAGCGCGTAGCTGCTGTCGTCGCCGCCCTGCTCGGATCCGCCGATCCTGGCGAAGGAGAAGCCGCGCAGGCCCCTGGCGGCCGCGTCGTCGGCGTACGCCTGGTTGATCAGGTTGTCCGGCGCGACGTGCGGGTCGCTCGCCGTCGAACCCCCGCACCCGCCGCAGTAGTCCAGCCACCACTCCCGCACGCCCTGCTGCTCGAACGGCTGGTGCAGGCCCAGGTAGGCGCCGAGCTGGGCGCTGCTGGACCAGTCGAAGCGGTAGGTGTTCCCGCTGTCCACGGTCAGGCCGCCCGCCGCGCTGTTGGCGGCGGCGAAGCGCGGGTCGTCGCCGTTGATGCTCGGGTGGATGTTCATCGCGACCGACAGGCCCTGCTGCTTCGTCCAGTCCAGGAAGCCCTGCGGATCGGGGAAGAGCGCGGAGTTCCAGTTCCAGCCGTTCCACTGGCTCGGCGACTTCCAGTCGGTGTCCACCACCAGCCAGTCGAGGGGCACGTTGTTCGTCCGGAAGGCGGGCAGCAGCGTGTTCTCGTAGTCCGCCGTGGTGTAGGCGTAGTAGCGCGAGTACCAGACCCCGTACGCCGAGCGCGGCAGCAGCGCGGTGCCGCCGGTCAGGGCGTTGAGGTCGGACAGGCCCTGCTTATAGTCCTGGCCGTAGCCGAGGAAGTAGCCGTCCTGGTAGGGCGACGTCCCGTGCGAGGGGCGGTCGGTGACGGTGTGCCCGGAGCCGAGGAGCGCGCTGCGGCTGTCGTCGAGCAGGTACCAGCCGCTCCGGTCGAGGATCCCGGGGTGCTCGGGTACGGGCAGGGTGCGCGGGTTGTCCAGCGTCCGCGACCAGCCGCCGAGCGTGTCCGCGGGCCCGGCGCCGTAACCGGTGGTGACCAGGCCGGTCTGCGCGGCGGGATAGGCCGTGGTGGTGAGCGGGGTGACGGCGAGGCTGTCGATGTTGACCCGGCCGGTGTCGCCGGCGTTCTGCACCAGCGACAGCGCGTTCGTGCCCGCGGCCAGGTGCACGGTGACCGACGCCGTGGACCAGTCGTTCCACGAGGCCGTCGCGGGCAGGCTCAGCGCGGGCCCCGCGGCGCCGCCGACCCGGGTGGACAGCGTGCCGGTGCCGCCCGCCGCGTTGGAGTAGCGGACCTGCAGCCGGTAGTCCCCGGCCGCCGGGACCTGCGAGACGTCCTGCGCGATCCCGCTGCCCGCGGCCTCGTAACCGGCCACGAAGGCGCTGCCGGTGTAGCCCGTGTGGTCGTACGCCGTCGCCGCCCGCCCGCTGAACAGCGCGTCCTCCCCCTCGCAGGCGGTCCCGAACGCGCAGTAGGACGGGAAGGCGGGTTTGGCCTGCACGCCCGTCCCGGCCAGCGTGACCGTGGTGTTGGCCGCGGTGAAGGGCCCGCTGCCCTCCTTCCAGCGCAGCGTCAGCGCACTGGTCCTGATCTCCCGGTAGCCGTCGGAGCTCACATCGGTGGTGTACGCGGGCGGGCTGAAGGAGCGGTTGACCGCGTTGAAGGTGGCGCCGTCCTGGAAGGCCCCGTCACCCGCGTACTCCAGCCGTACCAGCGTCGGCGTCAGCACCTCGAAGCGCGCGTTGCCGTCCACGACGGCACCTGACGCCGCGTGCGCCGCGGTCGCCCCGCCGACGACGGCGACCAGCATCGAGGCCAGCAGCGCCAGGCAGGCGGCGACGAGCGGCCCCGCCCGGTGGGCGTACGGGTGCGGGCGCGGTGCTCGCGAGGGACGAGGACGCACGGGAACCTCCCGGGAGGATCGTCGCCGACATCGTTGTCAGAATCATGTCGGGCAGGCGCGGGGAAAGCCGGTCGGGGGCAGGGGGCCGCCGTCCGGTCCGGAAGTCGCGCGGGTGCCACGGGCGGCCGGCCGGTGGTCCGAGTTTCCGGGTGCGGCGCGGACATGTCAATGACGCGGACGGGCCCCGGCTCCTTCGCCGCCGGGCCCTGCCGGACCGGCGCGCGTCACGGACTCAGGTGCTCGTGCAGCATCCGCCACTCCCCGTCGCGCCGCACGACGACGTTCGTGCCCCGCCCGGCCCCGGACCGGGGCCGCCCGCCGACGGTCCCGGTCCAGGAGAAGCGGTAGCGGCACACCGCGTGCGCGGGCCCGAGGACGACCCACTCGACGTCGCTGATCTCGTACGTCTCCTCGCCGATGGCGGCGAACGTCCGCGCGATCGCCGCCGCGATCTCGGCGCGGCCCCGGTGGGAGCCGTCCGAGAACCAGTAGACCGCGTCCTCGGCGATCAGCGGCATGACCCGGTCGAGGTCATGGCTGTTGGCGGCCTGCTCGTAGCGCCGCAGGAAGGCGGTGAGCTCGGCGGCGGCATCGGTCACGGGCGGCGCACCGGACCGGGCCGCGCGACGCCGGTCCCGGCCCGCACGGCGGCGCCGGGCCGGGTCGCGTCTTCCTCACGTGTGTCGGGCACGCCGCCCATCATCGGGGTGCCGCCCGCGCGATGTCATCCGGTGTGCGAGGACGGCTCCGCGCCGGAGCCGGGCGCCCGGTGCGCAGGCGGCCTACGCCATCGGGACCCGCGGCGTGGACGGGCGGTATCAGGTGACGCGCTGTCGCCCTCCGGTCACGCTCGGGGCGCCTAGGCTCGGACGTGTCCCGGCGCCGCCCGCGACGTGTACGGGTGCGGCGTCCGGGACGGTCACGGTTTCAGCGGGGTCGGCGCGGTCGGCGGTGGACGTCATCGGGGTCACGGGGAGTACGGCGGGGCGGGCGCGGCGCGCCGGGGCGGCCGTGCGCGCGCACATACGCGTCGAGCACGGCCTGGTGGCGTGCGGCCAGGCCCTGCGCGAGACGCTCGGCGTCCTGCGCCGACCCGGCGTCGCGCAGCAGCCCGCGCAGGTCACGCGCGGGCTGGCTGCGGGCCCGCCACCAGAACCAGTGGCGTACGACCGCCCCCGCCACGGTGCGCAGGACGTGCGCGGCCGCGAGCACGGCGGCCACGGGGACGGCGGTCCCGTGCGCGAGCGCCGCCACCGGCAGGGCCACCGCCGGTGCGTGCGCGGCGAGGCGGTGCCCGAGCCCGCCGGGGCCCGGCCAGGGGCGGTACGGGTCCGGGCCCGCGGGGTGCCGGGGGCCGTCGGGGATGCCCGGTCCTTTCATGGTTCCTCCGTCGCTGTCGTGGAGCGGTTCGGAGGTCCGGGTCGGGGCGGGCGGGGTTTTCCCATGGACGGCGCGAACTTTTTTCGGCGGAGTCGGCGGAGTCGGCGCATTCGGCAGAACCGGGGGACGCGATGAGCGGCGGGGACGAGCTCCAGGACGGGCGGGGGGACGCCGAGCTGGTCGCCGCGGTCCTCGCGGGCGGCGCCGGGCCGCGGCGGACGCGGGCGCTGGAGACGATCGCCTCCCGGCACTACCGCGCGGTGCTGCGGCAGTGCGCCCGGCTGCTCGGCGAGGACGCGCAGGACGGCGCGGACGTCGCCCAGAAGGTGTTCGAGGACGCGGTCGCGAGCCTGCTGCGCGGGCGGGGTCCGGCGAACCCCGAGAAACTGGGCGCCTGGCTCGCGGAGTTCGCCAAGCGGCGGGTCCTCGCGTACTGGCGGGACAAGCGCCCCGGCGGCACGGCCGTCACCCCCGGGGACGACGGCTTCGACGCGCTGCCCGACGACGAGGAGTCCCGGTCCGGCAGCGCCGGGCGGCGCGCCCATGTGGAACGGCTGCTCGCGATCGTGGTCGGGTCGCTGACCGCCCACCAGCAGCGGATCTACCGGCTGCGGATCGTGGAGGGGCTGAGCGGCCGGGAGATCGCCGCGCGGACGGGTACGGCCGTGGCGACCGCCGACAACCAGGCCCATGCGCTCAAGGGCCTGCTCGCCGACGGCTTCCACGCGCTGGTCCTGGTCCAGGAGGGCCGCTCCCACTGCCCGGAGCTGGCCGCGATCCTGGACGCCGCGGGCGTCACCACCGTGACCGCGGACAACTTCACCCCGGGCCTGCGCGAGCGCGTCGTCCGGCACTTCGGCACGTGCGCGATCTGCGACGCGTGCGGGGTGTGCCAGGTCCAGCGGCGCTTCCTCGCCGGACCGTACAGCCCGGTCTTCTTCCCGATCGTGGACGGTACGGACCTGCGCGACCGGGTGCTCGACCACATCCGGCAGACGACCGGCGGCCCGCCCGCCCAGCCGCCCGGCTCTCCCGCCGCGGCGGGCGCCGCCACGGCGGGCGCGGCGGCGGCCGGTGCGGGGCTCGCCGCCGTGAGCGGCGCCCGGCGCGCGGCCCGGCGGCGCCTGCGGCTTCCCGGCCGCAGCGCGCCATGGGTGGCCGCGGTCGCCGGGGTCGTCGCCGTGGCGCTGGTGGCCGCCCTCGTCGTCGCCCTGACCCGCCGTCACCCGTCCGGGAGCGGGGCCACCCCGCCCCGTTCAGCGACCGCCACCGCCACGGCGGTGTCCCGCGTCGGCACCCCGGCCGTACGCACGCAGCGCGCCGACGACTACTTCACCGCCGCCGGCGCACCGGGCCGCACGTACGTGGGGCACGTCCAGGACCCGGTGCTCTCCGGTGTCACCGACCCGGCCGTCGCACGCGACCTCCAGACGGCGCTGCGCCGCCCGATCCTGGACTGGCAGGCGGCGGCGGCGAACGGGCCGGTCTCGCCCGCCGCCCCGGTCGCCGCGCCCGCGGACTCCTTCGACGAGCGGACCACGGTCATCACGGCGGGCACCCTGCTGACCGTCACCTACCGCTTCAGCGGCGGCGACGAGTTCGGCGGCGGGGGCGGACGCACCGTGGTCGTCGACACCACGACCGGCACCGTCCAGACGCCGGACCGCCTGCTCACCCCGGCCGCCGCCGCGCCGCCCGGCGCCCGGCGCATCACGGCGGCGCTCAACTCCTCCCCGCAGGGCCGCAAGCTGACCTCCTACGGCTGCCCGGCGCTCACCGACTCCTTCGTCGCGGCCAACGTCCTGGCCCGCCCCTCCGCCTTCGGGCGGCTGCCCTTCGGCGTCACCGGCGCCGGGATCGCCTTCATGGTCGCGCCCGGCAACCAGGACTGCGGCTGGCCCGACCTGGTCGTCGTGCCCTTCGCCGCCCTGACCGGCCTGGTCGACCCCACGGTGCCCGCTCGCGCCGCGGGGAGGCGCCGGTGAGCGGCCGGCCCGCCTCCCGGACCGCGGCCGTCACGGATGGAACCGCCAGCGGCCCTCGGAGACGACGTCCACCTCGCCGTCGCGGACGCGTACGGCCGTGTCGTCGTCGGTGAAGTAGACCGGGAAGTCCGCCCGGGAGGCGATGCGGTCCGCCCAGGCGTCGTCCCGCTCGGGGAAGTCCGGCGAGTACAGGTGCGGCTTGAGGTACCAGTCGAAGAGGCCGAACGGCGGTTCCAGGGTCGTCGCGCCGAGCACATGGAGGTCCGCGGTGTCGCCGATGACGTCGGCGGAGTGCGCGGTGAGGTTGCGGCTGAAGATCATCGATCCCGCGCTGACGCCCACGTAGACCCGCTCCTCCAGCGCCTGGAGGAAGCTGCCGGCCAGGCCGTTGCCGGTGATGCTGCGCGCGAGGTGGTACTGGTTGCCGCCCTCGACGTAGACGACGTCGGCGTGCCGCAGCCGGTCGAGCACCACCGGCCGGGGCAGGCCGTTGAGTTCCAGGACGTCGAACTCCCGCCAGCCGAGGCCGTGCAGCCGGTTCATGTCCGCGAGGAACCACCCGTGGTCGCCGGGCTCGGCGACCGACGCCGTGGGCACGAACACGACGTTCGCGGATCCGAAGGGCTTTCCCAGCATGTCGCGCAGCGCGTCCCGCAGGGTCTCGTTGCGCAGGCCGCTCGCCGTCAGCAGAAGATTCACCGGGCGAGCCAAGCACGGCCCGCGGCCGCGCGCAACGAACCCGGGGCCCCGCTCCGGCCCGGTGGCAGCGCGCCTCCATGTGGCCGAATCCGTGCCCGGATCCGGCGAACTCGCGAGTGGCTGCCGCCTCGGCGCCCGCCGGGGCGGATACGTTCCGTGACGTCGCGTGTGCGGAACCTCGTGTCCGCAGGGCCCGCACCGCACGCAGAGGACCGTCGACCGACTTCGAGGAGTCAGCATGCGCATGCGTATGGCCGTCACCGCTTCCGCCCTGGCCGTCGCCGCCACCTTCGGGGCCGCGGGGGCGGCGTTCGCCGACTCGGGCGCCGTGGGTGCCGCGGTGGGCTCGCCCGGTGTCCTGTCGGGCAACACCGTCCAGATCCCGATCCACGTCCCGATCAACCTGTGCGGCAACAGCATCGACATCATCGCGCTGCTGAACCCGACCTTCGGCAACACCTGCGTCAACGGGAACGACGAGGGCTGAGTCCGGCACGCACCGACACAGCGGCGGGCGGGCTCCCGGCTTCCACGAGGAAGCCGGGAGCCCGCCCGCCGCGCGTGTCCGCGGTGGTCAGCCGTTGGGGAGGATGACCGCCCGGCCGTTGATGCTGCCCTCGTGCAGCCGCTCGTAGGCGCGCGGCGCCTCGTCCAGGGAGAAGGTCTCGGTGTGCACCGAGACCGCGCCGTCGCGGGCCAGCGCCAGCACCTCCTGGAGTTCGGGGCGGGTGCCCCAGTACGGGGCGCTGACCGAGACCTCGAAGGGCAGCACGCCGAAGCCGACCGGCAGCGCGCCGCCGCCGATCCCGACGATCGACACCTCGGCCTCGACCCCGGCCACCGCGCCCGCGGTGCGGACGGTCGGCGCCGCGCCGACGAAGTCGAAGACGGCCTGGGCGCCCAGGCCCCCGGTCAGCTCGCGGACGGCGGCGGGAGCGCCGTCGTCGGACAGCACCGCGGCGTGCGCGCCGACCTTGCGGGCCAGCGCAAGCTTGTCCTCGCTGACGTCCAGCGCGACGACCCGGGCCGGGGTCAGCGCCCGCAGCAGCTGGATCGCGGTGTGCCCGAGACCGCCCGCCCCGATGACGACCGCGGTGGACCCCGGCACCAGCTTGGGCAGCGCCCGCTTGACGGCGTGGTACGGGGTCAGGCCCGCGTCCGTCAGCGGCACGGCCGCGACCGGGTCGAGGCCGTCGAGGGGCACCAGGTGGCGCGGGTCGTCGACGAGCAGGTACTCGGCGATGGCGCCGGGCGCGCCCAGCCCCGGCGGCCGGATGCCCAGCTCGTCGGCGCGCAGGCAGTAGTTCTCCTTGCCCTCGGCGCACTTGGCGCACCGGCCGCAGCCCCAGGGCCCGTAGACGGCGACGGCGTCGCCCTCGCGGACCCCCGTCGTACCGGGGCCGAGCGCGGCGACCGTGCCGACGCCCTCGTGGCCGAGCGTGAGCGGCAGCGGGTAGGGGAAGCTCTCCGCGGGCCAGCTCATGACGGCGATGTCGCTGTGGCACACGCCGGCGGCGGTGACCTTCAGCAGCACCTGCCCGGGACCGGGCTCGGGGTCGGGTACGGTCACCACCTCGGGGGCGGCGCCGATGGTGCGGTACTGGAGTGCTTTCACGGTGGTCTCCTCTCCGGGGTGTCAGACGGCGGTGTACGCGCCGTCGACCAGGTGGTAGCTGCCGGTGACGAACGAGGCGCGGTCGCTGAGCAGGAAGGTGATCAGCTCGGCCACCTCCTCGGGGCGGCCCAGCCGCCCCGCCGGGTGCAGCGCCACGAGCGCGGCACGCGCCTGCTCGTCCATCCCGTTCAGCAGCGGCGTCTCGATGAAGCCGGGGCCGACCGCGTTGACGCGGACGCCCCGCGCCGAGTACTCGGCGGCGGCCGTCTTCGTCAGCCCGACCACGCCGTGCTTGGCGGCCACATAGGCGGGCGAACCGGCGAAGCCGACCGAGCCGAGGATGGACGCGACGTTGACGATCGCGCCGCCGTGCCCGGTCGCCTCGATCGCGGGCAGCTCGTGGCGCAGGCAGTAGAAGACGCCGTCGAGGTTGGTGCGGATGACCCGGTCGTACTCCGCGACGTCGTACGCCCCGGTGGGCGCGCTGGGGCCGCCGATCCCGGCGTTGTTCACCGCGAGGTCGAGGCCGCCGAAGGTGTCCACGGCGAAGCGGACGGCCGCCTCGGCGGAATCCGGGCGGGTGACGTCCAGCGCGGTGGCCGCGGCCGGGTGCCCCTGCGCCGCGAGGGCCGCGGCGGCCTTCTCGGCGCCGGGGACGTCGAAGTCGGCGAGGACGACGCTCGCGCCGCCCGCGGCCAGCTGCCGCGCGGTCGCCAGGCCGATGCCGGAGGCCGCCCCGGTGACCAGGGCGGTGCGTCCGGCGAATTCGGTGGGGATGGGGGTGGTGCTCATGGTGCTCTCACAAATCGGTAGTGCGTGGTTCCTGTGTGCTGTGGGCGGCCGCCGAGGCGGCCTCCCGGGTCAGGGCGTCGTACGCCCGCTCCATCAGTCCGGCCAGGCCCGTCCCGGCGCCGTCCGGCTCGTCGGGACCGCGGGCCCATGCCCGCAGCGCGGCGGTCAGTACCCCCGCCGCCGCCTCCACGACGACGGCGGGGCGCAGATCCTCCGGCGGGGTGCCGAGACGCTGGGCGACGATCCGCACCGACTCCTCCTGGGCGTCGACGCGGATCCGCTCGTAGGCGGCGAACAGCGTCGGCTCCCGGTCGAGCAGGCCGACGATCCGGCGCATCTGCGGGCGCAGGTGCGCGGCGGGCGTGTCCCGGTCGGCCAGCCAGGCCGCGACGGCCCGGCGGTAGGCCAGCAGCGGGGGCTCACCGGGCGGCCGCACGCGCAGCGCCGCGTTGATCCGGTCGCCGTCGTCACGGACGAAGCCCAGCGCGGCGTCCTCCTTGCCGGTGAAATGCCGGCTGAAGGTCCGCCTGGTGACGTCCGCGCGCCCGGCTATCGCCTCCACCGTGGTGGCGGCCAGCCCGCGCTCCAGGATCAGGTCGACCGCGGCCGTCGCGAGCGCCGCGCGGGTGCGCCGCGCCCTCAGCAGCCGCCGGTCCGCGTCGGCGGCGCCGCTACCCGGTTCCGTCCCGTCGGCGTCCATGTCCTCGACCGTACGCCTCGATGTCCCGATGGGACACATGTCCCGGTGAGACATATGTCCCACCGGGACGTGACCGGGACCGCGGGCCGGGCGGGGCGGCCCCGAGAGCAGGTCTAGCGGGTGAAGCCGAACCAGTTGACGTTCACGAAGTCGGCGCCGCTGCCCGAGGAGAAGACCAGGTAGACGTCGTGCACGCCGGTCGCCGCGGCCGTGAGGTTGGCCGGCACCGTCTGCCAGTTCTGCCAGCCGCCGCTGCTCCCGTAGTCGATCTCGGCGATCTTGGTGCCCGCCGTGCCGTCCAGCCGCACCTGGATCGCGCCGCTGACCCCGGCCGCCGCGCCCGAGGCCAGACGGGCGACGAACTGCGCCGGTGAGGACGGGCCGAAGTCCACGCCGGAGTACTTCAGCCAGTCGCCGCCCGCGATGTGGCCGACGTCCTGGCCGCCGCCGGTGTCGGTGCAGCTCTCGGTCTGCGTCCCGCTCTGCGCGCTGTACGACTCCGCCTGGATCGTCCCGTACGCGCTCGTCCCGCCGCCCGGCGGCGGGGTGGTGCCCGAGCCGGCGCCCGGACCGAGGGCGATCGTCCAGGAGGTCGGCGCGCCGTCCTGGAGGTGGCCGTCGACCGGCGCCGCGCCCGTGGGGCCGACGTCGTCGTAGGGGAAGGCGTAGCCGACGGTGGCGTACTTGTGCACCAGGCGGGCGTAGTGGTTGGTCGTCGCGTCGGTGTAATAGCCGGACGGGGAGACGCCGTCGGGCTGGTTGCCGCCGCCGGTCACCAGCAGCGAACTGCGGTTCAGGGCGGCGGCCAGGCGCGCCGCCACCGCGCCGCGGGCGTCGCCGCCCGAGTTGTAGAGCGGCCCGCTGGCGCAGCCGAAGATGTCGGCCGCGCTGGGCTTGGTGAACGGCACCCCGTTGGTGTTCAGACCCGCGAAGACCAGCGTGCTGCCGGACACGGTGCCGGAGTAGGAGCCGATGCTGCCCTGGCCGTTGATGGTCAGGGTGTGCGACTGGTAGTAACTCCACACCCGGTCCAGGTAGTTCGACCAGTAGCCGGCGAAGTCCACGGGGGAGTGGGCGGGCGCGAGGATGCGCAGCGCGGCGCCCGAGGAGTCGGTGGCCACCAGCCGGTCCCACGGCGCCCCGTCGGCCGCGTGCTGCGCCTGGAGCCCGGCGGCGATGGAGGCCAGCGCGCCCGAGGGCAGCGGGCTGACCGACTGCGCCCCGCCGCTGCCGGTCGTGGCCATCGAGACGGGCAGGGCGACCATGTCGACGTAGGAGATGTTCGCGTACAGGTTGGCGCTGTTGTACGTGAACTCGCAGAACGTCCAGTCGGTCAGCCAGTTGGGGTCGCTGCTGGTGAAGCCGGGCTGGACGAGTCCGGGTACGCCGCCGTTGCCGCCGGGCGGGTTGACGAAGAACTGGATCTTCTTGCCCACGGAGAACCAGACCCGGCCGCCGATCACGTAGTCCTGGAGCGTGAAGGCGGTGGCCGCCGAGCCCGAGGGCCCGAGCGCGATGGAGTAGTCCGCGACGGGCGTCAGCACGGACGAGGGGCTGGGCAGCCGCTGGAAGCGCCCGGCCTGGGTGACGAAACCGGGCCAGCCCGTGCTGTCCGCGCCGCTGATGTAGGCGTAGACGGTGGCGCTGCCGGAGTTGTTCCGGAGCGAGACGGGCAGCGACGGCCCGGCGGCAGCGGCCCGCGGGGCGAGACCGCCCGCCCACAGCGGGGAAGCGGCGGCGGCGCCGGCGGCCGTGAGGAAGGATCGCCTGGAGACCATGTACTCCTCCTCGAGGACGGCGGGCAGGCGTCGGCGGACCTGCGGTCGGGCACTGCCCGCGTGGGGGGATCGCCTATCGCGTCCGCCCGACCCGGGCACCGGCGCTGCCGCGACGTCCGTGCGGCGGGCCGCCGGCCGGCCGCGGGAAGGCGGAGGACGGGCAGCGTGAGGGGTGGTACGGGGTGGTACGGGGGGCGCGGAGCGGTCGGAGGGGCAGCGAGCACGATGTGCGCGGATGTCGCTGCGTGTGCACCTCTGAGTGACATTGATTGAACTCGCGCGGACGCCCGTCGTCAAGGCGGAAGAGAGCGCTCTCTTAGGGCGGTGGGCCGCTTGGCCGGAAACCGCGTCAGGCGGGTACGTGGCCGGGGTCCGCCTCGGCGGGGGAGTAGGGGACGGCGAAGGTGAAGGCGCGCGGCGACGGCCCGTTGTCGCGGAGGTCGGCGAGCCGTTCGAGGGCTTCCTCGACCGTCGGCAGGTGCCCCGCGGGGATCCACCACATGACCTGGTGCGCCTCGACGTGCCGCTCGAACCACTCGCGGCGCCGCCGCATGGTGTCGAGATGGCCGCTGCGGAAGGCGAAGTCGCGCAGGCTCTCGACGGACTCCCACACCGACATGTTCACGATGACGTTCTCGCCCGCGGGCCGCATCGCGGTGGCGTCGGGCTGCCCCTCCTCGGCCAGCCGCCAGACGAAGCCGGGCGCCCGGTCGGCGGCGCCGTTGACGGGGGCGAGCAGATCGACGAAGTCCCGCATGCGCGGGTCGTCGAGAGGGTGCCGCAGGGTGGCGACGTTGAGCTCGGCGAGATGGACACGGGGCCCGTCGCCCGCTGCGGGACCGGCGGGGCGGGCCGAGGTCTGGGATGAGGTCATGGCCTCATCCCAGCACGTCCCGCATTTCTATGTCAATGGCCATTGTTTTTAGTGGAGTTCGACGACGACGCAGCAGTGTCCGGGCCGCGGGTCCATCCGCGCCCGGACTCCTCCGTCGCCCAACAGCCCCTCCAGCAGCGCCAGGTTCATCCCGCACACCAGCGGCGGGAAGCTCTCCGCCACCGCGTGGAAGGGGCAGTTGCGCATGCGCACGACCCCCGGCGCGGAGCCTTCCGCGGCGGTCTCGGCGCGCGGCTCGTAGCCCCGGGAGGCGAGCAGCTCGACCGCCTGTTCCAGGCTCGCGCAGGGCTCCGCCGCGCCGCGCAGGGCCTCCCCGCGCCGCCGCGCCGCCCCGTAGAGCGCGGCGTCCGCGCCGGCCAGTTCGGCGGCCTCCGCCAGCAGTTCGGCGGCGGTGCGGTAGTCGCGCGCGGGCAGCGACACCGACCGCTCCCCCCGTGCGCGGGTGTAGACCTTGGCCGGCCTCCCCGCCCCCGGCCCCGTACGCCCCGTCAGGCGGCGGCTGCCGCTGTCCAGCAGCCCGGCCTCGGTGAGCCTGTCGAGGTGGTGCGCGGCGAGCGTCCGCCCCACCCCCGCCGCCTCGGCCGCCTCGTTGCGCCCGACCTCCCGGTCCTGTGCGGCCACGTACTCGTACAGCCGCCGCCGGACGGGGTCCTGCAGTGCCGCGATCGCCTCGATGTCCTCCATCCCCGCATTCTAGGAACAATCCCGATAGGCGATAGAGCGGCCCGACCGCGGCCCGACCGCGGGCCGGAGCGGTACGTCCGCGGCTGCCGTGAACGGGCCGCACCGCGGGCCACCCGGTGGGGTGAATCCGCCGCCGGCCCCTGGCATATGACGTTTCGGCGCCGCTTTACTGCTGGTGGCGGGCGGTGCCGCACGCTGTGCCGGTTCGCCGGCCGGGCCCACGGCCCGCGCCCCCTGCCTTCCCTCTCTCCCGGAGGACCCCCGTGACCGTGACGACGACCCCGGAGCTGCCCACCACCATCGACGACGTGATCGCCCGGATGCGGCAGATCGACGCCGCGCTCGACCCGCGCGACGGTGTCGCGTGCTTCAACCACGTGTATCTGAGGGTCACCGAGCTGGTGAAGGAGAACATCACCGAGGGGACGTTCTCCGACGGCCCGTTCCTGGAGCGCATGGACGTGATCTTCGCCGGGCTGTACCTCGGCAACGTCGCCGCGGCCGCCGCGGGCCGCCCCGTCGACCCCGCCTGGGAACCGCTGTTCCAGGCCCGCGACAACCGCGTCATCTGGCCGGTCCAGTTCGTGCTGGCCGGGATGAACGCCCATATCGACCACGACCTCGCCGTCGCCGTCGTCGAGACGTGCGCCGAGCGGCACACCACCCCGGACACTCCGCCGGTCCACGCCGACTACGAGAAAGTCAACGACCTCCTCGCCTCCGTCGAGGCCGAGATCCGCGCCGAGTTCGAGACCGAGGTCGTCAAGGTCGCCACCCGCGACGCCGAACTCCTCAAGCACGCCGTCAGCAGCTTCTCCGTCGCCGCCGCGCGCGAGGCGGCCTGGGCCAACGCCCGCTCGCTGTGGGCCGACCGCCGGATCGGCACGAGCCTCTACCGCGAGCACGAGATCGCCATCGGCAGGGCCGCCGCGAAGGTCAGCCGCGCGATCCTCCTCCCCGTCGTCCCGCCGCCCGCCGACTGACCCCCGCCCGCCGACTGACCCCGCGCCCGCCGCCGCCCGTTCACGGCGCCCGGGAGGCGCGGACCCCTGCGGGGGCCCGTCCGGCGGAGGCAGCCCGGCGCCGCTCGCCGGGCCGCCGTGCGACGACCTGCCCGAAGCCCGCGGGCGCCGTGGGCGGACCGGCACGCGCAGCCCCGGCGGGGTGGCGCGCCGCATCCCCCTGTGAAGGAGTCCGTGATGGTGATCGGCGTCGGCTCTGACGTTGCGTCCCTTCCCCTCGCGCCCGGGGCCCGGCGTCTGCTGGGACACACCGCGGCCATGCTGTGCGACCCGCTGGCCGTGCTGACCGAACTGCCGGAGGACCGGCCGCTGCTGCGGCTGCGGTTCGGGCCGACCACCCTCGTCCTGGTCAGCGACCCGCAGCTGATCCGTCGGGTCTTCCTCGACGACCGCACCTTCGACAAGGGCGGCCCGCTCTACGACCGGGCCCGCGAGGTCCTCGGCAACGGGCTCGTCACCTGCGCCCAGCGCGACCACCGGCGCCAGCGGCGGCTGTGCCAGCCGTCCTTCCGCCCCGACCGGCTGCCCGGTGTCGTCGCCGCGGCGGTCGGCTCCGTCCGGGAGATGACGGGTTCCTGGACCACCGGGCAGAGCGTCGACGTCACCGAGCAGGCCGTGGCCTTCGCCACCCGCGCCCTCCTGGGGAGCCTGTTCAGCACCGCGCTGCCCGGTACCGGCACCACGCGCATCCGCCAGGTGCTCACCGTCATGGAGGAGGGCATCTTCCGGCGCACGCTCAGCCCCGCCCTCGTCAACCGGCTCCCGCTGCCCGCGAACCGGCGCCACCGCGACAGCGTCGCGGGACTGCGCGGCGAGGTCGCCGCGATCATCGAGGCCCGCCGCGCCGAACCGCGCGACCACGGCGACCTGCTCTCCACCCTCCTGGGCACCGGCGGTCCCGGCACCGGCGACGGGGACCGGGACGTGCCCCCGCTGTCCGAGACGGAGATCATCGACCAGGCGCAGACCTTCCTGCAGGCCGGTGTCGAGGCCGTCGCCGCCACCCTCGCCTGGTCCCTGCACCTGCTGGCCGAGCACCCACCGGCCGCCGAACGCGTGCGCGCCGAATGCGACGCCGTCGTGGGCAGCGCGGCTCCCGGCCCCGACCACCTGCCGCGTCTGGCGTTCACCCGGGGCGTGGTGACCGAGGCCCTGCGGCTCTACCCCCCGGCCTGGTTCCTGACCCGCTCGGTGCAGCAGGGCACCGTACTCGGCGGCACCCGGCTGCCCGCGGGCACCGTCCTCGCCCTCAGCCCCTACCTCCTGCACCGCCGTCCCGAACTCCACCACCGGCCCCACCTCTTCGACCCCGACCGCTGGTACGACACCAAGCCCGACCCCACCGGCTTCCTGCCCTTCGGCGCCGGTGCCCGCCAGTGCATCGGCGACCGGCAGGGCACCGACACCGTCGTGACCGCCCTCGCCGTCATCGCCCGGGACTGGCGGCTGAGCCCCGTCACCGGCGTATCCGTGCGACCACGAACCCTGCTCGTGCCCCGGGGCCTGCGACTGCGGGTGACCGCCCGCTGAGCGAGGCCGCTCCCGGCAGCGGGCACCGAAGGGACCGAGCCGATGGCCGACGAACTCCCCGCCCTCCCCGACATCCCCTGCCCCTTCCCCCCGACCCTCGGCGCCCGCCCGCACCCCCACGCCCGGACCGCGGAACACGACGTCCTCACCCTGCTGGACGGCATCGGCGCCCCCGCCCAGCTGAAACGCCGACTCGCCGGCATCCGCCTCGGCCCCCTCACCGGGCGGCTCCACCCCGGCACCTCCCGGGAGGGCCTGTACCTGGCCATGCTCTACTCCGCCCTGTTCTGCCTGCACGAGGACTGGATCACCGGTCAGGATCCCGCCGGCCTCACCAGTGCCTACGACCGCGTCCTGGCCGTCTTCGACGGAGAACCCGCCACCGCGGCGGACCTGCCGCTCACCCGGCTGACCGGCCGTCTCGCCCACTCGCTGCGCGACGTCCGGCTGCCCGAGCACACCGACCGCTTCCGCACCGCGCTCGGCGACTACCTCCACGCCCACCGCTGGGAGGCCGGCATCCGGCGCCGGGCAGTCTCACCGGCCGAGTACCGGCGCATGCGCCCCGTCGTCCTCGGCGTCCGCCCGCTGCACGAGCTGTATCCGGTCATCCACCGCAGACCCGTCCCCGTACACCTGCTGGGCCACCCCGTCGTGGAAGCCCTCGGCGAGCACCTGGTGACCTTCCACTACCTGGTCAACGACGTGCACTCGCTGGCCAAGGAGCTGCGGGCCGAGAAGCATCCGCTCAACACCGTGCTCGTCCTGCGCGCCGCGCACGGCCTGTCCCTGCGGCAGGGCCTCGACGCCGCCGCCCGCGCCGCCGCCGAGGAACTGGACGCCTACCAGCGGCTCAAGACGACCCTGCCGCGCCTGGGCCTGGACCACCCGGCGCTGGCCGCCCACCTCACCGACCTCGAACGCCTCGCAGCAGACGCGGTCGCCTGGCACCTCGCGGCCCCCCGGTACCGGGTCGCGTCCCCGCGCCGGAGGACCGACCCGTGACCACCACGCCCCCCGGACCGGCCGAGGACGAAGCCCTGGACCGCCTGCACGCCCTCGTCGACGACCTCGGCAGCGGCGGCGGCGCCGTCACCCCCGCCGTGTACGACACCGCACGCGCGGCGACCCTGCTGCCCCACCGCCCCGGCACCGGAGACATGCTGCACTGGCTCACCACCCGGCAACAGCCCGACGGCGGCTGGGGCGACCCGCTGATCCCCCACGCCCGCGACCTGCCCACCCTCGCAGCCGTCCTCGCCCTCACCCGCCACCCGGCCCACCGGCACTCCGCCGAACGCGGCATCGCCTTCCTCCGCCGCCACGCCCCGCGGGTCTGGGGAGGCCCGGTGCCCCAGGACATCCCCGTCGGCCTGGAACTGCTGCTGCCCCCGCTCCTGGACGAAGCCCGCACCGCCCACCCCACCCTGCCCACCGCCCCCTACCACGCGCTGCGCACCCTGGGCGGCCAGCGGCGCCGCCTCATCACCCGCCACGCCCCGCACCCGGCCGGCACCCCGGCCGTCCACTCGTGGGAGGGCTGGGGCAGCCCCCTGCAGCCGCCGCCGGTCGACGGCAGCGGAGGCATCGGCCACAGCCCCGCCGCCACCGCCGCGGCCCTGCACCACCTCGGACACCGCGCCCCGGCCGGCACCCTGGACGCCTACCTCGCCCGTGCCGCCACCGGCCGGCCCCCGCTCCTGCCCACCGTCTGGCCCATCGGCGTCTTCGAACAGACCTGGGCCCTGCACGCCCTCGCCCTGGCCGGTCTGACCCGCCACCCGCGCCTCGCGGACCCGTGCGCCCGCAGGCTCGACGCGCTCCAGGCGGCGCTCACCCCCGCCGGTGTCGGCATGAGCGCCCATTTCGCCCCGGACGGCGACATGACCGCCACCGCGCACCTCACCCTCGCCCTCACCGGCCGCCCCACCGACGCGGCCGCGGTCGAGCGGTACCGCCACCAGGACCACTACCGCACCTATCCCGGCGAGCTCCAGTCCTCACTGACCACCACGGCCCACGCCCTGCACCTGCGGACACTCACCCGCCCCGGCGGGCCGGACGGCCCCGTCCACCGCTTCCTCCGCGACCGCCAGGACACCGACGGCCGGTGGAGCGGCGACAAGTGGCACACCTCCTGGATCTACATCACCGCCCAGGTCCTCTTCGCCCTGCCCGCCGCCGACGCCGCCGCCCGACGCGGCGCCGCCGCCCTTCTGCGCGCCCAGCGCCCCGACGGCGGCTGGGGCGCCCACCGCCACCCCACCGCGGGCGAAACCGGCTACGCCGTCCTCGCCCTCCACACCCACCCGCTCCCCGGCACCCCCGCCGCCATGTCCCGCGCCGCCCGCTGGCTGACCGCCTGGCAGCAGGCCGGCGCGACCTGCGACTGCCTGCTGTGGACCGGCAAGGAGCCCTACTGCCCCCAACGCATCGACCGCACCGTCGCCCACACCGCCCTCCTCACCACCGCCCGCCACACGGCCCGCCCCGGCGCCTCCGACGCAGGGCCCACACCGCGGGCGGCCCCGGGCACGCCCGCCTCGCAGTAGGGCCCACTCGGGATACCGCCTCCCCATCCGGCAGGGCCGCGCCGCAGCGAGGGCTTCCGCGCAGCGGCGCGGCCCGGGACCTTCTCAGCCTGCCGTCAGCGCCGCCAGGGCCCGGTCCATCGCGGCGTTGAACTCCTCCGGTGTCAGTGGCAGCCGGGACTTGACGTCCCGGCTCCACTGGTCGGCGAGGACCTCGGCGGAGCCCGCCTCGACGCCGTCGAGCGCCGCGTCGGCCAGGTCCTGCGGCGCGATCTTCGCCACGGGCCAGCCCGCCGCCATGTCGGTGTCGGCCAGGCCGAGGTGCACCGCTGTCACGAGCGTGCCCTGCTCGTCGAGCTCCAGGCGGACACCGTTGGTCATGGCCCAGGCGGCGGCCTTCGACAGGTGGTAGGCGTTCGCGCCCCTGCCGCCGAACCACGCCATGGCGGAGAGGACGTTCACGATCGCGCCCCCGCCGTTGCGGGCGAGCACCGGCGCGAACTCCCGGATCATTGCCAGGTGGCCGAACACGTTGGTCTCCAGCTCGTGCCGCACCGCGTCCAGCGAGCCGGTCACCAGGTCGGTCCCTGTCTGGATCCCCGCGTTGTTGACGAGCAGCGACACGTCCGGGGCGGCCTCGGCGGCGGCCCGCACGGATGCGGGATCGGCGATGTCGAGGGGCAGCACCTCGACCCCGGGCAGGTCCACGGTCTCCGGTCGGCGGGCTGTCGCGTAGACCTTGCGGGCGCCCCGTTCGAGCAGGCGCACGGCGAAGGCGCGGCCCAGGCCACGGTTGGCTCCGGTGACAAGGGCGACTGAGCTGTCGATATCCATGCCCGGTACGCTAAAACCTGACGTTGACGTCAGGGGCAAGTGCTGATCGCCAAGACCGGGGTGAGAGGAATCACCATGACCGTCACGAAGGCCGCCGCCGAGCGGCTGGTCCGCATCGGCGAGGTGGCGCGGGGCGCGGGCGTCTCGGTGCGCGCGGTGCGCTACTACGAGCAGCAGGGGCTGCTCGTCGCGGAGCGCAGCCCGTCCGGCCAGCGCCTCTACCGGCAGGACGCCGTCACCCGGGTGCGCTTCTTCCAGCAGATGTTCGCGGCCGGCCTGACCAGCCGCAGGATCACGGAACTCCTTCCGTGCTGGGACGCCGGGCACACCGACGCCGGGCAGCGAGCCATGCTGCACGCCGAGCGCGACCGCATCCAGGCGAAGGTCGACGACCTGCAGGCCGCCCTGGACCGCCTCGACGAGGTCATCGCGCTCACGGACACCCACCCGTAGGCGGTGACCGGCCCGACCGCCCACGGCCGCGCGGGCGGCAGGGTCGTCAGTGGATCCAGGTGAACAGGAAGAGCGCGACCAGCCCGACGACGATGATCAGCAGGGCGCCGGCGGTCCCGCTCCCGCCCGCGCCCGAGCCGCGCCGCTGGCCGAAGTCCCCGTCGTCCTGACCGGTGTAGTGGTGGTGCGCGCCGTGGTGGTGGCCGTGGTGGTGATCGAAGTGGCCGCTGTGCCCCGAGTCGCCGTGCCCGCCGCCGTCCATGGGACCCCCCCTCGTCCGTGGCGGTGTCCCGCCTGTGCAGGGGAAGACGCCCGGAGTACGGCGCCGGTTCGCCGGGGACCGCGACCACGACAACTTTTCCCGGCCCGGACAGCAGCCGCGGTCGCATCGGCGACGACCCCTACAGGGGGGCGCCTGGTCCGGTGCGGCGGCCGCGGTGCTTTCTCCACTGGCGTTTCACCAGCATCCACAGGCCGACAGCGGCAGCCAGCGCGAGTCCGCCGAGCCAGGACTGGCCCCACGGGTGGCCGCCGCCGGTACGTCCACCGAAATGCCAGACCAGCACCCCGATCGCGTAGGTGCCGACCGCGATCCCCGCCCACCTGACCCATCTCATGCCGAACCGGATACCCGCAGTTCTTCCCCCGACTCCACGCCGGAGCCGCGAGCGGTGCACCGTACCGGCCGGGGCAGCCGCGGACTCTGCGCCGCTGTGCCGGTCCGCCCGGGGGACGTGCCGCCGGTCGTCGCGGCGCGACGCCCCTGACCGTGCCGGTCGGCACTCCCGGCTCACCCAGCTGATCGGTGACGACGGCCGAGGCCCCGGCGATGCCGACGTCGCGCACGCGCCAACGCCCTTGACGGGTCGTCGCCCGTCGTGCCGATGTGTCCGAACGCCCGGTCGAGGATCTCCCGCGCGTGCCCGCCTCCGCGCGACCATGCGGCGGCGACGCTCGCGTCGGTCCCCGCCGCCTGGTGGATCCGTGGTTCGCGCGCGGCCCGCTCGGCGTGCTGGACGGCGACGGGTCCCCTCGGCGGCGCCGTGTCGCGCCCGCCGGTGAAGACGCGGTCATCGCCGCCCAGGCCGGAGCGCCCGCCGCGTTGTGTCAGGGAACCATCTGGGTGGGGACGACGGGAGTGTCGGCCTCCCCTGAACGGCGCAGGGCCAGCCGCGCGGTGTACCGCGGCTCGTCGGCCTGTTGCTGCCAGGTCAGTCCGGTCACGGTGTAGGCGTCTCCCTCGGCCAGCCAGTCCGCCGCCGCCCGGAAGACGTCCACGGCGCTGTCGGCGGCCAGCGCCAGTGTTCCGTCGTCCTCTACGGCGACCCACAAGCCCACGTGCGTGTTGACGAAGGCTCCCGCCCGCTCACGCAGTTCGTCCGCAACGGAAAAGTCATGCGCTTCACCGGTCATCGTCGTCCTCCTCGTTCGGCCTTTCGCTACCGCTCGTGTGCCCTCCTCACACTCCGTCATGCCTCCCCGGCCCATGGCACGTGGCGGCCGGTGCCCGCTTCCCCGAGCACCCCGTGACCCGGCCGGCACCGGGCCGTGTCAACGGCCCCCGTGTGAGGGGATCTCCCGCTGCGGGCACCTTGATTGCGGATCCGCCTACGGCCAACCTTTGACGGGTGACCACCGTGATGGAGCAAGGGCCTTTCGCGCGTGCACCGCTCGATCTGCTCTTCCCCGGCATCGGAGAGGACGTCGTGACGCGCCTCCGCGCCGCCGCGGCGTTCCTCGACGCCGCACGGCCCTCGGGCGACCCACCGAAGTGGCACTGGACGCCGGACCACGCTGTGTTCCCCGGCCCCGGCGCGGTCGGGATCCCGGTCGTCCTCTGCACCGCCGTCTCGATGGACGACGGGCCCGACGACTGGACGGAGTACGAGCTCGATGTCTGCTGGACCCGGCGGGGTTCGCTCCTGACGACGGCGCAGGTGGGCGTCGCCTGCCGCTGCGAGGTGGATCACGGCACTCATTACGTCGAGGAACTCGCCCTGGAGGTCGGGAACGACCTCTCGCTCGCCGAAACCTTCGAGCGAGCAGCACACCAGGTCGGCGAATGGATTTCCGCTCGGGCGTCTTCACCGTGACCGGTCGGGCACCTGTGAACGCGCCCTTCCGTACTCGTCCGTAGGAGCATCGTTGGAGATCTTCCAGTTCGACCGCGACGAACGGCGCATCTCCGGCCACGGGAGCAGCGGCGTGGTCGCCACTCGCATCGCTGCGGGTGACGGAACCGTCCACCTCACCTACGTGAAGGTCGAGGCCGGCGGAACCATCGGCGTCCACCCCGCTGCCTCACCCCAGATGTTCCTGGTGGTGTCCGGCGGCGGCTGGGTCGCCGGACCGGACGGCATCCGCATCCCTGTCACCGCGGGACAGGGCGTCTGCTGGGACGAGTCCGAAGAGCATGCGTCCGGCACCGAGAACGGCTTCACCGCCCTCGCGGTCGAGGGCCTCCCGCTCACCGTGTTCAGCCCCGAGACCCCGGCGACCTGACCCTCCGCCGGGCCGGCGGAGCGCGCTGACAGAGCACGGTCCGCGGTTCCGGAGTCTGCTGATACCGGCTCGGACGGGCGAGCCGCCCGTAGCCCCGGGCAGGGCCCCGGCATCAGGGGCCTGAGCCCGGGGACCTGCGGTGACAGGAACGTTGGTCTCCCATGCAATGTACATTTGTTCTTATGCGTGTGGAGGACGGACCCGACGGCCGCGGGACAGCGGAAGGCCGGGGACAGTGACCGGCGAGAGCCGGCGGACGCGCCGGCACGATCCGCGGCGCAGGGAGCGCGTCCTCGACGCTGCCCTGGATGTCCTGGTCGAGGACGGGATCGCCGGGATCACCCACCGTAAGGTCGCTGTCCGCGCGGACGTGCCACTGGGTTCCGTCACCTACCATTTCGCGAGCCTGGCGGAGCTGTGCGCTCAGGCGTTCGCCCGGTACGTCGGGCAGCGGACCGCCGCGTACGAGGCGCTCTTCGCCGAGGTGGCGTCGCGCGAGGACCTCATCGAGGTCCTGGTGGGGCTGGTCCTGGGCGGGCCGTCCCGGCACCGCAGCGCGGTCCTCGGCTTCGAGCTGCACCTGGCCGCGTTGCGCGATCCCGCGCTGCGCGCGCTGACCCAGGAATGGACCGGACGCAGCCGTGCGGTTCTCGCCCGCTTCACCGGACCGGGGACGGCCGCCCGTCTCGACGCGCTGCTGGAGGGAATGATCCTGCACGCGCTTCTGGCGACGGAGCCGGAACCGGAAGCGGAGGTCCGGGCGGCTGTCGTACAGGCGCTCGGTCCGGCCTGCGGGGCGGTCGGGTGACCACCCGGCCCGCACCGGCCTGCGGCATTCCGGCCGCCAGGACAACCCTTCGGAGGGACCACCCCGGGAACGACCGGACGGCGGCACCGTGCCGGGCACCCCGCGCCCGGAGTCCCCGGCCGACTGCGTCCGCAGGGACGACCACCGCGGACCCGAGACGAAAGGCAGGCACGCCGTGCCCACCACAGCCCCCCTTCTCCACGTCGGTGACGCCGACCTGGAGGATCTGCGTGCCCGGCTGCGTGCCACCCGGTGGCCGCAACCGTGGCCGGTCGGCCCGTGGGAGGCGGGCACCGACGCCGCCGAACTCCGCCGCCTGGTGACGTACTGGGCGACGGGTTACGCGTGGCGTGCTCACGAGGCCGCCGTCAACGCCCTGCCTTCGCGTTTCGCCGACATCGACGGCACACCGGTGCACTACCTCCGTTACGACGCCGAGCGCCCGGACGCCCTGCCGATCGTTCTCACCCACGGCTGGCCCAGCACCGTCCTGGAGCTCACGGCTCTCGCGGAGCGTCTCGCCCGCCCTTCACGTCACGGCGGCGACGCCCGGGACGCCTTCACGGTGATCGTCCCGTCGCTGCCGGGCTTCGTGTTCTCCCCGCAGCGGCCGACGCTGACCGGTGCCGAACAGACCCACGACCTGTGGCACCGGCTGATGCGCGATCACCTCGGCTTCCGCCGTTACGCCGCCCACGGCGGGGACCTCGGCGCGGGCATCACCTCACGGCTGGCCGAAGCCCACCCCGAGGCGCTCGTCGGCATCCACCTGCTCGCCTCGGCGCCCCCGGCGGACCCCGACCCGGCCTCGTTCACTCCCGAGGAGGAGGCGTACCAGGCCTCGGTCGCGGCCTGGCAGACGGAGGAGGGCGGCTACCAGCACCAGCAGAGCACCCGCCCCCTCACCCTCGCGCCGGCCCTCTCCGACTCACCCGCCGGTCTGCTGTCCTGGATCCTGGAGAAGTACCGGGCGTGGAGCGACTGCGGGGGCGAGCTGTCCACGCGCTTCAGCGACGACTTCCTCCTCACACAGGCGTCCCTGTACTGGTTCACCGGCACCGTCTCCACGTCGTTCCGCCCGTACTACGAGTACGCGCACCACCTGACCCGGCGGGTGCGGCGGGTCGACGTCCCCACAGCCCTCGCGGTGTTCCCCGCGGACATCTCGCAGCCGCCGCGGAGCTGGGCCGAGCGCACCTACCACCTCACCCGCTACACCCGCATGCCCCGCGGCGGCCACTTCGCGGCCCACGAGGAACCCGCCCTGCTCGCCGACGACATCACCGCTTTCTTCCGCGACCTGCGGACCCGCCTGCCGTGACGGTTGGGGGCGGGTGGGTATGTTCGGGGTGTGTCCGTGTTCGTCGTCGAATGCCGTACGGAGCTGCCGCCGGATGAGGCGTGGCGTCGGCTGACCACCTGGGAGCGGCATTCGGGGAGTGTGCCGCTGACCCGCGTCACCGCCACCACCCGGTCGCCGTCCGGGGTGGGCACCGTCGTGGTCGCCCGGACCGGTGTCGGTCCGGTGGGCTTCACCGATCCGATGCGGGTGACGGTGTGGGAGCCGCCGGTGGGGGGCGGCGGCGGCCGGTGCAGGCTGGAAAAGGCGGGCCGGGTCGTCCTCGGCTGGGCGGAGATCGAGGTGCGCCCCGACGGCGCGGGCGCATATGTGCGGTGGCGCGAGGACGTGGCGGTACGCGGTCTGCCACGGGTCTTCGACGGTCTGACGCGCACCGCTTCCCGCAGGATTTTCCGCCGGGCCGTCACCGTCCTGCTGGCGGAGTGACTGTTTTCTGACCGACCGCCGATGGCTGCTGCTGCCGTCGGCGGCCGGTCAGAAGAGCCGCCGGTGTCCTTCGGAGACGATCTCGACGGCGCCGTCGGTGACTTTGACGGCGGTGTCGTCGTCGATGGCGTAGGCGGGGTTCGGCAGGGCGGCGGCCCAGCGCTCGGCGTCGGCCACGGTGTTCTCCGGCAGGGCCGGGTGGTCCAGGTGCGGGAAGAGGGAGAAGCCGACGACGCCGAGGGTTTCGTCGCCGTCGGCGAGCAGCACGTCGGCCTGCTGGACCCAGGGCAGCCAGCGCTCCGTGCCGATGCTGGGCAGGGCGGTGAGTTCCATGGGCGGCCGCCCTACGGGCAGGGCGCTGGAGTCCGCCGTGACGGGCGGGGGTCGGTCTGGGCCGTCAGCAGTGTGGCACGCGGGAGCGGGCGGCCCAGGAGACGGTCGCCGCCGACCCGTCACGGCCGTGTCGTCGACCGGGACGACCCGCGAGGGGCGTGCGCCGGGACAGCGGGCCGCGGAGCTGTCGCGCTCGCCGCACGCGGCCGAGGGTCCGGGGAGTGCCATCCGTCCGGTGCTGTGCGGACCTGGCCCGCGAAAGTGTGAGGGATGTGTGGCCGGAACGGGGAAAGACGCTCAATGCAGCGTGCGGACTCTCTCGCCGCGGCGCGTTCTCCGACCGGTGGGAGAGGAGTCATGGCCATGTCGTGTTCGAACATCAATTGCCGCAAGGGCGGCTGTACCACGGAGCCGCAGCAGCCCGGCGTACCCAGCAAGGGCTGACGCTCGCGGGACGCCGGGTACGGAACTCTCGCTGCGAACCGGCGGGCGCCAACCGCACAACGCTCACGGAAGTCGGCACCGTGCAGAATCTGCGCCCGCCGCGGGCCCCTCGTCCCGACACCGCACCGCGCCGCGCCGGCCCGCGCCGCCTCCGCGCTCGCGCTGTCCCCTCCGTGGGTCAGGACCTCGGCCAGGACTGCCGGGACGACAGGGACCCGGGAAGCCGTCGGCTACAGCTCCTCTCGCAGCCGCGCCCAGGTATGGGTGTCCAGGGCGTCACGGGCGCCCATGCGGGAGAGTTCGGCCCCGTCCTGTCCCAGCGCCACGACCACGGGGCGCTCCCCACGGCTGCTCCGGGGCGCAGTCCATACCGCAACGAGACTGCGCTGCTCGGGAACCTCCTTCAGGCGGGTACCGACGAGGACCTGCCGCACGTCCCGCCCCAGGTGTATTTTCACGCAACCGATCCACGGGGCCGCGGCGAGAGAGCGTGGAGGGTCAAGCCCGCGGGTGAGGCTGAGCACGCCCGCGCCGTTGCACACGTCGAGCACGTCGACCTCGACAGGATCCTCTCCGGAGCCGCTTCCGCCCCCGGCGTGCCGCCACCGCTCGTCCAACCGCTCAAGAAGCTCGGTGTGCTCACGCATCCGCGACGACCCCGGGCGCGACAGGATCCAGATCGCCGCGACACCGGCAGCGTCGTCGACATCCGCCGACACCACGGTCAGCAGGCGCCGCGGCAGCCACCACGGCTGCGGGTCCTTTCCCGCCCGTGCCCGCTCCGCCACGCCCAGCAGCAAACCCGCCCACCGGGATTCCGTCCATCCGGCCACTCCCCACGCCCGCATGTGCCTGCGATACCCGGACCGCGAGAGCATCAAGCGCGGTGCTGCCGAGGAGCACCGCGCCACCTCCGGCCGAAGGCCGTCACGTCACCGCCCTCGGCCGGCCGGCTTCGGTGCAGGACGACGGCGACATGATCCGGGTCGGCGTCAGATCCCGGACGGCTGAGGCTCGCTGCGCGGGCCGCGGGAGCTGGTCGGGACGCACCCACCGTTCCTGCCTGCGGTTTCCCGCCGATCTTCCCGTGGCAGGCGGGTGATGCTGCGGATCCGGCGTTGGCCGAGCGCCGATCCATGGCGATCCGCGACGGAACAGCGCCGTTCGGCGGGGCGAGGTCGCAGTCCGCGCGAGCGTGATCCCAGGCAGGTCTGTCAACGGGTCACGGAGGGCACCGATCCCGAGGCATGACAGAGCGTCACCACTGCACAGGAGTTGGACCAGAACCGCTACCGGTGAACAAAAGCCGGCCTTGCCTGCAACAGCGTCCGGGGAGCGGGTACACGGCAACTACGCGCCTACAGAGGAGGACTGATGTCGTTCACGTTCCGGAAGTCATGGAAGATCCTGCCAGGGGTACGCCTCAACGTCGGCAAGAAGTCCCACTCGTTCACGGTCGGCCCGCGTTGGTTCAAACGTACCTTCAGCTCCACCGGACGCACCACCACCAGCGCCGACCTCCCCGGGCCGTTCGGATGGCGCACCAGCCGGCGGCAGCGGTAGCCCGGACACGACGGGCGCCCCGGGAGTGGCACTTCCCCGCCGGGCGCCGGGTCGACCGGCTGTCGGGGGAGCGGCCGCTCACCGCGGCTGTCCCTCCGGGGCGGGATTGCCACGGGGAGCGCGGTCGTGAGGGCTGAGGGCGCTGCCCGCGGCGGGTGACGCCGCCCCAGGTCCGGGAGTCCTCGGCTCAGTGAACGGAGAATCCGCCGTCGACGAAGATCGCCTGTCCTGTGACGTACGCGGAGGCGCGGCTCGCCAGGAACACCGCCGCGCCCGCGAAGTCCTCCGCCAGACCGTTGCGCCCGACCATCGTGCGAGCGGCGAGCGCCGCGACCCTCTCGGGGTCGGACGACAGCCGTGCGTTGAGCGGTGTCATGACGAATCCCGGCACGAGGGTGTTGCAGGTGACGCCGTGCGGCGACCAGGCCTCGGCCTGTGAACGGGCCAGTGACTCCAGCGCCCCTTTGGAGACGCCGTAGGCGCCGCTCTGGACGAACGCCCTGTGCGCCTGCTGGGAGCTGATGTGGATGATCCGCCCGAAACCCCGTTCGGCCATGCGGGGCCCGAACCGCTGTCCGAGCAGGTAGGGCGCCTCGAGGTTCACCGCCATCGTGGTGTCCCAGACTTCCTCGCCCAGCTCGCTCATCGGGGGCCGCAGGTTGATCCCGGCGCAGTTGACGAGGATGTCGGGCTCCCCGAACACCTGCGCCGCTTCCTCGGCCGCCGCACGCGTGCCGTCGCGGGTGCTCAGGTCGGCGCTCACCCAGGCGGCCCGGCAGCCGTCGGCGGTCAGTTCCTCGACCGTCGAGGCCAGTTCCGCCTCCCTGCGTGCCACGACCACGACGCCGGCCCCTGCCCGCGCGAGGGCTCCGGCGACGGCACGGCCGATGCCGGAACTGCCGCCGGTCACCACGGCGACGCGTCCGTCCAGCGAGAACAGGTCGGACAGGTAGGTCTGCGAGATCATGGTCGAACCCTAGACGGTGGGCCCTGGGCGACAGCAGCGGGGCGGCACGGTTCCGGCAGAGCCGTCGCGAACGGCCTCCGCGGTCGGCGGCCCGGACGCGGCTCTCAGTTCGCCCGGCTGTCCGGGGAGTGCTTGTTCACATCAGAAAGTCACCGATCTCCGAGGAATCCCGTACCGAGGCACCGCACCAGTCGATCAGTACGAGGCCGAACTCGCCCATCGCCTGCCCGAGGGCTGACGTCGGGCCCGCCGCCGCATCCGGGCCGACGGTGCTCGCGGAGGGCGTGAGGCACAGCACCGTGACCTGGTCGCCCTGCGCCCGGCCGTACAGCGTGAACGGACCGGCGTCGACCGCGAACGAACCGGCCACCCGGCTGCGCCCGCCGTCGTAACTGACGCCCGTGTACGGGGTGCTGACGCCCGGCAGCAGTTCGGACAGGCGCCGCCGTGACACGTCCGCGGCCAGGGGCGCCGCGGGAGCCCGGCGGATGTGGATCATGTCGAAGGCGCGCAGCGACGAGTCGCCGTGGCCGACGAGCCTGGAGTGCTCCTGGTGGATCCGGCGGATCGCCCGCAACTCGGCCTCGGTCTCGGCCTCACCGGCCACCTGCCGGGAGACCATCTCGGTCTGCCGCCAGTCGTCCTCGTGGATCAGGAAGAGACCGCCGGAGCCGGCCTGCGCGGGTACGGTCGGCGGGAGCGCGTCGTAAACGGTCGGCAGGGAGTACTTCACGCCCTCGGGCGCGGCCACCTGGACGCGGCTCAGTGTCAGTACGAGGCTGCCGCCGGCCACGAACTCGGGGGCGGTCGGCGGATCGGCCCGAACGACATCCCAGGACTCTCCCGCGATGTCGAGGCGCGTCGCGTGTTCGAACGACTCGGGCAACTGCTCCGGGGCGAGTTCGGTCCTGCCCATCTCCCTCCCGTTCGCGGCGTCCAAAAACACCACCTGCACCCGTACCGCGCCCGTCATACCCCTGCCTCCCACGTCTCCTGAGCCTCCGTTCCACGGCTCCTTCACCGAAACCGCGGTCGAATCTTCCTCCGCCCGGCATCATCGCCGCTCCGCGGGGGCCCGACAGGGGGCTGTGCAGGCTCGGCCGCCCTCCTCGGTGGGAGGAACGGCTGACGGGAGCGGCTTCGGCGGCTGTGAGCATGCGGCCGTGTGACTTCTGCGGTCGTCCCCCGGCGATGGACTCGGCTGACGAGCCGGGGTGCCCCGTGTGCGGTGATGGCGCTGAGGACCGGCTCGACGGGGCCAGCCGGGGTGCGGACGGGGCAATGACGGCCGCGCCCACCGCACGCACCCGGCTCGCAGAGGACGTCGGCCGGATCGTCGGCCGCCCCCGGGCCTGGTGTCGCAGCTCTTCAGCAAGGGCGAAGGAGCGTCCGGGCGCGGTCAGTGCGTTGAGTCTGTGTCCCTGCGAGCCTTTTGCTGCCAGTCGGCGAGGTTGCTGCGGGTGATGAGGGTGTCCGGGTGGTCGGGGCCGAGCACCCGCGACCGGTCGGCCAGCAGTTCCGCGTGGGCGGTCGCGGCGCCGACGGCGTCTCCCGCTCGCCCACGCCAGTCGGCGAGGTGACCGCGGGTGGTGAGGGTGTCGGGGTGGTCGGGACCGAGCACCCGCGCCATGTCGTCCAGGAGCTCCGCGAAGGCGGTCGCGGCGCCGGCCGCACCCCCCGTCCGCCCCCGCCAGTAGGCGAGGAAGCGGCGGGTGATGAGCGTGTTGCGATGGTCGGGGCCCTGCACCCGCAGTCGCGCGTCCAGCAGTTCCGCGAAGGCGGTCGCGGCGCCTGCCGCGTCCCCTGCCTGCCCGCGCCAGTTGGCGAGGGCGCTGCGGGTGGTGAGGGTGTCGGGGTGGTCGGGGCCGAGCACCCGCAACTGGTCGGCCAGCAGTTCCGCGTGGGCGGCCGCAGCACCGGCGACATCCCCTGCCTCCCCCCGCCAGGCCGCGAGGTTGTGCCGGGTGACGAGGGTGTGGACATGGTCGGGGCCCTGCACCCGCAGCCGCGCGTCCAGCAGTTCCGCGAAGGCGGTCGCGGCGCCTGCCGCGTCCCCTGCCTGCCCCCGCCAGTTGGCGAGATCGTTGCGGGTGGTGAGGGTGTCGGGGTGGTCGGGACCCTGCACCCGCAGCCGGGCGTCCAGCAGTTCCGCGAGGGCGGTCGCGGCGCCTGCCGCGTCCCCCGCCCGCCCCCGCCAGTAGGCGAGATGGTTGCGCGCGGTGAGGGCGTCGGGGTGGTCGGGGCCGAGGTGATGGGTGACAGCCCGGGTGAGGTGGTGGAAGTGGTCGCCGGCTGCGGCAAACTGGCCGGCTTCTCCCAGGCTGTGACCGGTCCGGAAGAGCACGCCGTGGGCATCGGGCCGGTAGAGGCTGCCGGTGGGTTCGCCGTGTTCGGCCAGGACGGTGGTGTTGGCGCGGAGGGCCTGGGTGAGGTCGGTGTCACGTCCGATGCGCGGCCAGGCCGCGTGCAGGGCGTCAGCGGCTGTGCGGGTGCAGGCGGTGTACCGGGCGGGGGTGAGGGCGTCGCGGGTGGTGCGCTGGATCAGGGCGTGGACGCGGACCGCCCGGTGCGGGGTGTCGGGAGTGTGGTCGACCAGACTGAGACGGTGCAGGACCCGCAGCGCTCGGTAGACCTGCTCATCGGTCATCGGCGGTGCGGCGTCGTTGCCGCGCTGCTGCTCGGTGTCCTCCCCGCTGCCCGCGTACCACGCGTGGGCGGGGTCGGAGTCGAGGACCGGGGCGGGGATGCCGTTGGGGTCCAGCACCGCGGTCAGCTCCAGCAGGCGGCGGGCGAGCCCGGGAGGTCCTTGGCTGTCTGCGAGGCTCACCGACAGCGACCAGGCCGCGGACACCTGTGCTCGTTGGGCGTCGGGCAGGCTGTCGGACACGGGTAGAGCACGGCCCAACGCGCGGGTGCGGTCGGCCAGCAGCGCCCGGTAGTCGGCGACGGCCAAGGCCTCGTCGACCAGATACGTGGCTGCCTGCGACAGCGCCAGCGGCAGGCACCCCAGATCGGCGGCCAGGGCGGTGAGCTGGTCGGTGGGTTCGCTCCGGCCGTGTGCGGCCAGTACCCCGGACAGGTACGCGGCGGCCTCGGCGGGGGAGAACAGGCCGACGTCGATGCGGCGGCGGCCCTGGCCGGTCAGCGCGGCGTCCCTGCGCCGGGTGGTGGCCAGGGTCCGGCCGTCAGGGCTGTCCGGCGGCCACAGACCCTTGACGTCATCCGGGTCGGTGACGTCGTCGAGGACCACCAGCCACCGGTGATGCTTCGCGCGCAGCCACGCCAGGAACACACCCGCGGCCCGTTCGGGGTCGGACGGGTCGGCGCCGCAGAGTTCTTCGGCGGCCTGTGCGTACGCGGCGACGACCGCGGTGCGGGAGACCGCGGTCACCCACACCAGCACCTCCACCTGGCGTCCGTCCCAGGCCTGGTGGGCGAAGTCGGCGGCGAGCTGCGTCTTGCCGACCCCGCCCATTCCCGTCAGTACCTGGCACAGCACCGCCGTGCCACCACCGTCCACAGCCTCCTGCAGCCGGCCGGCCTCCGCACGGTCCTGGAACGACAACGCCCGGGACGGCACCACCCCCAGCTGATGGGGCGGTTCGGCAGGTACGCGCGGCACCGCGTGGAAGCTGACGTCGCCCTCGATCCGGCCCGCAGCCAGCGAGCCGCCCCCGGCACGGATGTACGTGTCCCGGCCCGCGGCCCACTCGTGATCGCCCACACCCCCGGGCCGCGACGCCCCTCTGGCGCGGTCGCGCCGCTCACCCACCCGCTCCCCCCTTCCCGCGCCCGTCACGGACCGGCCCCGCGTCGTCAGGACACCAGACCAGCACACGCCGGGCGTTCCGTCACCCGAACAGCCGCATTCCCGGGGTGACACCCCATCAGCGGCCGTAAGGTGCCGGAACCGCGCCCGGGGCCCTGCTCCGGCGCCCCGACCGCCACGGCCGGACGACGACCGGGTGCCAACTCGGCCTGGGCACCGTCGAGGCACGCCCGTCCGCCCGCGCCGGACATGTCCTGGCCCACCTCTGCGGCCGGTCCTGCTTCGAGGCGACGGTGAACGTCCTGCGCGAGAACAGCGTCGGCGTCGTTCTCCAGTGGGGGAGGCGACGGGCCGTTCCGGACGCGGAGCGCGGCTCCGGGACTGCGCTGGGCACGGAGATCGGGCGGTACGGGACCGGCGGGCGCGGGCGCCGACGTGCCCCTGGCCGCCGCCGCGGAGGACGGCGTGTCCTTCGCGGCGGCGACGCTCCCCGACGAGACCCCTGGCAGGCCACGAGCGCCGCACCCGCGGCCGGCACCATGGCCGCCACCGCAAGTGGCCGATTGTGCGGCTGCGTGGTCGTCAGAACTGCCCCAGGGGCGCTCGTGGCTGCTCGTGCCACTGTGTTCAGCCTTGACGTGGTCCTTCCACGCACCCCTCCGGAGTCCGGTTGCCCCCGTGGCACGCGGTCCGGTCCGGGCCCGGCGCTCAGGAGCAGAGGGGAACCTGCTCGTCGACGACCACGCCGGTGTCCACCGGGCCGCTGGTGGCGCCGTTGTTGTAGAAGGCGTCGGACGTGGCGTAATAGTGGCCCTTCCAGGGGGCGGAGTCGAGGCGGTACCACCACGGATCGCCGTCCGGGACGACGTAGCCGCGGACCCGGCAGGAGACCTGGACCGACTGCCGCGGCCCCAGCGGCTTGCCCGCGCCCGTGAGCTGTGTGGCGTTCGCCCAGGTGTGGGCGGGAGTGCCCGTCGTCTCGCTCCAGGTGACCGCGGGCCGGGGCGGGTCGCCGCGGAAGGCGCCGGCGAGCAAGGCGCCGCCCAGTCCCGCCACGGCGGCCAGCGGCAGGACCGCGGCCCACCACCAGCGCCGCCCGCGCCACCGCGCCGGGGCCGGACCGGCGTGCGCGGCGGCCGCGGGCCCGTCCGCCCCCTCGGCCGGCGGCGCGTCCGGGAGGTCAAGGGCATCCACGGGATCCGCGGATGCGGGGCCCGGCTCCGGGGCGAGGGTGAGGAGCGCGGGGTCGGCGCCGAGCCCGACGTACGCCCGTAAGTGGTGGGGCGCGGGTCTGCGCCGGCCGCGTTCCCAGGCCGACACCGCGGCCCGGCCCGTCGACACCTTACGGCCGCCGGGCTCGTAGACGATGCCCAGCCGCTGGGCCATCTCCTCCTGGCTCAGCCCGGCTTCCTGCCGTACCCGTTTGAGTTCTGCCGCGATCCGCTGTGCGGTGTTGCCGGTGTTTTCCTCTGACATGGCGACATTGTCCTGACCTGCGAAGGCCTTGACCAGCGCTTCCGGCAACAAGGCCGCAACGCGCAACACGTGCCGCAACACCTCCGTGTTCCGCAGTCTGGCGCTCCGGGCCATCCGGTCCGCCCACCGAGGAGGAGAACCCATCATGACGCTCCGTTCCCACATCAGGCCGCGGCTGCGCAGGCTGCGCGCGCTCGGCACCTCGGCCCTGTTGGTCGCCGGCGCGCTCGGCACGGGGGTCCTGGGGGCGACGGCCGCCCACGCGGACGCCACCGCGACCATGACCGGCTACGACGTGCCGGAGGCGCTCGCGCCCTATCGGTCCAGCACCGTCGAAACCATCCCGGCGTACCTCGACCTCGCGTTCGACATCACCTGCTACGTGACCGGCGAGACCGTCTCAGGCACGTACGGGGCTTCCAACATCTGGGACATGGTGAGCAGCGTCGGCCCCTACGGCGCAAACGGCACCTTCATCCCCGACGCGCTCGTCTACACCGGCTCCAACTCCCCCGTGGTCCCGCACTGCTCCTCGGCGCTCGGCCACATCATCGGCAACGGCCCCGTCGTGGTGCGCAGCGGACGGGGCGGCGGCTACTCCTCCGTCGGCGACAACCTGAGCGTGGGCGAGTACGTCGAGATCGCGTGCTACGGCGTCGGCCAGGCCGTCACCGGCCCCTACGGCACCGAGACCCTCTGGGACAAGCTCACCGAGGGCCCGGTGAACTCGTCCGGCGAGTGGATCCCCGACGCGCTCGTCTACACCGGCTCCAACTCCGCAGTGGTACCGCCCTGCTGATCCGCGCACCAGGGCCGGGGCCCGCATCCGCAGGGTGCGGGCCCCGGCCGGCGGGCGGTGAGATCCTCCGGGGCCGCCGCCGGGGCAGCCCGGTCGCGCACCCCCCTCCTCCAGCGGCTGCTCATGGGCGAACGCGGCCAGCAGCGCCTGCTCCACCCCCTTGTGCCCGTAGCGGGGATGCCAGTACCGGGCTACCCAGCGCAGGTTGACCAGCGCCACCGGGGTCGGCAGCCGTGGTGTCGCCAACTGCCAGCCAGCAGCCGCGCACGCCTGATGGAGCACCTCGCGCTGCCGGGCCCACCTGGCACTGGGGCCGGCACCAGGAGGACAGTGGACGACCACCGTCGCGCCTGCCGCGGTGCGCACGAAGAAGTCCGGCACGAGCGACCGCGGTCGGCCCACACCAGCTTCGCCGTCCACGCCCCCAGGTCCACCACATCGGGGTGGAAGTCCAGCAGCATCGCTATCGACAGCCGGTCCATGGACCGGCAGCCCACCTACGACCCGGTGATGGCAGCCCACCAGTAGGTGACGATGCTCCGCTCGGAAGGGTGTCGCACCGGACGCCACATCGGCTCCAGCCGCGTGACCTCCAGCCCACCCGCCTGCGACGCCGCAACCCGCGCGGTGCCCCGGCCGCCGGCACGGACGTGGGCGACCTCCACCTGGCGGCGTGCGTTCATCCCGCTCCCCCTGCCTGAACCAAGGCCGGCCCCTGCCCGCGGCGTCGAGCTGCGCTGCCGGCAGGGCAGGGATGAGCCAACTCCGCCGGGCAGTGGGGGGAGATCACGCTAGAACCAGATTCGATCAAATGAGCGATTTTGTGCCATGTTCCTGGTCGGCCCGGACGTACGGGTGACGTCCGCAGACCGCCGCAACCCTCACGACCGGGACGCCCGGCCGCGCTGCCTAGAAGGCCGGAAAACGCCCTGCCGAAGAGTCCCGGGCGGCACATTGCCGAACTGTGACGGAGTGGTGGTCTTCGGGGTTTGTGGTTTTCTGGTCTGGGGTTCTGTCTGTTGGTTGGGATGTTGGGCTGGGGAAGTGGTGTGGTGCGGGGGTCGGGAGGTGTGGTGTGGTGCGTGTTCGGTTTTGTTGTTCTGGGGGTTGGCCTGCTGTGCTGTGAGTAGGTGGGAATGATCTTGTTGTTGTGGTGGATGTAGTGGTGCGTCTGTTGGGTGGGTGTGCTCTGTGCTTGTTTTGGGGGTTTCTTCGTGCTGGTCAGTGGCGTGTGTGGGTGAGGTTGGTGCGGAGCGGGTCGTTGGTGGTGGGGGTGGGGTGGGTCAGTCCGAGTTGGCGGGCGATGAGGGTGAGGGCGTCGTTGGCTGTGCGGTGTGCGCTGTGGGGGAGCGTGGCGAGGGTGTGAGCGAGGGTGACGGTTTCGGGGTAGGTCACCGGGTCGCGGGTCAGCAGGGCAGGGGAGGCGCTTCCTGTGCTGGTCAGGTGGGGATTTGCGGTGGTCAGTTGGTCAAGGCGGGTGTGCCAGCGGTGGGTGAGGTGGTGTTGCCGGTCATGCCAGCGGGTGGTGATGGCGTGAGCGGTCTGTCATGCGGTGTTGGCGCGGGGGTGTCGTAGGAGGCGTTGGTGGTTGCGGTGGGCGGCGGTGAGTTCGGGCGCGGTCTGGGTGTGGATGACGGAGGTGTGGCGGGGGTCGGGGGCGGCTTGGTGGTGGCGGGGACACACCAGTTGGTGTGGGGCGGGAAGGACCCACGCGGTGTCGGTGGCGCCCTGGCTGTGGTGGAGGGCGCACGCGGTGCAGGCGCGGACAGGCTGCTGTCTGGTCTCGAGCGGTGTCCAGTACGCGGCGGCCGGCCCGGTGCCGCGGTTGATGTCGTATCGGGTGGGGTCTGGCAGCGCGCGTCGCAGGTTGGCCGGTGGGATGCGTGCCAGGGCGGCGAGGGCGGTGTGTGCTGCCGGGTTGAGGCGGAGCTCGGCTGCCGGCGGGCTGCTGCTGCCGTTGAGGGTGATGCCGGCGCCGTCGAGAAGGTGGGGAAGTGTCAGCCGGTAGTGGGTGGCGAGGCGGTGGGTGTAGGAGGCGGTGGCTTCGTGGGGGAGTGGCCGTACGCGGAGCACCCCTGGCGTGGTCCAGGAGTGAGCAGCCACGTCTCTGCGGGTGCGACGGTAGCGCCGCGCTGTGCGGGGAGAGCCACATTCGCCGCATGGTCGGCAACACCCGTCCGGCTCATAGAGCGCTGGCGGACCGGGTCCGGGTGCGGGGCCGGTAGTCCTGTTCGGCGAGGTGGTCCAGGCGGATGGCCTCGAGGGTGGTTTTGGTGATGCGTTCGGTGCCGTCGGTCAGGGCGGTGATGGCGGCTTGGCGGATGAGTCGGGCGAGGCTGCCGATGCGTCCTGCGGTGTGTCGTCTCAATCTCAATGAATCTGAGGCAGTCAATGGCAATGCTGTGATCTGTGACGACTCAATATCTGAGACGGCAGTGAATCCCTTTATGAACGCTTCACGGGCCAGTTGACCTGCGATGTTCCAAGTTTTGAGACTGGGAATCAACTGCACTGTGGTGACGCTTCGAGTTTGGCGGCAGATCTAGGGCCTGTTGTGAAAGTGATCAGGGGCCTGCGGGAGGCTCACAGTCCGTGAATGGCTTCGGTCAGGTCGGAGCCGTAGGAAGCCCAACAGATGAGTGAGCCGTCGGCGTCGAGCTGCCCCATGAACCACTCGCCATCAGCTCGTGCGAGGCACAGGTCATGGAAGGACACGATGACGTCAGGGTGGAGGACGCCGTAGTCGACAGAACCGAACTGCTCGACAACGACGAGTCGTTCAAGCGAGAGGAGATCCGCTTCGGCATCGCCCGACACCGAACGGACTCGCTCGATCGTCCATCCGTCGGGGAGATCTGCGTTCACGGCCGCATGGTCGCAGCCGAGGGTGCCTCACAGCCACTCGTTTATCGCGGCGACCAGCACCGTTGCGTGACAGCGGACGGCGAGCTTGTCGTACCTGGTGGCAACCGCGCGGTGGCGTTTGAGGCGATTGATCCCGCACTCGACCGCATGCCGCTCCTTGTAGTCGTCCTTGTCGAAACGGGGCGGGCGGCCACCGTGGGAGCCGAGCTTTCGACGGTTGCGAATCTGGTCCGCCTTCTCCGGTATGGTGCACTTCACGCCACGTCGCCGCAGGTAGGAGCGGTTCGCGCGGGAGCCGTACGCCTTGTCCGCCCGGACCCTGTCCGGCTTCGCGCGAGGGCGGCCGGGCCCGGTCCGAGGCACGCGGATGGCGTTCAGGACCGCCTGGAACTGAGGGCTGTCGTGTCGCTGGCCGGCGGTGACGAGCAGGGACAGCGGCTTCTGCCCCTGCTCGACCGCCAGGTGCAGCTTCGTGGTCAGCCCACCGCGCGAGCGGCCGAGGCCGTGGTCATCGGGCTCGGTGTCGACGGCTCCAGGAGGCTCCTTCTGGAGATCCCCTTTTTACGCGCTCCAGAGGCATGCTGGTGAGCGCGGGCAATGGTGGAGTCGACGCTCACGTCCCACGTGATCAGGCCTTTCGCATCGACCTCGGCCTGCAGCTGTTCGAAGATCCGCTTCCAGATGCCGTCGCGCTGCCAGCGGCGGAACAGGTCGTAGGCTCGGTCCCATGGCCCGTACCGCTCGGGCAGATCACGCCAGGGCGCCCCGGTCCGAGTCCGCCACCGTATGCCGTCGATCAGCTGCCGCCGGGTCCAGGTCCGCGGGCGGCCCGGCTTCTTGCCCACCGGCAGTAACGGCTCCAGTCGCTCCCACTGGCCGTTCGTCAGATCACCACGTCTCACGGACCGTAATCATCTAGGACCTTGATCCACTTTCGCAACAGGTCCTAGGGCGTGTCCGCAAAGTGGGTGTGGGCGTTGTTGGTGTGTGGTGCGTCGGCATGAGTTGACTGATCAGGCGTGGGAGCGGATCGAGCCGTTG
>NZ_JBSGHL010000073.1:0-39834 GCF_053604375.1 Streptomyces sp. NPDC004031 | reverse complement strand
CGTCGGCAAGCCCGTTGGAGGGCTCGACGGTCAGCAGGTGCCGGAGCGGGCCGGGGCGCCAGCCGGTCTCCTCCAGCCCCCGGACCGGGCGGCCGCCCGCGTTCGGCCGAACGTCAGTTGCGCCAGGTGTCGTTGAGCGTGACGCTGCCCGACGCCGGCACGGTCGCCGTGCGGTTGGCGCCGGACTCCCACGTCACATTTCCGCTGCCGTCCTTGCGGAGGTACTTGTACTGGAAGGACGTGCCCGCGGGCAGGTTCACGTCGAGCTTCCAGACGGGGTAGGCGGCGGAGGACAGGGGCAGCGCGGCGGAGGTGTTCCAGCCGCCGAGCGCGGAGTTGTCGCCGACGACGTAGATGTTCTGCCCCCACGCGGTGGTGGCGTTGACGGCGAAGGACGCCCCGGCCGCCGGGTTCGTGCCCCCGGTGGTGGTGGATCCGCCGCTGACGCTGCCCGTGCTCCCGGTGGCGGAGCACGATCCCGCGTAGAGCGCGACCGCGTCGCCGGCCCCGACCGTCGCCGTGAACTTCCCGTCGGAGCCGACGGTGTACGGGGCGCCGCTGTGCTGGACGTCGCAGTAGGTGCCCGCGGGCAGCGACGTGCTGAAGGTCTGGGTCAGCGAACCGGCCTCGTGGTTGATCGCGACGAAGCCCTTGCTGCCGCGGCCGAAGGCGATCGCGTTGTTGCCGTTGTCCCACCAGTTGGTGACGGCGGTGCCGGAGACCGCGTTGCGGAAGCCGACCATGTTCGCGATCTGCGGCCAGGCGTGCTGGCACTTCCAGCCGTCGGTGTAGCAGGAGTTGACCTGGCCGTTGTCGGGCGGGCCCGCGTCGTTGTCGGAGAACTCGTAGCCGGAGTAGACGTTCGGGGAGCCGTACGGCCAGGCCAGCATGAAGACGTTGGCGAGCGTGTAGGTCGCGTTGCTCTTGTAGTTGAGGGTCGAGCCGTTGCGCTCGGTGTCCCAGTTGTCGACGAAGGTGCGGGCCTTGTCGCTGGAGAGGTAGCCCGCGCCCCACGACGGACCCCACTGGCTGAGGTAGGACAGCTTCTCGCTGCCGAAGATCCGCTTGAGGTCGAACGCGCCCTGGAACTCGTCGACATCACCGGTGCCGGTGTACTCGCTCGGCTGGACCGCCTCGCCGGAGCCGTAGATCACCTCCTGCGCCCAGTAGATGCCCGGGTTGCTCAGCTTGGACTTGATCGCGGCCAGGTCGCTCGCGGCGATGTGCTTGGCGGCGTCCACCCGGAAGCCGTCCACCCCGAGGGAGATGAGGTGGTTCAGGTAGGCGGCGATGGTGGAGCGGACGTAGTCGCTGCCGGTGTCGAGGTCGGCGAGGCCGACGAGTTCGCAGTTCTGGACGTTGGAGCGGTCGGCGTAGTTGGAGATGTCCGTCCGGCAGGTGTGGAAGTCCTGGTCCTGGTAGTAGCCGGGGTAGTTGTACTTGCTGTACGCCGTGCCGCCGGTGCCCGTGCCCGAGCCCGACGACATGTGGTTGATCACCGCGTCGGCGACGACCTTGACGCCCGCGCTGTGGCAGGTGCTGACCATGTTCTGGAACTCGGCCTCACTGCCGAGGCGGTTCTGCAGCTTGTAGCTGACCGGCTGGTACGAGGTCCACCACTGCCCGCCCTGGATGTTCTCGGTGGCGGGCGACACCTCGACGTAGCCGTAACCGGCCGGGCCGAGCTGATCGGTGCAGGCCTTGGCGACCGAGTTCCAGTTCCACTGGAAGAGCGTGGCGGTGACGTCCTTGCTGCCTGGCGGTGTCGCGCTCGCCTGCTGCTGCGAGGCGGCGGCGACCAGTCCCGCGGCGGCGACCACCGCGGCGACGGCACCGTTGAGGACCCTGGATCTCATGGGCGGCTCCTTCAGTCGAGGGGCGTCGGTGGGCGCACCGCCGCCCTGTGAAGGCGGCCACGCGCCAGGCCGCCGGACGAGAGCGGAACCCGGTCCCGCAGGTTCCGGCAGGAGCTTCCTGCCGCGGCGGTGGACACGTCAATGAGTCGGACGGGAAAACTTTCTGTGAGTTGCTGAAAGAACTTGCAGATGCCGCCGGGCAGGGCCTCTGCCAGACTGCCGCGCATGGACGTCCGCCTCGAACCCTGGTCGGAGCGCGCCCTCGCCCTCCTGCGCCGGATCAACACCCCGCAGATGCGCCACCACGTCGGCGGCCCGGAGCCCGAGGACGCACTCCTCGCCCGGCACCGCCGCTACCTGGACATGCCCGCGGCGGGCATCGGCCGCATGTACGCGGTACTGCTCACGGACGGCCCGGACGAAGGCGAAATGGTCGGCAGCATCGCCTACTTCCGGCGCGAGTGGCAGGGCGAGGAGATCTACGAGACCGGCTGGAACGTCCTGCCGCCCCACCAGGGCCGCGGCATCGCCGCCGCGGCCGGCGCCGCCCTCGTCACCCTCCTGCGCGACGCCGCCCGCGCACCCGGCGCCCCGCGCCGCCTGCACGCCTTCCCCTCCGTCGACAACGCCCCCTCGAACGCCCTGTGCGCCCGCCTCGGCTTCCACCTCCTCGGCCCCTGCGACTTCGAGTACCCGCGGGGCAGCGGCACGACGATGCGCAGCAACGACTGGTGCCTGGACCTCACTTCGCGATGAACGGTTCCCGGGACAGTGTCCGCGTGGGCCGCACGACGCGGCTGCGCCGAATGTCGCAGCGGCGGCGCTCGTCGCCGTCGTCGAGGGCCGCGATCCGGCGGCCGGGCAGCCGGGCCGAAGTCCGCGGTACGGCTCCCGGGGGAGGCCGCGGGCTGGGACGATGGGACGCCGACTCGGCTGCCCGTCAGACGAGTTGACCGGGTGCGGGAGAGGGGACGGGGCAGGCGCATGGGCGAGGTCAGGGTCGAGACGGTGGCGCTGGACGCCGGCGGGGGCCGGCAGATCGTGTCGCGGACGCGGACGTCCGCGGTGCTCGGGGACCGGGCCGCGGAGGTGGAGGAGGCCATCGTGCAGGCCTCGTCGATCGCGCAGCAGTCGCTGGCGCAGGTGCCCGAGCGGGACGGCTGGCAGGTGGCGTCCATGGAGGTCACCTTCGGGCTCACGCTCGCCGCCGAGGCCGGGGTCATCCTCTCCAAGGCCTCCGCGGAGGCGTCCTTCGAGGTGAAGCTCACCGTGGAGCGGACTCCGAGCCGAACGCCGGAGCCCCCGCCGGACACCTCGCCGGACGCCTCGCCGGACCGGTCGTGACCGCCGGGACGGACTACTGGGTCGAACTGTCCCACGGGCAGCGGCGGCTCGGCGCGGGCTTCCTGCTCACCCGGCGGTTCGTCGTGACCGCGCTGCACTGCCTGCGCGGGACGGGCGACGGCGAGGGTGAGGTGGACGTCCTCCTGGCGGACGGCACGCGCGTGCCGGGGCGGGTCTCCCGCCAGGACAAGGAGGCCGACCTCGCGCTGATCGAGATCTCCGCGGGGTACGGCCTCGCGCAGCCCGTACCCGCCGCCGGGGTCGCGCGGGGCGGCGAACGCTGGCGCGGCCCCTACCGGCCCGCCCCGAACGACGTGGAGCTGACCGGCCGGGTCGCCGGTGGGGCCGTCCCGTACGACTGTGAGGGCGGCGGCCGTATCGAGGCCCTGCAACTGACCGCCGACCAGCACCTCGGCGACTACTCCGGCTACTCGGGCGGGCCCGTCGAGAGCGTGGAGGAGGGGCGGGCCCCGGCGGTCGTCGGCATCCTGCTGGAGCAGGCACCGGACCGCGCCGACCCGAGCCGCAGCGCCAACGTGCTCTTCGCCGCGACGATCCGCGAGGTGATGCGGCGCTTCGACCACTTCGACGTCGGGCACCTCGTGGACGTTCTGCGGCCGCGGCAGGAGCCGCCGCCGGAGCCGGTGGACGTCCCGCCCTTCCGTCCGACCCCGGCCCACCGCGTGGACACCCTGCTCGGGCTCTTCCAGCAGATGGCCGAGCAGGCCGTCCTGGACCCGGCCGACGTCTCCGAGCTGCGGTATCTCGCCCTGAAGCGGGTCTTCGAGGGGCGGGGCGGGGGCGTCGCATGACCGACGCATGGCGGAAGACGCTCAGCAGCGCGCGGAGGGCCGTGCGGGACGGCCGGGGGCACGAGGTGCGGGCGGCCGTCGAAAGGCTGTGCTCGGAAGGGGAGTTGCCCCTGCACTGGTCGGTGGGGCCGCAGCTCGTGGAGCTGGTCGCACTGCTCGACGGACTCGGGATGTCCGACGTGTCCTGCGCCCTGCTGGACCACGTCGTCGCGTGCCTCCGCGAGCGGCCCGGCCTGCTGGTCACCCTCGCTCCCGCGCTGGACCGGCTCGCCGTCGCGTTCGCCGCGCACGGCCGGTACGAGGCCGCGACCTGGGTGACCGCCGCATCGGTGGAGGCCACCGCGGACCGGGCCGCCGCGCTCGCCAACCTCGCCCACCTGACGCTGCGCCGGGGCGACACCGTGGGAGCCGCCGAACTCGCCGTCGAGGCCCGCCGGTTCGCGGCCCACGCCGGGGGAGCGGAGGCGCTGGACGTCGCGGTCCTGGAGACCGCGGTCTCCGCCGAGGCCGCCCGCCGGGAAGGCCTGCACGCGGAGGCGGACCGGCTGGTCGACGAACTGGCCGGGTACGTACGCCGCTTGGCGGCACGGGCCGGTGACGACCACCCCGCGTCGCTGTCGGCTCTGGCCGCGCTGGCCTCCGCCGAGTTCGCCTCGGCCGAGGCGGCGGGCGAACGGGCGCGCATGGAGCGGGCCGTGGGCGTCCTCGCCGTCGCGGCCCAGCGGATGGCGGCGACGCTGGGCGGCCACCACCCCCGCTCGCTGGCGGTACAGCGGGGTCTCGCGGCGGCGGAGTACGAGCTGGCGCTCACGTCCGGTGACGCCCGGCGGCTCGCCGGAGCAGAAGCGCTCATGGCGGAGGCGGGGCGGCGCGCGGAGGAGCAGCGGCCGGAAGAACGGCAGGAACGGCAGGAACGGCGAGAACGAGCGGAGCAGCCGTCGCCGGGAGCGCCGTCCGGCCCGTCCGGAGCAGTGCTCAGGGACACGGCCGAGTCGCTGGTCGACGTGATCGATTTCCTGCTGGCCGAGGAGCAGGCCGCCTGCGTCCGACGCGGCGAGGACAGCCGCGCCGTGCGACGGCGGTTCAACGACATCCGCCGCCAACTGCTCCTCGCCCGCTCCCTCCTGGACGACCGGCCCGCCGCGGCTTACGCGCTCGCCCTCGACGCCGGGCACGAACTCGGCGAACTGGCCCCGACGCGCCAGGGTGACGGCGGCCGGGCCTCCGCCGGTGAGGACGCCACCCCCGAGGATGCCTCCCTCAACTCCCCCCGGCCGCCAGCCCCGTGACCGTCTCCGCGAGGCGTTCCGCGTAACCGGCGGTCAGGGACGCGGGGTCGAAGAGCAGCCGGTACCACATGGGGCCGTAGACCAGGTCGACGAGGAAGTCGGCCTCGGCGGCGCCCAGTTCGCGGGGCTCGTGGGCGCGGGCGAGCAGGGTGCGGACGAGGTCGCGGCGGGGGAGGATGAGGCGCTCCCACACTGTGCGGGCGAAGGCCTCGTCGCCGATCGACTCGGCGACCAGCGCGCGGTTGAGGACGCCGCTGATGCCCTGCTGGGCGGCGAACGTCGCGGTGAGCAGGGCGGCGAGGTCGCCGCGCGGGGAGCCCGTGTCGGGGGCGGGTAGGTTGCCCGCCGCGTAGGCGGCGAGGGCGTCGAGGATCACCTCGCCCTTGCTGCGGTAGCGCCGGTAGACGGTCTGCTTCGAGACGCCCGCGCGGGCGGCGATGCCCTCGATGCTGGCCGCCCGGTAGCCCTTCTCCTCGACCAGCGCCATGGTCGCGCGCAGGATCGCGTCGTCGACGCCGGGGTCTCTGGGTCGTCCGCTCATGGGTCCTCCTCACCAGGTCGTTCTCCGGGTTCCACCGTACCCCACTTGACATACGGACCGGACCGTATTTGAATCTCATTACGAACCGCACCGCACCGTATTGAAAGTGAGGGTCCGATGATCTCTCGTCGCCCCGGACCGGCCCTGTGGGCCCTGGCCCTCGGTTACTTCTCCTTCGGCACGTCGTCGCTGGCCGTCGTCGGCCTCGGCGACCCGATCGGCGCCGACCTGCACGTCAGCCAGTCCCGGGTGGGCCTGCTCGTGACCGTGTTCGCGCTGACCTTCGCGCTCACCGCGCCGCTCGCCCCCGTGCTGCTGGGACGCCTCGGCCGCAAGACCGTGCTGCTGTCCGGGCTCGCGGTGATGGCGGCCGGCGGAGTCGCCGCCGCGCTGGCCCCGAACTACGGGGCGCTGTCCGCCGCCCGGGTGCTCACCGCGCTCGGCGGGGCGGCCTTCGGACCGTCCGCGTCGGTCGCCGGTTCGCTGCTGGTGCCCGCGGAGCGGCGGGCCCGCGCGCTGGCCACGGTCTTCGCGGGCATGACGGCCGCGGCGGTGCTCGGCGTACCGCTCAGCACCAGCCTGGGACAGAGCGTCGGATGGCGCTGGACCACCGTCGGCATCGCCGGGCTGACACTGCTCGCCCTCGGCCTCGTCGCCGCCTTCGTGCCCGCCCTGGAACGCGGCACCCCGGCGACCCTCGCCGCCTTCCCGCCGGTGCTGCGGACGGCCGGTGTCGTACCCGCCGTGACCACCACCTTCGCCTTCATGGCCGCGCAGTTCACCGTCTACGGCGTCATGGGCGCCTACCTCGCCGACCGCTTCGGCTCGGGCACCGGGCAGGTCGCCGCGCTGCTGCTGGTCTTCGGCGTCGCCGGTGTCGTGGGCAACGCGCTCGCCGGACGGGTCTTCGAACGGCTGGGCGGACCCGCCACCATCACCGTCTCGCTGACCGGGTTCGGCGTCGCCTTCGCGGCCCTGCAACTGGCCCCCGCCGACCTCGCGGTGGCCGTCGCCGCCATCGTCGTCTGGGCCGTCTTCAGCCAGCTCTTCCAGGCCCCGCAGCAGGCCCGCCTGGTGGCCCTGGTGCCCGACCAGCGCGCCCTCGGGCTCGCCCTCAACGCCTCGTCCCTCTACCTCGGGATGAGCATGGGCAGCCTGCTCGGCAGCGGCCTGCTCCCTGCCCTCGGCGCCTCGTGGCTGCCGGCCGCCGGGCTCGTCCCGCTGGCCCTCGCGGCCGCCGCGCACCGCGCCTCGGGACGGCACCACGCCGTACGGGACGCAGCCCCCGCGGCCCCCGCCCCCGCCGCCGCGAGCGAGGCACCGGCCGCCCCCGCCGCCGCGCACGCCCGCTGACCGACCCGACCCCTGACCACCGCACATCGACCCGCACGATCCGAGGAGCCCGACATGACCGCCACCACTGCCGCGACCGAGCAGACCGCCGCCGACCAGACCACCACCGACCAGAACACCGCCCTCGTCCGGGACTTCATGGAGACCGTCTGGAACGCGGGGCGTACGGCGGAGGCCGCCCGCTTCGTCGCCGCCGACCTCGCGCAGCACAACCCCGCGCTGCCCGACGGCCTGGCCGCCCTCACCGGCCTGATCGACGCCCTGCACGCCCAGCTGCCGGAGCTGCGCTTCGCCATACGGCGCACCGTCGCGGAAGGCGAACTGGTCGTCGTGCACAGCCTGTTCACCCCGGCGCCGGGCGCCGACGCGCAGGCCGTCGTCGACATCTTCCGGGTCGAGGACGGACGGATCGCCGAGCACTGGGACGTCCACCAGGAGCTGCCCGCCACCACGGCGAGCGGGCGCCCCGCCGTCTGACGGTCCGGGCCCCGGGTCCGGACACCGCGGCCACCACCGGCGAATCGCCTGTGGTGGCCGCGGTGTTGCCCCATGATTGGTCCAGACCTTGACAGGTCCAGACCAATGCGGGAAGGTGCGCCTCGACCCCACCGAACCCCCCTAAGGAGTGGTCACGTGTCGAGACAGCGCCTCATCGCGTTCCTGGCCGCGCTCGCGGCGATCGTCGGGCTGGTGATCCTCGTGCCGATGGCCTCCACCGCGTCGGCGGCCACCTGCGCGAGCGCCTGGAGCTCGTCCTCGGTCTACACCGGCGGCATGACCGCCTCGTACAACAGCCACAACTGGCAGGCCAAGTGGTGGACGCAGGGCGAGACGCCCGGCGCCGCCGACGTCTGGGCCGACCAGGGCTCGTGCACGGGCGGCAGCGGCGGCACGGGCGGTACGACCGGCGGCACCGGCACCGGGTGCAGCTACCCGGCGTGGGCCGCGGGCCGCGCGTACGTCACCGGTGACGTCGTGCAGTACACCAACGGCCTCTACTACATCGCCACCCACGACAACCCGGGCTACGACCCGACGATCAGCACCTGGTACTGGAGCCCGTACACCTGCTCCGGCTCCGGCGGCACGACCGGCGGCAGCACCGGCGGCACGACCCCGCCGTCCAGCGGATTCGTGGTCAGCGAGGCGCAGTTCAACCAGATGTTCCCGAGCCGGAACTCCTTCTACACCTACAGCGGCCTGACCGCGGCGCTCAGCGCGTACCCCGGTTTCGCCAACACCGGCAGCGACACGGTGAAGAAGCAGGAGGCCGCGGCCTTCCTCGCCAACGTCAGCCACGAGACGGGTGGCCTCGTCTACATCGTCGAGCAGAACACCGCCAACTACTCGCACTACTGCGACACCAGCCAGCCCTACGGCTGCCCCGCCGGGCAGTCGGCGTACTACGGCCGCGGTCCCATCCAGCTCAGCTGGAACTTCAACTACAAGGCCGCGGGCGACGCGTTGGGCATCGACCTGCTCGACAACCCGAACCTCGTGCAGACCGACTCGGCCGTCGCCTGGAAGACCGGCCTGTGGTACTGGAACACGCAGTCCGGGCCCGGCACGATGACCCCGCACAACGCCATGGTCAACGGCGCCGGCTTCGGTGAGACCATCCGCAGCATCAACGGCAGCATCGAGTGCAACGGCGGCAACCCGGCGCAGGTGCAGAGCCGCGTCAACGCCTACCTCTCCTTCACGTCCCTGCTGGGCGTGCCCGCGGGCAACAACCTCTCCTGCTGAGGCCCTGCTCCCCGCACCCCCGCACCCCCGGGCGCCCCGTCCCCGCCGCCGCCGCGGCAGGGGCGGGGCGCCCGTGTGTCCGGCTCTCCGCCGAAGGGGTGACCTGCCGGGCATGTCCGGAACCGGCTGCCCGGCCTTAGTATGTGTAGGCGCCAACGTGTTCTCGGGCACGTCCTCCCCACTGGCCGTCGACCGCTCCGTCCGCTCCGCCGCCCGAAGGATCACCCGTGGCCGTTCGCGTTCCCTCGCTGCCCGCGCGCTCGCGCGCCCTCCTCGCCGCCGCCGGTACCGCGGGCGCGCTGCTGCTGGCCGTCGGCTGCGGGGCCTCGGGTACGGGCGGGGGCAGCGCGCAGGCGTCGGCGGACCGGGACGCGCCGCAGGCCCTCGCCTCGACGTCCGTGCCCGCGTCGCCCTCCGCCTCCGCCTCCGCTTCGACGACCCCGAGCCCGTCCCGTACGGCGACGGCGACCGCGACGGCGACCGCCTCGTCCACGCCGACGTCCACGCCCACGTCCGGCAGGAGCACGGGCCCCAAGGCCCCCTCCGCCACCGCGTCCGCCGGGAAGCCCGCCAAGGGGTCCGGCACGCAGTCCGCGGGCACCTCCGGGACGAAGAGCGGCGGCTCCTCCGGCGGCGCGGCGGCACCGCACTTCCCCGTCCCCGTCCAGGTCGGCAACGCCACCCAGCTCATCACCGTCGAGGCGAGCGGCTCGTACGCCACCGTGACGGCGTGGGAGAAGGGGGCGTCGGGCTGGAAGGCGCGGTTCAGCACCACCGCGGGCCGGGTCGGCTCGGCCGGAGTCGTCAACGGGGCCACCCGCAAGCAGAATTCGTCCACGACCCCCTCGGGGACGTACACCCTCACCGAGGGCTTCGGTGTCGCGGCGAGCGGTACCGCGATGCCCTACCACCGGGTCGGCGCCGACGACTGGTGGGTCGAGGACCCGCAGTCGGCGTACTACAACTCCCTGCACAGCGCCCAGGGCGCGGACTTCCCCCTCACGGAGGCGGGCGTGCGCGGCAGCGAGCACCTGATCGACCACCCCACGCAGTACGCCGAGGCCCTCGTCGTCAACTACAACCGGTGGCCCGCGGTCCCCGGCCGCGGCGCGGGCATCTTCCTGCACGTCAACGGGGCGGGTGCGACGGCCGGTTGTGTGTCCGTGCCGCGCGCGACGATGGACCGGATCATGAGCTGGATCACGCCCTCGGCCCACCCGCGTATCGCCATCGCGTGACCGCGGACGTGCCCCCGGCGCAGGGGAGGATCACGGGCCAGGGAAGGATCACGGGGCCGGGGTCGCGGAGGCCGCCCACAGCTTCTCCAGCAGGCGCATCAGGACGTCGTAGGTCTCGCCTCGCCGGTATTTGATCACCGGCGAGCTGCTGCCGTGGCGGTCGGGCGAGTAGGGCGTCAGATAGAGGACGCGCTCGGTGGCGACGACCCGGCCGAAGTGCGGGATGTTGTAGCCGCGGACCTCCAGATGGCCGGTGACGAGGAGGGGCGCGAGGTAGTCGTAGGTGGCGGCGATCTGGCGGCGGAGCAGGTCCGTGCCGAACGCCGTGTCGAAGACGTGGAGTTCGGCCTCCCGGTCGGCGATCCAGTCGGCCTCGTGGGCGGCCACGCTCAGCTTCGGCAGCATGATGCGGCAGTGGCAGCGGCGGGCGCGGCTGCGCGTGAGCATCTCCTCGAACGTGTCGCGCTGCAACTCGGCCCCGCGGCTGGTGAAGACGAACACCTGCCGCGCGCGGGCGAGTTCACGCCGGATGTCGAGCCCCGCATCCCGGCCGTTGGCGAACACCTCCTCGGCGTCGAGGTGCAGCAGATGCGCGGCCAGCCCCCGGACGAAGCGGCGCGCCGTCTTCGAGAAGATCCACGCCAGCAGGACGAACAGCACACTGGACACCAGCGATACGCCGGTGTCCGTCAGGAATCCCATCCCGTCCCCCCTAAGCCCGCGCTCCTTCGCCCGTGCCCGCCCCGGTAAAAGCGTGCGGGCGCGCGCCGCCGCCCGTGGTGTGGTGGGCGACGTCGTCACGCAACCGATACGGAGGACGCCACCCGGCGACGGGGGTGCGTCCCGCGGCGGAATCCGGTGTCGGCGCCCGCCGTTCGCGGCTACGCTCCCCGGCGGAGCACGAACCCCGGCGAGGAGCGAGGACATGGTCGGCAGTAAGAGCGCGCGCTGACGTCGTAGGCCGTCATCGGCCCGTCATCGCGTGCTGCCCCTGACAGTCGGTGCGGCACAGCGAGCCTTCTCCTTTGCCCGTACCGCCGGTGCGCCGTCCGCGCGCCCGGCGGCGGGTCCGTTCGCCGCACCCCGAGGGACCGCCGTGCCGTACGCCGCCACCTCCGCCGTACCCCATCCCGACTCCGAACTTCCGCCCCCGCCCGCCCTGTTGCGGGACGCTGACTTCCGCCGGCTGTGGGCGGGCCAGACGGCCTCGCAGCTCGGCGAGCACGCGACGCTGGTGGTCCTGCCGCTCCTCGCCGTCCTGACGCTCGGCGCCGGGCCCGGTGAACTGGGCGTTCTCCGGGCGGTCGGGCAGGCCCCGGCGCTGCTGCTCTCGCTGCTCGCCGGGGCGTGGGTGGACCGGTGGCGGACGCGCACGACGATGGTGCTCGCGGACGCGGGCCGCGCCCTGCTGCTGGGGGCCGCCGCCCTGGCCGGACTGCTCGGCGGGCTCGGCCTGCCCGCGCTGTTCGCGCTCGCCTTCACCATCGGGGCGCTGTCCGTCTTCTTCGACGTCGCCTACCAGACCTCGCTCGTCCGGCTGGTGCGGCGCGATCTGCTGGTACGCGGCAACAGCGCGCTGGAGGGCAGCCGTTCGGCCGCGCAGACCGGCGGACCCGCGCTCGGCGGCGCGCTGGTGTCCGCCCTGTCCGCGCCCTTCGCCACCGCCTGCGGCGGGCTGCTCTTCGCGCTCTCCTTCCTGTCCATCCGCCGGATCCGGCGGGACGAGGCGATCCCGCAGCGGGCAGCGGACCGGCTCCGGGCGGCGGCCTGGCGGCAGATCGGCGAAGGCCTGCGCTTCGTCGCACACGAACCCCTGCTGCGGGCCGTCTGCGCGGCCTCAGCGGTCTTCCAGCTCTCCTTCGCGGCCATGACGACCGTCTATCTGCTCTTCCTGCCACGGGAGTTGCACCTGTCCGGCGCCGTCGTCGGCCTCGCGCTCGCCGCGACCGGACCGGGCGCGCTGCTCGGTTCGCTGCTGGCCGCCCGCCTGCCGCGCCGCCTCGGCTACGGCCCGGTGATCGTCGTCGCGGCAGCCCTCGGCGACGGCGCGTTCCTGTGCGTGCCCGCGCTGCACGGCCCGCCCCGGGCGACCGTGCCCGCCCTCCTCGCGGTCGGCCTGCTCTTCGGCAGCGGCGGCCAGCTCGTCAACGTCGCCCTCATGGCGGTGCGGCAGGCCGTCACCCCCGACGCGATGCAGGGCCGGGCGGCCGCGACGCTGACCTTCACCGGCATGGGGACGGCCCCGCTCGGCTCCCTGCTCGGCGGTTTCCTCGCGGCCGCGCTCGGCCTGCGCACCGGCCTGCTGGTCACGGCCGCGGCGATGCTGCTGTCCCCCGTGCTGCTCGCGCTCTCCCCGCTCGGCCGCCTGGGACGCCAACTCCCGCTCAGGGACGAGCAGTCGGGGTCCGGGGGCGCGGACGCAAAGCCGTAGCCCGCGCGGGCGGCGCCTGCCTACCCTTGCGGGCATGTGCTTCTACGCCGTCGCCCACTACAAACTGCACTACGTCTGCCTCGCGTGCCGGGTGAGCTTCAAGCGGCACGGCGGCGCGAACTGCCCTTCCTGCGGGCGGGAGATGCTGTGCGCCGGGCACGACTTCGCCGCGCCGCGCCGCCGGGACGTGCGGGGCTGGTCGGTGGTGTCGGTGGTGCTGCACGCGGGGCTGCGGTACGAGGGGCTGTCCGGCTGCGGGTGCGCCAAGGAGCCGGAGTACCGGCCGCGGACGCGGGCCGAGGTACGGGTGCGCCGGACGGTCGCCGCGCGCGAGGGTACGCCCCTCGCGGAGGTGCTGGCCCGTCCCGAGCCGGGTGAGCCGATGCCGCCACGGGAGTCGCGCCGGGCGCGGTGACGTCCGCAGGTGACGGCGGCCGGTGACGTGACCGGCCGCCGGGATACCGTCGGCGCACGGGCCGGGGGGCGCGGGACCAGGACCAGGACCATGGGAGGGCGGGGGCGGATGCGCGGGTGGCGGCGGGGCTGCCGGTGGGTGCTGGGGCTGGCCGGGGCCGCCGCGGTCACCGGCGGGGTGCTGCTGATCCTCGGGCCGCTGTCCTGGCTGGTCGCGGGCGGCAGCGTGCGCGCCCTGCACGGCAAGGACCGGGCGGACGCGGTCAACGCCGTCCGGCAGACCGTGCTCGCGGCCTTCGCGGGCGCCACCGTCTTCGCGAGCCTCGCCTACACCGCGCGCAGCTACGTCCTGACCCGGCGCGGGCAGGTGACCGAGCGCTTCCGGGCCTCCGTCGAGCAGCTCGCCTCCCCGCACACCGAGGTGCGGCTCGGCGGCATCTACAGCCTGGAGCACGTGCTCACCGAGTCGGAGCAGGACCATGACGCGGTGGTCGGCGTGCTCGCCGCGTACGTACGCAACCGGACCGGCGCGGCGCTCGGCCCGTCCGCCGGGCCGTCCGCCGGGCTGCCCGCCGTACGCAACGCGGGGCGGCCGGTGCCGGAGTGGGGGACGCAGCCCCCGCAGGACGTGCAGGCCGCGGTCGAGGTGCTGGCGCGCCGGCCGCCGCGCGCGGAGGCCCGCCGGGTGGATCTGCGGGGGGCCGCGCTGGTGGGGCTGAGTCTGCGCGCGTTCGAGTTCGCGGCGCCGCCGCGGCTCTCGCCGATGTTCCTGACGTGGGCGGATCTGCGGCGGGCCGACCTGCGCGGGGCGGACTTCCAGCGCTCGATCCTGAACTCCGCCGATCTGCGCGCGGCCGTCCTGGCCGGGGCCCGGCTCGGCGGCGTCCCCCTGGTCGGTGCCGATCTGCGCGAGGCGAACCTGGCGGACGCCGACCTGCGGGACGCCGATCTCGGCCGGGCCGACCTGCGCGACGCGACCGGGCTCACCGCCGGGCAGCTCGCGGGCGCCCACCTCGACGCGGGGACCCGGCTGCCGGCCGAGCTGGCCGCCGACCCGTGGGTGGCCGCCCGGCTCGCGGACTGCGCGGCCTGGACGCCGGTCCGCACGTCGAACGGCCCGCCGCCCACGCCCCGCCCGCTCTGACCGGCGCCCCGGGGCCCGTTATTCCGCCGGTCCCGGCGGGGCGTCCGGCACCGACGCGCGCAGCTTCGCCAGCAGCTCCAGCAGCAGTGTGCGCTGCTCGCCGCTCAGGCTCGCGGTGGCCGTCGCGAGCGCGGCGCGGTCGATCTCCTCGGCCCGCGCGTGCGTCGTACGCCCGACGTCGGTGAGCTTGAGCAGGAAGGCCCGGCGGTCGGTGGGGTGCCGCCGGCGCTCGACCAGGCCCTCCCGTTCCAGGGCGTCGACGAGCGAGGTCACGGTGCGGGCGGCGACGCCGAGCGCGTCGCCGAGGTCGCGCATGCGCAGCGGCTCGTCCGTGGTGGACAGGGCCCTGAGCAGGCGCAGCCGGGACACGGACAGGCCGTGGCAGTGCAGTTGCGCGTCGACGTACGTGCGCAGCCGCACCGTCGTCCTGAAGAGGTCGTCGACCAGTACGTCGCTGCTCCGGATGTCCACCACTGGGTCCCGTACCGCTCCTTCCGCGCCCCGTGAGGATGGCGCGTTCCCGTGCTGTGCCCGTGTTGTGTGCCGACTCATAGTGAGTAGACTCAGCATATCGGGCGCGCGGCTCGATCCGTCCGTGCGCCCGTTCATGCCCGCACGCGCACGTACACGTACGTACACCCGTAAGCGATTACGGTTCACCTCGCCGTTCCGCTGCCCCGCCGTTTTCCCGCGGCGCACCACGTCTGCACCCACACCCGCCACGCACGCCCCGGGCCCCCGGGGGAGGAGGACCATGCCCGGCCGACGCCTCAACCAGCGCCTGGTCGTCCCCACCATGTTCGTCGCCACGTTCTTCCTCGTGGTGATGGACGGGGCGATCACGACCGTCGCGCTGCCCTCGATCGCCCACCAGTTCGGTGTGACGGCGGCCGGGGCGGACAGCGTCGCCGTGGTCTACCCGGTGTGCGTGGGCATCACCATCCCCGTCTCCGGCTGGCTCGGCGACCGCTTCGGCGGCAAGCCCGTCCTGCTGTCGGCGATGGGCCTGTTCACGCTCGCCAGCGCGCTGTGCGGGATGGCCGACAGCCTCGGCCAGCTCGTCGTCTTCCGCGGGCTCCAGGGCCTGTCGGGCGGCCTGCTCACCCCGGTCGCGGCGGCGATGCTGTTCCGCACGTTCAGCCCCGCCGAGCGGGTCCGGGCCTCCCGCGTCATGATCATCCCGCAGCAGATGGCCCCGGCGGTCGCGCCCATGCTCGGCGGCGTCCTCGTCGACAGCATCTCCTGGCGCTGGGTCTTCTACGTCAACCTGCCCTTCGGCATCGCCGCCCTCCTCTTCGGCCTGCTCTTCCTCGACAACCCCCGGCACGGCGACCCCGGCCGCCTCGACATCCCCGGCCTGCTGCTGTCCGCGGGCGCGCTGTCGCTGCTCATGTACGGGGTCTGCGAGGGCGCCCGGCAGGGCTGGGGCAGCCCGCTCATCGCCGGAAGCCTCGTGCTCGGCGCCGCCTTCCTCGTGGCGACCGTCGTCGTCGAACTCCGCAAGCCCGCGCCCGCGCTGCGGCTGCGGCTCTTCAAGGACGCGCTCTTCCGCGACACCAAGATCCTCGGCCTCATCGGCGTCGTCCCCTTCATGGGCGCGATGTACGCGGCGCCGCTCTTCCTCCAGGAGGCGCGCGGCGCGAGCGCCCTCCAGTCCGGCAGCGCGACCTTCACCGAGGCCTTCGGTGTGCTGCTCACCGTCCAGCTCGCCGCCCGCGTCTTCGACCGCTTCGGGCCGCGGCTGATCATCGCCAGCGGCCTCGCGGTCGTCGCCGCCGTGCTGGCCGTGATGACGACGACGGTCGGCGCGGACACCGGGACGTGGTCCTTCCGGATCTACATGTTCCTGCTGGGGCTGGGCATGGGCGCGGTCTTCATGCCGCTCACCGTCGCCTCGTTCGCGACGATCGGCAAGGAGGACATGGGCCAGGCCTCGACCCTCAGCAGCGTCATCAGCCAGCTCTCCATGGCCCTGGCCCCCGCGCTCGTCGCGACCCTGCTGATCGCCAACACCTCCTCCGCCGAGCGCATCGCCCCGCCCTCCGCCTACCACACGGTCTACCTCGTGCTCACGGTCATGGCCGTCGTCTCCGTCCTCTTCACGCTCACGATCAAGGACGCCCGCGCGCGGCACGCCCCGCCCCCCGCCGCGGGCGGCTCCCGGGGCCCGCGCACCCCGTTCCGCCGCCGGGCGGAGGCGGGCAGCACGGAACTGGGCTGAGCGGGCCTGTTACGTTCCCGGGCGGCTCCTCGTCGCAGAAGTGGAAGCAGCAACCACGCCTCACGAGGACGAGAGGGAGGGCCCCATGGGACCCCGGATCAACGCGCTCGGCACGGAAACGGGCCAGAAGCTCGTCAAGCACATGGTGGCGAGCGACCGGGCACTGCGCGGCGCGGACCTGCCCGCCGGACTGCGGGAACTGGTCAACATCCGCGCCAGCCAGATCAACGGCTGCGGCGGCTGCCTCGACATGCACGTCAAGGAGGCCGCGGCGGCGGGCGAGACGACGCTGCGGCTCAGCCTCGTCGCCGCCTGGCGCGAGACCACCGTCTTCACCGAGGCCGAGCGCGCCGCCCTCGACCTCACCGAGTACGGCACCCGCCTCGCCGACTCCGCGGGCGTCCCGGACGACGTGTGGGCGGCCGTTGCCAAGCACTTCGACGAGGACCAACTGACCGCGCTGGTCGGCCAGATCGCCCTGATCAACGCCTTCAACCGGCTGAACGTGATCATCCGCCAGCCGGGCGGCGACTACGTGGTGGGACAGCTCCCGCACTGAGCGGACGCCCCTGCGGGGGGCTCGTATACGTGGCCGGGCGGGCCGTCGCCGGATGTGCGACGGCCCGCCCGACGCGTGGTGTCACGCCTGGCAGACCGCGAAACGCGTCGCGCCCTCGCCGCTCTGCGCCGCCGGATCGGTCGTGACGGTCACACCGACGTACGGGTGCCTGGAGTCGGGCTTGAAGCTGTAGTTGCCGGTGAAGGTGTAACTGCCCGCACCCGCGGGGAACTTCGCCGACTGCGTCGGGGTCATCGGGGACGCGCCCCGCGCCCGGCCCGAATCGCTGCGCCACCACGTGAGCTTGAGCGTGCCCGACGCGCTGCCGTCGTAGGTGACGACGATCTTCGCCGAGGCGTGGCTGGCACCGCCCCCCTGGCCCAGGGTGCACGCCAGGTCCTCGACCCGCACGCTCGCCACCTTCGGGCCACCCGACTTCGGCGGGGCGGCGGGCGCGTGCGTGGCCGGCGCCTTGGTCGGCGCCTTCGTCGCGTGCGGCGACGGGCTCGTGGTCGTCGGCCTCGCGGTGGGGCTCGACGTGGCACTGGCGCTCGGCGACGCCGTGGTCGGCGCCGCGGAGGGGGCCGCACCGCCCTTCGACGGTACGGCCGCAGTCGTCGTGGGGGCCGCCGAATCGACCGCGGGGTCGTCGCTGCCGCTGCTGCTCACCACGGCGGTGAGAGCGATCGCGGCCGCGACGACGACCGCCGCAGCCGCGATGAGCAGCACCCGCGCCCGCCGCCCGAACCGCGGCTCCTTCACCGCGCCGGGCTCCCCGTCAACGCCCTCGGAGCCGCCACCCGCCTCGACGCTGCCGAAGCCCTGCCGCTGCAGGTAGCCGGGCACGGCGACCGGGGCGGTTGGCGCGCTTTCGGCGGCGGGGGATGGGGGTGCGGGTGCGGGTGTGGTTGGGGCTTCGGCGGGGGCTGCGGCTTCGGCTTCGGCTGCGGCGGGCTGGGCCTGGTCGGGAGCTGCGGTGGGCTGCTCGGGGGTTGCCTCCGCCGCGGCGGCGTCGGCGGGCTGCGGGGGCGTACCGGCTGCGGGCCCGGCCTCGGCGTTCGCCGTGCCCGCGGCGGCTGCGGTCGCGGCTGCCGCCGCCGGGGCCGCCTTCTTCGCCGCCGCCTTGCGCGCGGGCGCGGGCTTCTGCGCGGCGGTCTTGCCCGCGGCGGCGGACTTGCGCGAGGGGGCCTTCTTCGCCGCCCCCGCCGTCTTTGCCGACTTCCCCGGCGCGTCCTTCTGCGGCTCGCCCTCAGCGGCGGGCACGGCGCCTTGCGCGGACGCGTCCTCGGCGGAGGCGGCTTGCGCCTGGGCACCCTTCCGTGCCGGAGCCTTCTTCGCGGCGGTCGGCTGCGAGGCCTTGGCGGCGGCCGACTTCTTCCGCGGCCCGATCGCGATCTGCATGGTCGGGGCGTCCAGCCCGGCCCCGTCACCCTGCACGACGGGCGCGGCCTCGGGCTGCGGCTCGGCGCCCTGCGTACCGGCGTTCGCAGTCGCCGTCTTGCGGGCGGCGGCGGTCTTGCGGGTGGTCGTGGTCTTGGCGGCGGGCGCGGCTTGGGGCTGGGCGCTCTGCGCTTCGGCGGCTGCGGCGGGCGCGGCCTCGGGCTGCGGTTGGGCGGCCTGCGTACCGGCGTTCGCGGTCGCCGTCTTGCGGGCGGCGGCGGTTTTGCGGGTGGTCGTGGTCTTGGCGGTGGGCGCGGCTTGGGGCTGGGTGCTCTGCGCTTCGGCGGCTGCGGCGGGCGCGGCCTCGGGCTGCGGTTGGGCGGCCTGCGTACCGGTGTTCGCCGTTGCCGACTTGCGGGTGGCGGCGGTTTTGCGGGTGGTGGTGGTCTTGGCGGGTGGCGCGGGCGCAGGTTCGGGCTGCGGTTCGGCGCTTCCCGTACCGGCGGCCTCCGGGGCGGCGGGTGCCGCGGCCTTGCGCGCGGCAGCGGTCTTGCGGGTGGGGGCCGCCGGGGGCGGCGGCGTGGCAGGCGTCGCGTCCGCGGGGGCCTGCTTCGGGGCCTCCGGGGGGAGGGGCTGGGCGGCGGGCGGCTGCGGGGACTTGGCGGCCGCGGCCTTGCGCGTACCGGTGGCCGTCCTGCGCGCGGCGGGCACCTTCTTCGCGGGAGCCGGAGCCGGAGCCGGGGTCGCGTCCGTGCCCGCCGCAGGCGACTGCGCGGGGGCCTTCTCGGCGGCGGCTCCCGCCGCGTCCGCGGGCGGTGCCTGCTCGCCGGGTATGCCGGTGCCGTCGTGCTGGTCTGCCACGTGATCCGCCCCTCGCGCCGCGCCCTTGTGGAGAGGGGACACCCGTCGTACCCCTCGATGCCCTGTGCCGTACTCGTCGGCGTCCGGCCGGCAGCCGGGCCGGGCTGCCGTGGCCCACGGGCTCGCGGGCAGCGTACGGGACGAGGCCGGGGTACGCAGCGGAGCCGCCGTGAGGGTCATGAGCGTACCTGCCCGCGGTGGCGCGGCGCGGACCCGCCTCCCGCCGCTCCGCCGGGGGGAGCCGGGGGAGCGGGGGAGACGGGCCCGCGCGCGGGGGCGCCCGTCACGTACCGGGCGCGGCCCTCAGTGCTTGTCGGCCGGCACGAGGATGCACAGCAGCGAGCACGCGACCGCCGACGACGGGTCGGTGGTCGTGTAGGGCGTGCCGTGCGGCGAGTTGGCGGGGACGAAGCTCGCCCACGCCGTGTTCTTGACCGGCAGGGCGAGCAGGAAGGAGTCGCAGTAGACCTGCTTGCTGTCGCCCGCGGCGAGCGTGAAGCTGCCCGCTGCTTGCGAACACTGCGGCGTCGTGGGGTCGTTGACGCTCACGTCGGAGGCCGCGACGGGCCCGGCGTTGCTGACGGTGATGCGCCAGTGCGCGGTGCCGAGCAGCTGGAGCAGCCCGACGGGGCTGGACTTGACCCATGGGCCAGGTCCGCCCGGCTTGCAGTCGTGCGACGAGACCGAGCCGCAGATCTCCTTGACGACGGTGACGTGCGGCCGGCACGCCGCCCCCGGCATGACCGGCACGGTCACGGTGTTGGAGGTCAGCGCCCCGCTCGCGTCCGTACCGCCCGCCGTGTCCTGGACCTGCGCGGTGGCGCAGTCCGTGCCGACGACCGTCCGGAGGCAGATCTGCGGAGCGTCGCCCTGGAAGGCGACGGTGAGCGACGGATGTGCGCCGCCCGCGAAGTCGCTCGTGTCGGTGAGGCTGAACTGCACCGTGACGGTGAGGGTGGGGTGTTGGGCGGCGGAGATCCCGGAGAGGTCGATCGTGCCGTCGGCGCCCAGCGCGGGTGTGGCGACGACGGTGCCGTCCGGGTCGGTCACGGCGACCGTGGTGGCCGCCGGGTCGGTGTGGGCGAGGTCGAGCCCGGTCAGCCGGGCTTGGGTGTACGCGGCGGTGTGGCTCGAACCGTCGCAGTAGAAGTCGGCGGGGGTGAGGGTCACGGACGCGCCCGTGTGCAGGCACGGCGAGCCCGCGGTGGCCGGGTCCATCGAGAAGAGGATGCCCGCGTCGCCGAGCCCGTACAGGCAGCGGGTGGTGGCGTCGTAGGCGTAGCCGTAGTCGCGGGTGACGCCGCCGTTGACGGCCGGGTGGCCGGCCGCTGCCGGGAATCCGGCACAGGGCGCGGCGTGCGTCCAGCTGTAGCAGGTGGTGTTGCCGGGGAGCGGGCCGCCCCACTCGGCGAAGTAACTGCGGGTGTCACCGCCCGCGGTGACGACCTCCGGGCTGAAGACGAGCACGCCCGGGGACAGTTGTCCGAGCCCGGTCGCGGGCGCGGCGAGCGCGCCGCCGTCGAGCGTGAAGCAGCCGGTCGCCGGTGCGCTGCCCGATGTCACCGCGGAGCACACGCCGTTGGGCGCGCCCGCGGTGTCGTAGGAGACGAAGGCGTTGTAGGTGTACGCGTTCGGGTCGGCCGTCACCGGGTGCGGTGTGGTCCAGCCCGCGCACACCGTGCCGGTCGCCGGGTCGTAACAGCCCAGCGAGGTGGGCGTGCCGCCGTTCTGCGGCGAGGAGGAGGCGTAGACCCGCCCGTCGGCGACGGTCATGCCGCCCTGGTAGAGGGAGTACGTGGCCCCGGGCGCGTTGTGGTTGGGCGGCACGATCGCGGCGAAGGGCTGCCCGGTGCACGGGCTCTGGGAGGCCATGTCGAGGCACAGCACCTCGCCGGTGCTGGACACCCCGTACGCCTTGCCGTCGCCGGGCGTGACGAGTCCGGCCAGCCCGTTGGCGGCGCTGGGCGAGCCGGTGGACGACTCCAGCGCGACGTAACCGCAGTTGGCGCGGGCGCCGAGGTCCAGACAGCCCGCACCGACCGAGTGCGCCGCGACCGCCGGGTAGTAGACGACTCCCGGGCGGTGCGGGTCCTGGACGTACTGCGGGGTGAGGGTGGTGAAGACGTCGCCGGTGCTGCCGCTGCCGAGCGGGCCCGCCGTGGTGTTGAGCGGGCGCGGCCAGGGCCCGCCCGAGCAGGGCTGGCCGGAGGAGAGGTCGTTGCAGACCACCAGCGGGTTGGCGGGACCGCTGTGGTGGAAGATGTTCCAGGCCTCGACGTCGCCGGAGGGCGCGCGGTAGAGGATCGGCGTGAAGCCGTCGCCGCCGGTGGCGCGGGCGGCCGCCTGCACGGGCGGCAGCAGGTCGCCGCTCACGGCGGTGCCGCCGCCGGTGTCCGCGGGGCTGGTGCCGCGCACCGCGGTGGTCGCGGCGCCCTGGTCGGTGCCGGTGAAGGTGCTGCCGTCGGTGGACCAGCCGGAGGCCCAGCCGGGCGGGACGTGCAGCGAGCCGGGCACATACGTCTGGCCCGCGCTGATCGGGTCGGTGATGGTGGCGGGTGTCCCGGGGGTGGGGGTGCCCTTGTAGGTGACGGTCCAGTCGAGCGTGTCGCCGTGCGCGGCCGGGATGCGGCCGGGGCTGGTGGCGTTCTGCACGGTCTTGACCAGCGGGCCGTCGGGCGGTGGCGGGGTGCCTCCGCCGCCTCCGCCGCCGTGGGCCGTGGCCGGTGTGGTGGAGCCGGCCGCCGCCGCGAGCAGCGCCGCCGAAAGGGCGACTCCTGCGCGAGCGGCGAACCGGCGGGGTCTGCGGCTCACCGTCTGCGCCGGAGGCGCAGAAAAGGAACGTAAAAGCCGGAGCATCGATGTCCCCATTTCATCTCGGTGCGCGCGGGCGCCCTCGCCGGCCCACGCGCGAACACGGTAGAGCAGGGGAAGGTGCGCAGGTCACCCGAACGAGGGAAAGAAGAGGGGGCTTGAAAGCAATTCGCCGGTTGCTTTCGGAAACGGATGGCGGACGGTGTCCGCGGTGATGATTTCCGACCGCGGATGAATGAGCACGCGGAAAAGGAGCGGGGCGCACGCCGAGCGCGAAAGCCCGCCCTTATGCGCTTCGTTTGTATGTTTGGCCGCGAGCCTTTACGGTGCGGGGTACACGGTGGTGGAGTGTCGGCTTCGGGCCGGGCACCCACCGGTCGCCGACGCCGGAACGGACGGTCGGCGGGGCGGCCGACCCGGTCAGGACCGCAGGTCCGGTGGCCGGCCGGACATCACGGCGCGAAGGGGCGCGGGCGGTCGGACCGGCGCGAACCGCGGGCTCCGGCGCACGGTCGCAGCGGCCGGAGCGTACCGCCGAACGGTGGATCGTGTTCCGCCAGTCGGGTGAATCGGGCGGAGCGGCGTGGGCGCTGGGGCTGGTGGGGCATCACCGTTGTGAGTAAGGCGGGTGACCTGCCACTTCAGCGCGGGGCACCTGCCGTAGCGGGAGGTGAGCCATGATCACGAATGGCTTGTGGCGAACGGTGCAGCGGGCCATCGAGGCCCCTGAGTTGACGGTCCGGTTGATCGCCATCCTGGTCACCATGGGCACGTGCGCCGCCGTTTTCGCCTGGCTCTGGAGAGCCTGACCCCTCCGTCCCGCCCCCGGTCCGTACCGGCGGCCCCACCGCCGCCGACCCGGGCGCGACCCGTCCGTCCACACCCTGTGGACGACGGTCCGCCCGTACGGTCCCGGGCCGCGGGACGCAGGGCTCGGGCCCCCCGGCCGGGCGCTGCCGGCGTGGGACCACGGGCTCCCGGCGAGGCCGGGCGCGGCGCACCGGACACGGCGCGGTGCGGCGCGACGGAGATGGCGCGGCGCACCGGACACGGCGCGGTGCGGCGCGACGGAGATGGCGCGGCGCACCGGACACGGTGCGTGCGGCGCAGCCGTTACGGCCTCGTCCGGGGTGCCGGACGCGGTGCGGCGCGGTGTGGCGAGGGTCACCGGACACGGCGTCCGGCGGGTGCTCGGCCCGTCCCGGCCGGGTGCGGGAGAGCCCGCGGCCGCCCCGGATCCGGAACCACCCACGGCCCCCGCGTCACAGCCGCCCGCCCAGCGTGCGGCGTCAACTTCCGTCCCTGACAAGCGAATTGGAGTCGTCAGGAGCCCCTGGCATAGTCAACCTCCATGAACAGCGACTCCTTCTGGGCCCTCCTGGAGGACTCCCGGCAGCACGGGAGGGGCAGCGACAAACGCGACGCCTGTCTGCGCGACGGCCTCGCGCGGCGCACCGGCGACGAGATCGTGGCCTTCCAGGCCTGGCTCGACGAACTGACCGACCTGGCCCGCACCTGGGACCTGTGGGCCGCCGCCGACCGGATCTTCGGCGGCTGGTGTTCCGACGACACCTTCCGCTCCTTCCAGCACTGGATGATGGGCCTCGGCCGCGCCGTCTTCGAGGCCGCGGCGAACGACCCGGACGTGCTGGCCTACGCCCCCGAGGTGCTGCGGCTGTCCGCCTGCCCGCGCGCGTCCTGGCCCGCCGCCGACCGCCCCGTGTGGCCCGCCCTGGACACGGTCGGCTTCGCCGCGTACGAGCTGGCCACCGGTCCCTCCGAGGACTTCGGCGACGCCTTCTATGCCGCCGTCCGCGGCGCCCGCCGCTCCTGGCCCGCCCCGGGCGGCGGGCGGAGGGCCGGTGCCCCGCCCGTACCGGTGGACGGCGCCGACCCGGCCGGGCGCCGCTGGTCCGCCCTCGACGAGGAGGAGGCGGCCCGGCGGCTGCCGCGGCTGAGCGTCCTCTTCCCCCTCGACGCCCCCGGCCCGTGACGACTGCGACCCGGGGGCGCGTCCGGGAGGGCGGTGGCGTCGCGGCGCCCGCGGCCGTCCGGCTCAGACGCCGTTGACGAGCCGGATGTAGCGCACCCAGTCCCAGTTGGGGCCCGGGTCGGTGTGGTCGGTGCCGGGCACCTGGACGTGGCCGATGATGTGGGCGCGGTCCTTGGGTATGCCGTACTTGTCGCAGATCGCCGCCGTCAGCGCCGCCGAGGAGTGGTACATCGCGGTGGTGAAGTACGACGGCTGGTCGACCCAGCCCTCGTGCTCGATGCCGATGCTGCGGGTGTTGTAGTCCCAGTTCCCGGCGTGCCAGGCGATGTCGTGCTCGCGGACGCACTGGTCGATCGCCCCGTCGGCGGACCGGACGACGTAGTGGGCGGTGGCCGCGTGCGCCGGGTCCTGGAAGAGCGTGATCGTGTCGGCGAAGGTCTCCTGCGTGACGTGGATGACCACCATCTGGATCGGGTAGCTGGTGGGCCGGTTGGACGCCGTGTAGTTGGCGGTGCTGGCCGGCGCCCAGGTGGCTGACGGGTAGTCGACGGCGGCTGCGGCGGCGCGGGCGGCGCGGTTCGCGGCGGGTGTGGCGGCCGGGGCGGAAGCGGCCGGCCAGAGGTCGGCGGCCAGGCCCGCGGTGGCGGCGGCGCCGAGTCCGAGTCCGCCGCGCAGCAGTGAACGGCGGCTGGGTTCACCGGGGTTGGGGCGATGCATCGAGGGCTCCCTGAGGCGTCATGGTATGGACGAGTGCATGACAAAGACGTGGGGCCCGCCCATCGTGCGGCTCACGCCCCTGGCATGCCAAGGGATTCGCGAAATGGCACAGGTCCAGACCACTGGCGCGCCTGTGCCGCGACCGCCGCGCCCGCCCCGCGTGCGCCCGTACCCGCCGCGACGCGCCCTCCGAGCGCTGCCGCATGGGTCACCAAACCCTCACCCCGCGTGATCACGCCTCCCCCTCCCGGTAACAACTGGCGAACACTCACATCACTGCCCGGCCACGCCGCGTGTCCGCTTCCTCCCCTCTCCGTATACCCTGCCCGATTGCTTCCCACCCCCAACTCTTCGGTTCGGCTTGGAAAACCCGTCCGGCTCTATTAACGTTCGATAACGCAGCGCGGTCGTCACTGCCGCCGACAGGCGGCACCGTGCGCTTGCCGAATCCCGTCCGCGGGAACCGGGGACCCGCCCTTCCGTCACCACGGAAGGGGTCCAATGGGGTGAATCGGGGGGCCGTCAGGCCGTCCGTAGGAGACCTTCCTGCTCCGAACCCGTCAGCTAACCCGGTAGGCGAGAAGGAAGGAAAGGAGTGCGCCCCCGTGGCGTCCAACCAGCCTGCCTACGCTCCGACTCCGGTGGCAGAACCGACCGGACAGTGGCACTTCGGAGAGCCCGGCGAGCGCTTCTCGCCCGACGGCCCCGGTGCTTTCCCCGGCGTCCCCGTCGCTCCCGTCACCCCCGAAGTCCCCTCTTACCAGGGCTTCCCCGGCTCCGCCGAACCGCTCCCGGCAGCCGTCGCAGTCCCCGCCCCCGAGGCCCCCGCGCCGGCCGGCTCCCCCCGGCCCGACGCCGACGGCCTCCCGGGCGACGGCCCGCGCAGCCAGCCGCGCCTGCCCCGGCAGCGCGGCGGGCTCCCGGGACTGGGCGGCGGCCTGGGTGCCGGTCTGAGCGGCGCGGCGAGCGTCGGTTCCGCCGTGCTCGGCATGGCGGCGATGGCCGCGGTCGGCGCGGGCGGCGTCGCCGCCGCAGCCGAGCCCCCCGCCGCCGCCGCGCCGATAGCGGCTCCGGACCTGCCGGCCGTGCCCGCGGCTCCCGCCGCCCCGGCCGCGGTTCCCGTCGTCGCCCCCGCCCCCGCCGTGCCGCTGCCGGACGTGGCGGTCGGCACCCCGTCGTACGACCCCGCCGCCGTCACCCGGGCGGCGACCGAGGCCCCCGCCGCGCCGCGCACCGCCGAGGCCGAGGACGCCCCGTGCGCCGAGGCCGCCGCGGAGGCCGCCGACCCCGGCGAGGCGCTGTGCAGCCGCATCATCGCCCAGGTCACCCAGCAGCGCGCGGACGCCGAGCGCCGCGCCCGCGAGGCCGTGGAGCGGGTCGCCGCGGAGCAGGCGGCCAAGGAGGCCGCGGCCCGCAAGGTGCGCGAGCAGGCCGCCGCGGCGAAGGCCGAGGCAGAGGCGAAGGCCAAGGCCGCCGCCGAGGCCGCCGCGCAGGCGGAGGCGGAGCGGCTGGCGAAGCTCGCCGCCTCCTACGTCAAGCCGGTCGCCTCGTACACGCTCACCAACGCCTTCGGCGAGTCGAGCAACATGTGGGCCACGCACACCGGCCAGGACTTCGCCGCCCCCACCGGCACCCCGGTGCACGCCGTCCACACCGGCACGGTCACCTCGGCCGGCTGGGCGGGCTCGTACGGCTACCGGGTCGTGCTGCGGCTCGACGACGGCACCGAGCTCTGGTACTGCCACCTGTCGACGATGGTCGCCACCGGCGGCCGCGTCACCACGGGCGACACCATCGGCCGGGTCGGCGCGACCGGCAATGTGCCGGGCCCGCATCTGCACCTCGAAGTACGCCCCGGCGGCGGCGCACCGGTCGACCCGGTGCCGTGGCTGCACGGCCACGACGTCGCCGTCTGAAATCCGGCGCGAAACACCACGCCGAAACGCACGCACGTACGGATATCCGCGCATAAACTAGGCGCACGGGCATAGGCTCGGAGGTATCGGAGGGCGGGCACCCGTCCTGCCCCCGACACCACCACCGGCGGCGTCCGGCGCGCATGACGCGGAAGCACCACGCGGAAGCACTACGCTGAGACGGACCGCGCAAGCGGATCGCGGAAGCAGACGCGGAAGCGGCCGCGGACGCACGACGGAAACACCGCAGGAGTACGGTCACGGCACGGGCTCGGCGCCCGCTCCCGGCCCCCAGGAGCCGCCGCGGCCCCGGCGTTCACCCCCCCCGACGCCGGGGCCGTCGGCATCTCCAGCCCACGGCCCGGCATCGTCCCCGCGGCCGCTGCTCCGGCCCGCCGACCGTACGGTCAGCTGCCCGCGCCGCCGCCCGCCGTCGCCCCGCCGTCCGCGGCGGCCCGCTCTCGTCCGCCGCTGCCGTCCTCCGCCTCTGCCCCTGTCCCTGCCTCCGCCTCTGCTTCTGCGGTCGCGGTCGCGAAACCCGCCGCGAGGCCGACGAGGGCGACGAGGTCGGCCCGGTCGGTGACGCCGTCCAGGGCGCGGTACTCGACGGCGGCGAGGATCGCCATCCGCTCGTTCAGCCCCCACTGCGGGTAGGGGTCGGACGCGAGCAGGTCCGCGGCCAGGACCGGCAGCGGGCGGCCCGCCGCGTGCCCGCGGTGGATGACCTCCCGCAGGTCCAGCAGGTAGTCGGCGTAGCGCCGTACGTCCGCGGGCGTCATCACCGGCCCGTGCCCCGGTACGACGATCCGCGGGTCGCACTCCAGGATGCGCGCGCACGCGGCGTGCACCGACTCCAGCGGCCCCGCCCAGTGCACCGGGTGGTCCTCGTTGAAGACGACGTCACCCGCGCACACCACACCCTCCTCCGGCAGGTGCACGATCAGGTCGCCCGCGGTGTGCGCGGGCCCCACCTCGATGAGCCGCACCGCCACCCCGTCGACGTCCAGGTCCAGTTCGCCGCTGAAGGTGCGGTTCGGGTGCAGCGGCGTGACCCCGCCGAAGTCGCCGTAGCGCGCGAAGTGCCGCCGCATGTACGCCCCGATGGGCGTGGCCAGGTCGGCGGCCGCGACCAGCCCGGCCAGCACGGCGGGCTCCGGCTCGGCGCACAGGTGCTCGCCGTTGGCGTCGGTGGCGACGACGTCGGCGCCCGGGAAGAGCCCGTTGCCGTACGAGTGGTCGCCGTTGCCGTGGGTGTTGACGACGGTACGGACCAGGTAACCGTCCCCGCCCGCGCCGCCGTCGCCGAGCCCGGCGACGAGCCGCTGGAGCTGCCGGGTCATGTCGGCGGTGTACGGGGTGTCGACCAGCAGCGCGGTGCCCGGACCCGGGCCCGTACCCCGCCCGGTGACCACGACGCAGTTGGCCATGCCCCACGTTGCGTGGCCGTCCGGGAGCCAGGCGTGGACATGGGGGGTCAGCGACCGCAGCGCATGCGGAAGAGGGAAGCTCATGGGGCCCAATTGTGCGGCCCAGCAGGGCTTTTCGCCGTATCGGCGGCCGTACGGGCGCGTACCGCCGCCACCTTCTCCTCCGTCTTCCCGGCAGCCCCCGCCGCCCCGCCCGCATCCGCGGCGATGAAACGGCGCCCACCGCCCGCCAGGCCCTCCGGATCGACGGGCACGGTGGCCGGCGCGGTGAGGGCCGGGCCGTGCCGCGGCTCCTCGCCCTGGTCGAAGAGGACGAACATCAGCCGCCCGCCCGGCACCCCGAACGGCCCCGCCGTGCACAGCGTCACCCACCCCGGCCCCAGCTCGGCGTGCACCAGCGGCAGCGCGCTCTCCGCCCGCGGCCCTATGTACTCGCCCGTCGGCGCCTCCAGGAAGGGCGCGACGACCGGGTCGCGCATGGCGTCCGCGTGCAGCTGCGCCAGCGGCCGGTCGTGCGGGTTGGCCACCAGCGCGGCCCGCAGCTGCGGCACCAGCCGCGGCAGCCAGCTCTCCGCCCAGTCCCCGAGGACCTCCCTCGCCTCCGGGTCCAGCAGCATCCAGCGCATCGTGTTGCCCGGCACCTCACGGCGCGGGAAGAGCCGCGCGAAAGCGGCGTTGTACGCGACGACGTCCCAGGCCGCGTCGTTGACGTACGCCATCTCGTGCGAGCCGCGCAGCACCCGCTCCCAGGGGCTCGGCACGGCCCTGCCCAGCTCCGGATCCAGCCGGTAGGCGGGCGGCACCCCCGTCGCGTACAGGACCAGCGCCTCCCACTCGTGGTCCGACAGGCGCAGGATCCGTGCGACGGGCTCCAGCAGCTCCGCCTCGATCGCGGCGAGCCGCCCCCGCTCCACGTACCCGTACTTGTGCTCCGGCCAGCCCAGCAGCCGCGTCATGTGCTCGTGCGTCAGGCCGGTCACCTTGCGCCCGCGCGGGTCGGCGCGCGGCGCGAGACCGAACTCGCCCGGGTCGACCCGCGCCCTGGCCCGTGCGAGCAGCGTCTGCATCGCCTCGCGGTCGCGCACCGACCTCACGGCTCCCTTCCGGCCCGCACGCCGGCCGGCGACCCTCACAGGTCCCGCGGATCGACCTCCCGGGCAAGCTTGTACCCCGCCTCGAACCGGCTTCCCGCGCCCAGCCGTTCCATGAGCGCGGCCACCACCGACTGTACGTCCGCAGAGGTGATACCCAGCTTTCTGGCGATCCTGTCATCGCTGTAGCCATTGGTCATCAACCGGATCACCGCCCGCTCCCGCTCCCCGAGCTGAGCGTGGTGCGGCCCCGGCGACATCCGCGACAAGGGCGTGCCGCGCCGCCAGTACGACTCGTACACCGCCGCGAAGGACGCCGCCAGCAACTCCCCGCTGACCCGCACCATCGGCGGCTCCTCCGCCCCCGACGCCACCACCCGCGCCGCCAGGCACACGGTGTGCCGGTCGAAGACCATCAGATCGTGCGGCAGGTGGTCCAACACCCGCACACTCACCCCGGCGTCCGACACCTGCCGCAGCCACGACGCCTTCTCCGGCACCGCCAGCAGCCCCCGCGGATACATCGCCCGCACCCGCACCCCCCGCCCCGACATCGCCGCCGCGGCCTCCACCTCCGCCTGCCCCGGCCCCCCCACCAGCATCCCGTCGGCGGTCTCCACCACCGACCCCGCCATCTCCCCCAGCAGGTCCTCGTAGTCCTCCCCCGTGGCCCGCGGATACTCCTCCACGACCAGCCGCTCCGCCCGCCCCCCTACATCCCACCGAAACACCGACCCCGACCCCGACCCCGGTCTCGAACCCGACCCCCGCCCACCCCCGTACCAGACCTCCGACCCGACCTCTGGCTCCACGGCCCCACCCTTCCCACTCACCCCGCCTGACGCCATCCACCCGCCACAACCCCGCCCACGCCGAGCGCGCGGAAGCCGTGCCGTCGTCTGTCGCCCCGTCAGATACAGAGTGTTACAGGGGTGTCACGCGTTTTCCAGGCCGAATCCGTCGAGGAAAAGAACGGCCGAATAGCGTGGTATTCGGGTCTTTCCCGGTCGAAAGCTGCCAACTGACCTCGGGGTGGCCGCCGCCCCGAGCCGGGCAGCGGCCTACTCCTGCCGGAAGACCTCAGGGCCGCCTCGGAGCGTGCGGACGAACTCGCGCCAGTGCGTAGGGGAGAAGGTCAGCACAGGGCCTTCGGGGTCCTTGGAGTCGCGCACTCGCACAGCTTCCGGGGCGCACGAGACTTCGACGCAGTTGCCACCCCCGCCGTTGCTGTAACTGCTCTTGTGCCACTCGCCGCGTCTGCGGTCTTCCATCAGGCCAGTCCTCGGATCGTCGCTTCGATCAGTTCGATGGATCGCTGCGGGCTCAACGAAAGTGCCCGCAGGTTGTCGAACGCCCTGGTGTAAGGCCCGATGTCCTCCGGGCGTTCGAGATAGACGGCGTCGGTCACCCCGTCCCGGAAGACCACGTCCGGATCCTCCTGTTCGGGAAACCCTAGAACTGTGAAGGGCCCCGTGGCTGGGTAGCTTCCCGCATCGAACGGCAGGACCTGCACGGTGACGTTGGCCAAGGCGGTCGTTTCCAGTATGCGGTGGAGTTGGGCCCGCATGACATGGCTGCCTCCGACCGTGTGCCGCAGCACGGCTTCGTGGATCACTGCCCACAGATCCGGCGGCTGAGCGGCGGTAAGGAGCGCCTGGCGTTCCAGGCGTACGGCGACAATCCGTTCGGTGTCCTCGTCGGTGCGGTTGATGGTTGCTCTCAACAGCTCACGGGCGTAGTCGGCGGTCTGGAGCAGTCCGGGTACGAACTCGCTCTCATAGGTGCGGAGGCTGGAGGCCGCCTGCTCGAGTCCTACGTAGACCGAAAACCATGCAGGTACTGCATCGCCGTGGGCGTGCCACCAGCCTCGGGTCTTCGAGTCCTTCGCAAGTCCCATGAGGAGGAGACGAAGCTCGTCGTCGGTGCCGTAGTGGCGACAGAGGGCATCGATGTCCGACGGTTGCACACGGCCCTGCCCGGTTTCCATGCGATTGACCTTGGACCCGCTCCAGTCCAGGGCCTCGCCGACCTGGGCGCATGTGAGCCCGTGCTCCTCGCGGAGCTTCTTGAGTTCGATCGCCAGCCGACGCCGACGAGCAGTGGGTGAACCGGCCATCTCTCCATGCCTCTCCGGGCGTTGTGGTGAGTCAGTCTTGCGGGGCTCAGAGCCTGTCACAAGCCGTGAATCCCTTCGTGCGAATCCCGTCGTGCATATTGCATGACGCCGCGTCAGCTGTCACGCTCGTGCGAGTAGGCACGCAACGTGCCCGACTGAGTGCCCTATGTGTCGAAACCGAGGAGTCTGATGCCATGCTCGCCGACCTGACCAGCGGAGATATCCGTCACCGCTTCTTGCTCCCCTTCAAAGCCGACGCCTGTGCCATCGCGACGCTTCGTGAAGCGGCTGACGCACAACTCGCCGCGTGGGGTCTGTCTGCCCTGACCGATGGCGTCACGCTCGCGGTCTCCGAGCTCGCCACGAACGTCATCTGCCACGTGGGTCCCGGCGCACCCGCAGTGCTGTTTCTCGAAGTGACGCGCGACCGCCTGAGGGTGGAGGTGCATGACACGAGCCGCACTCACCCAACTCGGAGTGTCGTCGGCGGGGATGGCGAGACTGGCCGCGGCCTCGCTCTTGTCGCGGCTGTCTCGGGTGGCTGGACAGCGGTTCCGACCCCTGGTGGTAAGGCCGTCCGCTGCGACTTCGCGGTAGGCAACGCCCACCGACTCCGCTTCGGTCCTCGCGTCGAGCGGGCTGCGCGCGTCATCGACGGCTATCGCCTCCACTCCTCCGGCGTGGAGGCTCCCCTCGTCGCCCACCGTGCGGTTTCCGACACGCTGGCCATCAGCTTGTTCACTGACCTGTTCCACTGGATCAGGGCCAACGGCAGCGACCCGGACGACATCGTCGATCACGCGCAGACTTGCTTCGAGGCAGAGGCAGCTGAGGTCCAGGAGCCCGTCCTGCCACCGGTACGGAACCCGCCGGGACCAGCAACGGCACACGCTGGGCGATGACCTCGCCCGAGGCGCGGATCAGCGCCATCTGTGCCGAATTCCTGCATGATTCCGCGGCGTTCGCAGGCTGGAGCGACTCGTCGTCCCTGCGCTACCTCCTGGCCGTGGCGAGGTCCTTCGGTGTGCTGACCGAGGTGGACGCCTTCCACGTCTTTGATGAGGACGATCGTGACCTCGTCCTTGTCTCGGTGGAGCTTCGACCGGGGGTGTTCGCTCACGCGGAGCCCGTACCGTGGCAGGAGATGCGCCCGCTATTCGGTACGGATGGCGCCAGCGCTATCTCGGACGTTCTCGCGCGCCTCGGCGAGATCTCCGGCCATGTGAGGGCGTCCCATGGCGACGGCGAACGTGTCAGCGCTTGTCCGTCAGCTGGCAGCGATCGCTGAATACGTCCACACGTCTGCCGGCATGCGGTGGCGGAGTTCCCAGACGATGCCCATGGGCTTGCTGCCCCGGGATTCGACGAACTCCGCCGGGCCGAGGAGCATCCACGGTTGCGGGCCGCCGATGTCCGTGTGCTTGAAGCGCCGGACGAACAGCAGGACGTGGGAGCCGCGGTCGCGGTGCGTGCGGTAGCGGATGCCCGTCGCCGAGGTGTCGGACGTCGTGCTCTGGCTCTCCCAGTGGAAACGGGTCTCGCTCATCGCGAAGTCGCGGTAGCGCGTCTGTGGGGAGAAGTCCTTCGCGTCCTTTTCGAGGGTCACGAACAGGGCGTCCGTCGCGATGTTAGGACACCATCTGACGCCCTCTCGGAAGTTGTTCGGCGTGTAACCGCCCAGGGCCGTCTGACCGAGCGAGGTGAGAATCTCCTCGCGGTTGTACGAGCCGTACACGGACAGCGGGAGCCCGACGTGGTCGCCGAGGAGGGGGACGGGCGCGTGCTCCGTGTGGGCGAGGTTGTACGCCAGCAACTGTCGCACCTCGTCGCGGAAGCACCGCTGCACGGACAGGGACCGGAGGGCCGCGCCGTATCCGGCGAAGCCGCCACCGCTGGGCCAGAGCGAGAAGACCAGCATGCGGGCGTATGCCTGAAGCTGGGGGTCGAGGGTGTCGTAGTCCGGTGCGTCGTCGGCGAGGAGCTGCGTATAGGCCTCGATCCGTACCGGGTCGTCGACATGGTGGAACGCGGGCGTGCGCTTCAGGAGTTGCCCCTCCCCGGGAGGGGCGTCGTCGGGGAGCATGCGGGCGCGACGGAGGAGGCCCGTCCAGGAGTTGCCGCCGCGGTAGATCTGCCGCAGGTCGCGGCCGCTCTCCTTGAGATACTCGGCCAGGGTCGGCCGGGCGTAGTCGGCAATCTCCTTGGCCAACTGCGGCGCGTTGATGCCGATGCGGTCCCTGATGTTCTTGAGGATGCGCTCCTTCGCCTTGCGTTCCAGGATGATCTGGCACCCTGAGGGCAGCTGAGGGAAATCCTGTTCTACGCTGGCCGCGAGTCGGCTCCTGCGAAGGTTGGTCAGCGCGCTGAACTGCGCCTCGAAGTTGAATTCGGCGCGGTGTTGTCCGATGAAGTCGAGAATCGTGAGGACGGCCTTGCCCTCGGTTCTCCGCAAACCGCGGCCGAGTTGCTGGAGGAAGACGGTGGCGCTCGACGTCGGGCGCAGCAGGAGAAGGGTGTCGACATCCGGGATGTCCAGCCCCTCATTGAGCAGGTCAACAGAGAAGATCACGTGAAGTTCGCCTGCTGCCAGTTGCGCCAGCGCGTCCCGCCGGTCCTGCCGCGGGGTCTCGCCCGACAGAGCCACGGCCTTCAGATTTGCCTCGCGGAAACAGGCCGCCATGTAGCGGGCGTGCTCAACGGAGACGCAGAATCCCAAGGCGCGCATGGCGGTGGGATCAGCTATTTTGTCCCGCACGGCCCGCAGGACGAGTCGTGCGTGCGCGGTGTCGCCGGTGAGGATCTTGCTCAGTTCCGTTGCGTCGTAGCCCTGGGAGTTTCGTCGCCAGGTAATGCCGGTGAGGTCCGTGGTGTCGGTGACGCCGAAGTAGTGGAAGGGACTGAGAAGGTCGTTCTCCAGTGCCTCCCAAAGGCGCATCTCGGCGGCGATCCTGCCGTCGAAGAACTCGTCCTGAACACTGGGCCCCTGCATCCGTTCAGGCGTGGCGGTAAGGCCCAGGAGTTCGATGGGTGTGAAGTGCTCGATGATGCGACGGTAGGTTTTCGCCGTTGCGTGATGGAATTCATCGATCACGATGACATCGAAGTGGTGGGGGTCAATGGCTTGCAGCCGTTCGGCGTTGAGCGACTGGACGCTGGCGAAGACATGCTTCCAGTCCCTCGGGATGTCCCCGGTGTGCAGCGCCTCCCCGAGGTTGGCGTCGCCCACGACCTCCTGGTACGTGCGCATCGACTGCTCCAGGATCTCCCGCCGGTGCGCCACGAAGAGTAGCCGCAGGTCCCGCCCGAGACTCTTCTGAAGCGACCGGAAGTCGAGAGCCGCCATGACGGTTTTCCCGGTACCGGTCGCGGCTACCAGCAGGTTCCGATGCCGATCGTGCACTGTGCGTTCAACCTCAAGCCGCTCCAGCATCTCCCGCTGATACGGGTACGGCCGCACCTCAAGGCCGGAGAGCTTCAGCGCCGGACGACCACCCGACAGACCACCGGCCGCGATACCGAGCGCTCGTGTGAGGCGGTCCCCGTCGCGAACCGGGTCGTAGGACTCGAAGGCCGGTTCGCTCCAGTAGGAGTCGAAGGTGGCCTCGAACTTTCGCATCACTGCTGGGGTGGCCACCGAGGACAGCCGTACGTTCCACTCCAGCCCGTCGATGAGCGCGGTCCGCGACAGGTTGGAACTGCCCACGTACGCCGTGTCGAACCCGGTCCTGCGGTGGAAGAGCCACGCCTTGGCGTGCAGCCGAGTGCTTCTCGTCTCGTAGTTGACCTTGACTTCGGCTCCGAACTCCTGGACCAGGCGGTCAAGAGCACGGCGTTCCGTGGCGCCGATGTACGTCGTCGTGATGACTCTGATCCGCACCCCACGCTCGCGAGCGGTTCTGAGTTGCTCCTCGAGAACCCGCAGGCCGTGCCACTTCACGAAGGCGCAGAGCAGATCGATGCTGTCGGCAGTCGCCATCTCCGCACGCAACTCGAAACCGAGGTTCGGGTCCTCCGGAGAGTTGGTGATGAGCGCCGTCTCGGAGAGCGGCGTTGCCGGGCGATGGATCTCGTAGACGCCGGGAGCTTTCTGCTCGGCAATCGCCAGCAGCTGACGTGGACCGTCCATCACCGTGCTGATCCACTCTTCGGCGCCGGGCAGCGCTCCAAGAGACGCGAGGATCTGGTTGGTTGCCGCCACCTGCTCGTCGGGCGGGAGATCGCGAAGCACCTGCTGGACGGTGGTGCCGACATGCCGTGCGAGCACATGCGCGGAAGACTCCGGACGCACCTGATCATCAACCGCGATCAGCCCGAGGGTGCCCAGCTGGGCCATCCGTTCGGCGAGACCGCGGGTGATCAACTTCTCGTAGATCCCCGTTGCCGGCTCGTCGAGCCCGTCAGTGTCCGTGGTGCCTGCCATCGCACATCCCCCCAGCGTTGCAGAGTCTGGGTCCTTTGTAACAGCAGGCACAGACAAGGCGGCTCAGCGCGGTTCTCCCCGCACCGCGGCGATGACCGAAGCGACGGCGAACCGGGACATCCCCAAGGGTCCCGCTACACCTGCCCGCCCCGTGGCGGCCAGTACGGGGTCGGGGCGGGTTGGGGGTGGGTTGGGGGCCAGGGGGTGTAGGGGCGGGGGGACGGGAAGGGCGGGGGCCAGGGGAGGGGGGTGGAGTGGAGGAGGGCGGGCTGGGCGAGGCGGCGGTGGTGCCAGAGGTGCTGGAGGAGTTCGGACTCGCGGGCGGCGTAGTCGGCGGGTTTGCGGCCGCGGGCGGCGGCGGCGCGGAGGAAGGCCAGGTGGGTGGCGTACGCCGCGTAGTCGCGGACGGCGCGGGCGCCCGCGTCGCCGTAGTGGCGGCGGGCCAGGTCGCGGGCGTCGCCGCGGATGCGCATGGAGGCCAGGGCGACGGGTTCGCGGGGGGCGAGCCAGCCGGCGGCCGCGTAGGCGGCGAGGTGTTCGCGGACGGTGCGGAACTGCGCCGCGCGGGCCCAGAACGTCAGGCCCACGAGCAGGCCGAAGACCGGGATCATCACCGAGACGTAGACGGTCAGGAAGGCCACCGGGGACAGCTGCGAGGAGCCGTTCCACGAGCCGTGCAGCACCATGGCGAGGAGCCAGCCGCCGATCGGGGCGATCCAGCGCAGGGGGCTGCGCGGGCGGCTGGTCGCGGCAATGGCGAAGCCGAGGCCGGTCATCGAGGTGAAGAGCGGGTGCGCGAACGGTGTCATCAGCACCCGGACGATGAAGGTGCCCAGCGTGGTGGAGCTGAGCACGCCGGCGCCCACCGCCTTGTCCTCGCCGAAGGCCGTGCCGAGGTAGAGGATGTTCTCGGTGAAGGCGAAGCCGGTCGCGACGAGGCCCGCGAGCACGATGCCGTCGAGCAGCGACTCGATGAAGCGCCGCCGGAAGAGGTAGAGCAGCAGGATCGCGGCGCCCTTGGCCGTCTCCTCCACGAGCGGGGCGACGAACGTGGCACCCCACTGGTCGGACTGGGTGGGCGTCGCCGACAGGGTGTTCGCGAGGAGTTTGGCGCCGTACTCGTTGGCGAAGAGCGCGACCAGCGTCGCGGCGCACGAGCCCCAGGCGAAGGCGAACACGACGTTCTGCCAGGGGCTGGGCGCGGCGCGGTCCAGCCACAGGAAGCCCGACACCAGCACCGGCACGGGCAGCACCGCGAGCGTGGAGCCCACCACGAACGGCTCGGTCCCTATGTGGTGCCGCACGACCGCGAGGATGACGACCCCGCACACCGCGAGCGCCGTGAACAGCGCGCCGGTGCGGACGGCCCGGCTCTCCCAGAACGGCCGCCGCGGCGCGTAGTGCACCGAGGGGGGCGGGGGCGCCGCGGGATCGTAGGCATGCTCGTACGCCTGCTCGTCGGACGGCCCGCCGGGCACTTCCGGGTCGGGCGGCGAGGACGGGTACGAGTACGTGGCCACGCATCGACAGTACGGGGCGGATGCCCTGCTCCGCGAGGGTATGGCGCAGGTCGCGGCGCCGGTCGCGCGGCGGGGCGGGAGCCGGCGGACCCGCCCCGGAACGTCACACGCGCGTGAAGAGGAGGTCGCGCACGACGTGCCCCTTCGCGAGCCCCTGCCGCTCGAACTTCGTCATCGGCCGGAAGCCGGGCCGCGGGGCGAATCCTTCCGCCGGGTGGGCGTTGGCCAGGCCGGGCGCCGCGCTCAGGACCTCCAGCATCTGCTCGGCGTACGGCTCCCAGTCCGTCGCGCAGTGCACGACCGCGCCGGGCCGCAGCAGCGGCGTGACGAGCGCGAGGAAGGACGGCTGGATCAGCCGCCGCTTGTGGTGCTTGGCCTTGGGCCAGGGGTCGGGGAAGTAGACGCGCAGGCCCGCCAGCGAGGCGGGCGGCAGCATGTCGCGCAGCAGGACGATCGCGTCGCCGTTGGCCACCCTGACATTCGTCAGGTGTGCGCGGTCGGCGAGGGCGAGAAGATTTCCCTGTCCGGGGGTGTGGACGTCGACGGCGAGGATGCCGGTGCCGGGGTCGGCGGCAGCCATCTGCGCGGTCGCGTCACCCATCCCGAAGCCGATCTCCAGCACGACGGGCAGATCGGCGGAGCCGAAGAGCGCGGCGAGGTCCAGCGGACTGCCGTCGAGCTCGACGCCCCACGTGTCCCAGTGCCGGTCGATCGCGGCGGCCTGCGCCTGGGTGATACGGCCGCGGCGCGCGTGGAAGGACCGGATGCGGTGCTCCTCGCGCGAACCGGCCGGATCGGCGGCGGGCCCGTCCGGGAAACGGGCCGCGGACCGGGCCGCCGGGCGACGGGTGTCGGCGGGGGCGGTGTCGGCAGGGGCGGCCGAGGTGACGGGAGCAGCCGCGGAAGCGCGGGAGACAGCGGAAGAGGTGGACACAATGAGTTCGATTCTACGGGAGTACGCCGCAGGTTCCGGTGCTGGTCAGAGCGCCGGGACAGGGACAGGGACCGGGCCGGTGGGCGCGGTGCGCCGGTGGCGGGGTTCCCGGGCGGCGCGCGGGAGGTCAGAGCGCGGCGAGGGCGCGGCGGGCGACCTCGCGGCCGATCGGAAGGGCGGCGGTCGCGGCGGGGGAGGGCGCGTTGAGCACATGCACGAAGGGCGGCGAGCCCGCGAAGCGGAAGTCGTCGACGAGCGTCCCGTCCGGCAGGACGGCCTGGGCCCGTACGCCCGCGGGGGCGGGCCGCAGATCGCCGGGCCGCAGCGCGGGCAGCAGACGGCGGGCATCCGCGGTGAAGGCCCGCTTCGACAGGGAGCGCCGCAGCTCACCCGCCTCCTGCCGCCAGTGGCGGCGGGCGATCCGCCAGGCCCCCGGGTAGCCCACGGTGTCGGCGAGGTCACGCGGCCGCACCGTCCACCGGCGGTAGCCCTCCCGGGCCAGGGCGGGCACGGCGTTCGGGCCCACATGCACCCCGCCGCGGACGTCCCGGGTGAAGTGCACGCCCAGAAAGGGAAAGTCCGGGTCCGGCACGGGGTAGACCAGGCCGCGTACGAGCCCGCGCCGCGCCGGCGCCAGCTCGTAGAACTCACCGCGGAACGGCACGATCCGCAGCCCCGGATCGTCCCCGGCCAGCCGCGCGAGACGGTCGCTGTACAGCCCCGCGCAGTTCACCAGCACCTTGGTGCGCAGGGTCGGCCCGTCCGGTGCCGTGCTGAGCGTCACAGCGCCATCGTCCGTCCGCCCGACCGCGGTGACCCGCAGCCCGTAGCGCAGCACACAGCCCGCGTCCGCGGCCAGCCCCGCGAGCGCGGCGGCGACACCGCCGAAATCGCAGATCCCCGTCGACGCCACATGGATCGCCGCCAGCCCCGCGACCTCCGGCTCGTACTCCGCGATCTGCGCACGCCCCAGCTCCCGCACCGCCAGCCCGTGCTCGCGCCCCCGCTGGACCAGCCCGTGCAACCGCGGCAGCTCCGCCTGCGCCGTCGCCACGATGAGCTTGCCCGTCACCTCGTACGGGACGCGGTGCTCCGCGCAGAAACGCGGCGTCTCCACCGCACCGGCCAACGCGTAACGCGCCTTGAGCGAACCGGGCCGGTAATAGATGCCGCTGTGGATCACCCCGCTGTTGCGCCCCGTCTGATGCAGACCCGGCCCCGCCTCCTTCTCGACGACGGCCACGCGCAGGGCGGGCGCAGCCCGCGTCAAGGCGTAGGCGGTGGACAGGCCCACGACGCCGGCACCGACGACCGTCACGTCGTACGGCTCACCGCGAGCCGCGCTCCTGGGGGACGAGGACACGGTGCCACTCCCTGCGGTTGCTGTATACGGAGGGGGGTGCTGGTGATCAACTTACGCGCTGCGCGCGGCCCCGCGGGCCAAGTCGCCCCACCCTCACCCCTGCCTTGCCGGGCGAGCCTTCCTCGGCCGGCACCGGCCGGCAGCCGCGTCTCCCGCCGGGAGGGGGACGGTGCGGGGTGCGGTTGCCCCGCTGGGCGAGCCGTTCTCCGCCCCCACCGGCGGGACGGCCGCCGACGCTCCTTGGAGGGGGACGGTGCGGGGTGCCCCCGCAGGAATGCGCATCGACTCCGTCGAGGGTGCGGGTGAGGTCGTACGCGCATTCCGAGGAGGTGCCCCG
>NZ_JBSGHL010000072.1:0-40189 GCF_053604375.1 Streptomyces sp. NPDC004031 | reverse complement strand
GTTGACTTTTGGCACGCTGTTGAGTTCTCAAGGAACGGAAGCTTCCTTCGAGACCGTTTCACCGGCCCCTCCGGGCTTTCCCTTCGTTGTGTTCCCAGCTTACCGGATTCCCCAGCCGATTCATAATCGGCCGTTTCCCGCTCAGCATTTCGATTTTCGGCGCACCGAAAACCGCCCCGCTGAAGGGGTCGGGCGTAGGTAGTGGGTGGCCGCTCGACGGTCGGAGTTGGTGTGAACCAGATCTCCAGGCCGTTTTGGCGACTCGGACTACGTTACGTACGTGTGGCGGCCGAGTCAAGCTCGGCCGCCGTTCAAACGTATTTTTCCGGCCACGTCCGGCCGGAGCCCGCCGGAACCGGCCCCGGAGCGGGCCGGCGCAGGCCTCAGCGGACCTCGACCGCCGCCAGGTTGCGCTTGCCGCGGCGCAGGACGAGCCATCGGCCGTGGATCAGGTCGTCCCGCCCGGGGATCGCGTCCTCGTCCGTGACCTTGGTGTTGTTGAGGTAGGCGCCGCCCTCCTTGATGGTGCGGCGGGCGGCCGACTTGCTCGGGACCAGTTCGGTCAGGGCGAGCAGGTCGGCGATCGGGGCCGGCTCCGTCACCTGGGCGTGCGGCAGCTCGCTGAGGGCCGCGGCCAGGGTGGGCTCGTCGAGTTCGGAGAGCTCGCCCTGGCCGAAAAGTGCCCTTGATGCGGCGATGACGGCCGCGCACTGGTCGGCGCCGTGGACGAGGGTGGTGAGCTCCTCGGCGAGGGCGCGCTGGGCCGTGCGGGCCTGCGGGCGCTCGGCGGTCAGCTGCTCCATCTCCTCCAGCTCCTCCCGGGTGCGGAAGCTCAGCATGCGCATGTAGGTGGAGATGTCCCGGTCGTCCTGGTTCAGCCAGAACTGGTAGAAGGCGTAGGGCGTGGTCATCTCGGGGTCGAGCCAGACGGCGCCGCCCTCGGTCTTGCCGAACTTGGTGCCGTCCGCCTTGACCATGAGGGGGGTGGCGACACAGTGCACGTCGGCGCCCGGCTCCAGCCGGTGGATGAGGTCGAGGCCGGCGGTCAGGTTGCCCCACTGGTCGCTGCCGCCCTGCTGGAGGGTGCAGCCGTAGCGGCGGTACAGCTCCAGGAAGTCCATGCCCTGGAGCAGCTGGTAGCTGAACTCCGTGTAGCTGATGCCCTGCTCGGACTCCAGCCGGCGGGCGACGGCGTCCTTGGTGAGCATCTTGTTGACCCGGAAGTGCTTGCCGATGTCGCGCAGGAACTCGATCGCCGACAGCCCGGCCGTCCAGTCGAGGTTGTTGACCATGACGGCGGCGTTGTCGCCCTCGAAGGAGAGGTAGGGCTCGATCTGGCCACGCAGCCGGGCGACCCAGGCGGCGACCGTCTCCGGGTCGTTCAGGGTCCGCTCGGCCGTGGGGCGGGGGTCGCCGATCTGGCCGGTGGCGCCGCCGACGAGGGCGAGCGGGCGGTGGCCGGCGAGCTGGAGGCGGCGCACGGTGAGGACCTGGACGAGGTGGCCGACGTGCAGGCTGGGGGCGGTCGGGTCGAAGCCGCAATAGAAGGTGACGGGACCGTCCGCGAGTGCCTTGCGCAAGGCGTCCTCGTCGGTGGACAGCGAGAAGAGCCCGCGCCACTTCAGGTCGTCGACGATGTCCGTCACGGCTTCGTGTCTCCTTGGTTCTGCTGGTGGGCGCGCCGAGCTGCTGCTCCGCGCCCTGGCAGGCTACCGCCGCTTGCGCGGGGCGTGCGCGCGATAAGGGCTCACCGTGGGGTCGCCGTCGATCCAGTAGCGCCAGGGGTGGGCGGCTCCGGCGCCGCCGACGCCGGTGCGCGGGCCGGTGCGGACGGCCGCCGGGTCGGGCGGGGTGCCGGTGAGGATGCGGAAGGGGCCGCCGGGGGCGCAGGCGTCGGCGCCGTTGAGGGCGCGGTCGACGGAGAGGGCGGTGGCGAGCCGGGCGGGGCCCTGGGCGAGGTCGCTGTCCTTGCGCGAGGTGGGGCGGTGGCGGCGGGCGAGGTCGGCGCCGGCGGTGATCTCGCCGCCCCGCAGCAGGATCCCGGCGGCCTTGCCCGCGGGGCCGCAGACCAGGTTCAGGCAGTGCCACATGCCGTAGGTGAAGTAGACGTAGGTGTGGCCGGGCGGTCCGAACATCACGGCGTTGCGGTCGGTGCGGCCGCGGTAGGCGTGGGAGCCGGGGTCGTTCGGGCCGTCGTAGGCCTCGACCTCGGTGAGCCGCAGGTCGATCGGGCCGTCGTCGGTGGTGCGGACGAGGACGCGGCCGAGGAGGTCGGGCGCGATCTCCAGGACCGGCCGGTCGAAGAACGCGCGGTGCAGCGGGGCCCGCTCGGGTGCGGTGATCACGGTCCGGAAGCGTACCGGAGCGGGGTGGAACCACCCCGGGGTGTGCTGCGTTCGTAGTGTTCGCCAAGATCTGTGCACGGCACGGCAAAGCGAAGGGGACGGGTGTCCGTTATGGGCTTCAGGAAGATGATGGCGAGTCTGGGCGCGGGCGGGGCGTCGGTGGAGACCGAGCTGCACCAGGCGGACGTGACGCCGGGCGGGGTGATCCACGGCGAGGTGCGGATCGAGGGGGGCTCGGTCGACCAGCGGATCCAGGGTGTGACGGTGGGGCTCCAGGCCCGTGTCGAGGTGGAGACGAAGAACGCCCAGGGCGAGGACACCGAGTACCACCAGAACATCGAGTTCCACACGCAGCAGGTCGGCGGGGAGTTCGTGATCCAGCCGCGGGCGGTGCACACGGTGTCGTTCGCGCTGGAGGTGCCGTGGGAGACGCCCGTGACGATGTTCATGGGACGGCAGCTGACCGGGATGAACGTCGGGGTGACGACGGAGCTGCAGATCGCGCGGGCGGTCGACAAGGGCGACCTGGACCCGGTGAACGTGCATCCGCTGCCGGCGCAGGACGCGCTGCTGGACGCCTTCGGGCGGCTGGGCTTCCGCTTCCACAGCGCCGACCTGGAGAAGGGGCACGTGCACGGGACGCGGCAGCGGCTGCCGTTCTACCAGGAGATCGAGTTCAAGGTGCCGGAGCAGTACCGCGGGCTCAAGGAGGTCGAGCTGACGTTCGTCGCGGACGGCAACGAGATGGACGTGGTGCTGGAGATGGACAAGAAGGGCGCCTTCACCGGTGGTGACACGCACCGCTCCTTCGTGATGAACATGCAGTCGTTCGAGCACACGGACTGGGCGGACTACCTCCATCAGTGGCTGGCCGAGGTGGGAGCGAAGCGGAACTGGTTCTAGGGTTCTACGCTCGGACCGCAGGTCCGGTGCGAGACCGGCCTGATCGAATCGAGAGGTGTCGAGGTGTCCGAGCAAGCGCGGCGACCGCTCCCCCATGACTTCCACCCGCAGGTCCCGGAGTTCACCGTCGTGAGCGACGAGATGACGCACGGGGGCGTGCTGCCCGACGAGCAGGTCTACGCGGAGGGCAATGTCTCGCCGCAGCTGCGGTGGGAGGGTTTCCCGGCGGAGACCAAGAGCTTCGCGGTGACGTGCTACGACCCGGACGCGCCGACCGGCAGCGGCTTCTGGCACTGGGTGCTGTTCGACATCCCGGTGTCGGTGACGGAGCTGCCGCACGGCGCGGGCTCGGGGGACTTCCCGGGGCTGCCGGACGGTGCGGTGCACGCGCGCAACGACTACGGGACGCGGGACTTCGGCGGGGCGGCGCCGCCGGCCGGGGACGGTCCGCACCGCTACGTCTTCACCGTCTACGCGGTGGACCAGGAGAAGCTGGGCGCGGACGCGGGTGCCTCGCCCGCGGTCGTGGGCTTCAACCTGCGCTTCCACACGCTGGCGCGGGCGGCGCTGGTCGCCGAGTACGAGGTGGCGGGCGGTTAATCCGTTGCGCCGGGCGGCCGCCGCGCCGCACAGTGGTGGGTGCCCGGCTCGCCGGTGCCCCCGGTCATGCGCCCGGACGGTACGGCTCGACGCCGGGCAGGCCGGCACCGCTTCGGCGGGGGCGGCGGGGTGAGGCGCTGGGCGGTACCACGCGCCCTCCGCCGCCTGCCGGGCCCCGGTCATCCGGACCGGGTGTCCGCGTCGGCCGGAGCGCTCCGGATGCCGGGGAATCCACCTCCTCACGGCGTCCGGGGCGCGGTCTTCCCCGTTTCCGCGGGCGCCGTCCCTCCGTTTTCGTGGGCGCCGCCCTCCCGCTTCCGCGGGAGTTGGTCCCGCCGCCTCGGGGGCAGTGTTCTGCGGCTCTTTCCCGCGTCCTCCTTCCGCGGTCATCTCCTGTCCCCCATGGGGAAATTGCGTTGTCCGTACGGCAAACGCACGGGCACAGTGGAGCCACTTCGCCGAGCGGCGGAGCGGAGCCGGGAGGTGGGCGGAAATGCGTGAGACGCTGGTGCTGAATGCGAGTTTCGAGCCGCTGTCGACGGTGTCGCTGCACCGCGCGGTGGTCCTGGTGATGCAGGACAAGGCCGTCGTCGAGCAGGCGCATTCGGGTGTGCGTTTCCGTGCCGCCCAGGTGGACATCCCGGTGCCGCAGGTGATCCGGCTGTGCCGGTACGTACGGGTGCCCTTCCGACAACGTGCTCCGTGGTCGCGGCGCGGGGTGCTGGTGCGTGACCGGCACCGGTGCGCGTACTGCGGGCGGCGGGCGACGACGGTCGACCACCTCGTGCCGAAGTCGCACGGTGGCACGGACACGTGGCTGAACACGGTCGCGGCCTGCTCGGAGGACAACCAGCGCAAGGCCGACCGGACGCCGGAGCAGGCCGGGATGCGGCTGCTTGCGCAGCCGTTCGAGCCGACGCCGGCGGACGCGCTGCTGCTGGCTCTGGGGATGCGGGACCGTGCGGCGCTGCCGGAGTGGCTGGCGCGTACCGCGTGAGCGGGTGAACGGGCAGGCGGATCGCGGTGGGGCGGCCGGGCCGGTCGGGGACGACGGGGCCGGCCGCCCTCGCGCGGTGCGGGGCTATTTGAGGATGAGCTGGACGATGGCCACGACGCCGACGACGACGATCAGGCCGCGCAGTGCGGCGGGCGGCAGCCGGCGGCCGACGCGGGCGCCGATGAGGCCGCCGATGGTCGCCCCGACGGCGACGAGGCCGACGGCGGCCCAGTCCATGTGGGCGACGAAGATGAACAGCAGCGCGGCGACGCCGTTGACCATGGCGGCCAGCACGTTCTTCAGGCCGTTGATGCGCTGCAGGGTCTCGTCGAGCATGAGGCCCATGAGGGACAGGTAGATCACGCCCTGGGCGGCGCCGAAGTAGCCGCCGTAGGCGCTGGCGACGAACATCCCGAGGGCGAGCAGCAGGCCGCCGTGCGCGGGCGCGGTGGTGCCCTGGCGCTCGCGGCGGGCCTGGACGGCGCGGCTGAGCCGGGGTTGCAGGACGACCAGCACCAGGGCGGCGGCGATGAGCACCGGCACGATGGCGTGGAAGGCCTTGGAGGGCAGGGTGACCAGCAGGACGGCGCCGGTGGCGCCGCCGAGCAGGGCGACCAGGCCGAGGCGGATCAGCCGCTCGCGCTGCCCGGCCAGTTCGCGCCGGTAGCCGATGGCGCCGGTGATCGAGCCGGGTACGAGGCCGAGGGCGTTGGAGACGTTGGCGGTGACCGGGGACAGGCCGACGGCGACGAGGACCGGGAAGGTCAGCAGGGTGCCGGAGCCGACGATGGTGTTGATGGTGCCGGCGCCGATCCCTGCGGCGAGGACGGCAAGGGCTTCCAGAGGGGACATGGGCTCTCCGTGGTCGGTGCGCCTCCTCCCCGCCGGTAGGGCCCGGTCGAGGGGGGCGCTGTGATCATGTCACAGCGCGGCGCCGCCGTCAGGGGTCTTCCGTCCCCTGGCGGCCCGGCCGTACGGACCGCCGTCAGTCCTTGTCGAAGGGTGCGGACTCGCGGCGGGGGGCCGGGGTGGTGGCGCCCTGGCCGCCGTTGCCGCCGTTGCCGCTGCCGGGGACGCCGGGGAGATTCACTATCCCGCCGAGGCCCTTGAGGGCGTCGTTGAGTTCGCTGGGGATGATCCAGAGCTTGTTGGCGTCGCCCTCGGCGATCTTCGGGAGCATCTGGAGGTACTGGTAGGCGAGCAGCTTCTGGTCCGGGTCGCCCGCGTGGATGGACTCGAAGACGGTGCGGATCGCCTGCGCCTCGCCCTCGGCGCGCAGCGCGGCGGCCTTGGCCTCACCTTCGGCGCGCAGGATCTGCGACTGCTTCTCGCCCTCCGCGGTGAGGATCTGCGACTGGCGGACACCTTCGGCGGTGAGGATCGCGGCGCGCTTGTCGCGGTCGGCGCGCATCTGCTTCTCCATCGAGTCCTGGATGGAGGTGGGCGGCTCGATGGCCTTGAGCTCGACGCGGTTGACGCGGATGCCCCACTTGCCGGTCGCCTCGTCGAGAACGCCGCGCAGGGCCGCGTTGATCTCCTCGCGGGAGGTGAGGGTGCGCTCCAGGTCCATGCCGCCGATGATGTTGCGCAGCGTGGTGACGGTCAGCTGCTCGATGGCCTGGATGTAGCTGGCGACCTCGTACGTCGCGGCGCGGGCGTCGGTGACCTGGTAGTAGATGACCGTGTCGATGTTGACGACCAGGTTGTCCTGGGTGATCACCGGCTGCGGCGGGAAGGGCACGACCTGCTCGCGCAGGTCGATGCGGTTGCGGATGGTGTCGATGAAGGGCACCACGATGTTCAGCCCGGCGCTGAGGGTGCGGGTGTAGCGGCCGAAGCGCTCGACGATGGCGGCGCTGGCCTGCGGAATGACCTGGACCGTCTTGATGAGTGCGATGAAGACGAGCACCACCAGGATGATCAGGACGATGATGATGGGCTGCATGTCCACTCCCCGCACCGGTTGCCGGCGGAAATACGGTGTGACTCCAGTAACTCCGACATGATCGATCTTGACAGAGCGGCCGCCCGCCGCGGGCCGGTTCGGCGAATTCCCGGCCCGTGGACGGCGGTTGCCCCGCCGGTGCCGTCACATGACGACGGCGGTCGCCCCGTCGATCTCGACGACGTCCACCTGCTCGCCCGGGTCGAAGACCCGGCCTTCCTCCAGTGCGCGTGCCGACCAGACCTCACCGGCGAGTTTGATCCGGCCGTCGGCGCCGCTGTCGACCCGTTCCAGGACGACGGCCTGCCGTCCCCTGAGCGCGTCGATGCCGCTGCGCTGGCCGGCGTTCTGCCGGTTGCGGTAGGCCAGCGGGCGGACGAAGACCAGGAGGGCCACCGAGATCACCACGAAGGTGATGACCTGGGCGACGATCCCGCCGTCCATTCCCGCCGCGGCGGCGCCGCCGAGCGCGCCGACCGCGAACATGGCGAATTCCGGCATTGCCGTGATCACCAGCGGGATGCCGAGTCCCACTGCGGCTATCAGCCACCACACCCATGCGTCCACAGGTCAATCGTAGGGCCCTGCCCAGGGGTTGGGGCAGTACGCGTCGGTGAAAGGCGGGTGCGGGACGTGCGCCGGGTGCGTGCGCCCGGCGCGCGCGGCGGGTCGGACCGGCGGCCGGGGCGGGTGACCGGGCGGGTCAGGACAGCGGCAGCCCGGCGGCGGTGAAGCGGTCGCCGCGGCGTTCGACGACGAGCGGGAGGCCGAAGCACACGGAGAGGTTGCGGGAGGTCAGCTCGGTCTCGATGGGGCCGGCGGCGACGACCTTGCCCTGCCGGATCATCAGGACGTGGGTGAAGCCGGGGGCGATCTCCTCGACGTGGTGCGTGACCATGATCATGGCGGGCGCGATGGGGTCGCGGGCGAGCCGGCCCAGGCGGCGTACCAGGTCCTCGCGGCCGCCCAGGTCGAGGCCCGCGGCGGGCTCGTCGAGCAGCAGCAGCTCGGGGTCGGACATCATCGCGCGGGCGATGAGGGTGCGCTTGCGCTCGCCCTCGGAGAGGGTGCCGAACTTCCGGTCCAGGAAGTCGCTCATGCCGAGCCGGTCGAGGAAGGCGCGGGCGCGGTCCTCGTCGACCTTCTCGTAGCCCTCGTTCCAGGTCGCGGTCATGCCGTAGGCGGCGGTGAGCACGGTCTCCAGGACGGTCTGCCGGCGCGGCATCTTCTCGGCCATCGCGGCGCCGGCCATGCCGATGCGCGGGCGCAGTTCGAAGACGTCGACGTTGCCGAGCTTCTCGCCGAGGATCGAGACGGTGCCGTGGGTCGGGAAGAGGTAGCTGGACGCGACGTTGAGCAGCGTGGTCTTGCCCGCGCCGTTGGGCCCGAGGATGACCCAGCGCTCGCCCTCGGCGACCGACCACGAGACGTCGTCCACCAGAGCGCGTCCGTCGCGGACCACGGATACGTCCACCAGCTCCAGCACATCGCTCATGAGCGCGTTGTCTCCCATTGCAGTCTCGTGATTCCGGTGGTGCCGGTCCGGCACGTCCGCGGAGGTGACCCCTTGGGAGAAAACTTACGCCACCGCACGACCGGTCCAGTCCATAGGCTGGGGGCATGCTTGATGAACCTCGTTCAGGGCGGCTGACCGCATGGGGAAATGCCCTGCTTGCCGGACTTGCCGCCCCCGATGACGTCGCGCAGCGGATCGTGGCGGACGACGCGGTGCACCGTATGGCGGACCTGCCCGGGGAGAACGGCCCGGTGGGTCTGACGCTGGGCCTCGGCCGGCTGCGGGCGCTGGGCGTGACCGGGCTGCGGCTCGCGCTGCCGGTGTCCGGGCACCCGCTGGGGCTGAGCGGCCCGCCGGAGTTCAACGACCTGGCGCTGGACGCGGGCGAGGCGGTGCTGACCGCGGGCGCGGTGCCGCTGGGCCTGGTCCCGCGGGTGTACGAGGCCGGCCCGGCGGGCGACGTGCACGTCGAGGTGGAGTGGCGGTGCCTGCCGGTACGGGACGCGCCGCCGGCCGACGTACCGTCGCTGGGCGAGGCCGAGCGGGAGCTGGCCGAGGCGCTGCGGGACGCGACGGCGGCGCTCACGGCGCTGGACGTGGCGGGCACCGGGGGGCCGACCGCGCACGCGGCGCTGGAGGCCTACCGGGCGCGGGCCGATCGCGGCCGGGAGGTGCTGGCGCCGGGGTATCCGCCGCGGGCGGTGCGGGTGCTGGAGCTGGCGCAGCGGGTCGGCGCGCTGGTGGAGATCGCGGGCGGCGGGCACGGCGCGGCGGTGAGCGCCTCGCAGATCGCGGCGCGCGCGGAGCTGCTGCGCCCGGTGGAGCGCACCGCCCGGCGCGCGCAGGTGGCGGCGTACAACGCGTACGTGGAGGAGGCGGAGCGGCGCCGCCCGTGACGCCCCCGGGCCGGGCGGGGCCGTTCGTCACCGCCCCCGCCCCGGCCGGTCAGCTCCCGACGCCGTTGCGTACCGCCCACAGGGCGGCCTGGGTGCGGTCGGCGAGGTCCAGCTTCATCAGGATGTTGGACACGTGCGTCTTGACCGTCTTCTCCGACAGCACCAGGGCGCGGGCGATCTCGCGGTTGGAGCGGCCGTCGGCGATGTGGGCCAGCACCTCGTTCTCCCGCTCGGTCAGCGTGCCGCCGCGGCCCTGGCCGGAGCCGGGGCCGCCGTTCTGGTCCTGGGAGAGCAGCGCGCCGGCCACCTCGGGCTGGAGCAGGACGTGCCCGGCGTGCACCGAGCGGATGGCGTCGGCGAGCGCGACCGGGTCGACGTCCTTGTAGACGTAGCCCGAGGCCCCGGCGCGCAGCGCGGGCACCACGGTGCGCTGCTCGGTGAAGCTCGTGACGATGAGCACCCGCGCGGTGCTGCCCGCGTCGCGCAGCAGCCGCAGCGCCTCGATGCCGTCGGTGCCGGGCATCTTGACGTCCATCAGGATCACGTCGGGGCGCAGCTCGCAGGCGCGGTCGACGCCCTCCTGGCCGTCGGCGGCCTCGCCCACGACCTCGATGTCGCCCTGGACCTCCAGGAAGGTGCGCAGGCCGCGGCGGACGACCTGGTGATCGTCGACCAGCAGGACGCGGATCACACTGTCAGCCACCGGGCACCTCCAGTTCGATGACGGTGCCCTTCCCGGGCGCCGACTGCACGCTCAGGCTGCCTCCGACGGCGCCCGCGCGGTCCCGCATGGACACCAGTCCGAAGTGCCGTCCGGCGCTGCGGACGGAGCCGGGGTCGAAGCCGCATCCGTCGTCGCGGACGCTCAGCAGCGCGCCCTTGCCGCGGCCTTCGAGCCGGACGGCCACCTCGCTCGCGCCCGCGTGCCGCAGCGCGTTGTGCATGGCCTCCTGGGCGACGCGCAGCACGACCTCCTCCTGCGAGGCGGGCAGTGCGCGGACCGCGCGGCACTCGAAGGTGACCTTGGCGGAGTGCACCCGGTTGAGGACGTCGGCCTGGGTGCGCAGCGTCGCCACCAGCCCGTCGTCGTCCAGCGCGGCCGGGCGCAGCTCGACGACCACGGCGCGCAGCTCGTCGGCGGCCTCGGCGGCGAGCTGCGCGACCTCGCGCAGCTGCTCCCTGGCGCGTTCCGGGTCGCGGCCGATGAGCGAGGTCGCGGCCTGGGCGGTGAGGCGCAGCGAGAAGAGCTTCTGGGACACCGCGTCGTGCAGCTCGTGGGCGATCCTGGCCCGTTCCCCCACGAGGGTCAGCTCGCGGCTGCGCTCGTAGAGCCGGGCGTTGGTGAGGGCGATGGCGGCGTGGTCGGCGAGGATCCGCAGCAGGTCCTCGTCCTCCTGGGTGAAGTGGTGCCGCTCGCCGGGGCGCCTCTCGCACACCTTGTTGGCCAGGAAGAGGGCGCCGAGGATCTCCTCGCCGTCCATGACGGGCATGCCGATGAAGTCCCGCATCACCGGGTGGCGGCGGGGCCAGCCCTCGAAGCTGGGGAAGTCGCGGACGTCGTCGAGCCGCTGCGGGGTGGCCTCGTGCAGCATCGCGGCGAGGATGCCGTGCTGGCGGGGCAGCGGGCCGATGGCCTTCCACTGCTCGTCGCTCACCCCGGAGACCACGAACTGGGCGAAGCCGCCGTGGTCGTCGGGCACGCCGAGCGCGGCGTACTCGGCGCTCAGCAGCTCGCGGGCGGAGCCGACGATGGTCTGCAGGACCTCGCGCACCTCCAGCCGGCGGTTCATCGCCAGCACGGCCGCGCTGACCGCCTCTATCCCGCCCCTGGGGTGCCTGTCCGACATGCCTCCACCGTACCGGCGGCAGGTCATGGGCCGGATGCGACGGCGGGCGGAGGGGCGCTCGGCACTTTCGACCTACGCCCTTGTGACCCCGCGGCGTACGGCGGGCGCCCGACGCGCCCCCCGGCCGGGCGTTCCTACGGTGAGGGCGCGGGTCCGGCGGCAGGCCGGACCGGCGGCCGCGGCGGCGGGGGGCGACAGCGCTCCCGGTGGACGCGGCGGACGGCGTCGGACACGAAGCGAGGGCGGAACCATGCCGGTGGCGATCATCACGGGGGCGTCGAGAGGGCTCGGGCGGGCACTGGCCGCGGAGCTGGCGGGGCGCGGCTGGTCCCTGGTGCTGGACGGGCGGGACGCGGCGGCGCTGCGGGCGGCGGCCGGGCAGCTGGAACGCGACGGGAAGGAGGGCGCGGGAGGAGCGGTGCGGGCGGTGCCGGGGGACGTGACCGACCCGGAGCACCGGGCCGCGCTGCTGGCCGCGGCGGACGAGCTGGGCGGGGTCGATCTGCTGGTCAACAACGCCAGCGCGCTGGGCGCCGAGCCGCTGGTGCCGCTGGCGGAGCTGCCGCTCGCGGGGCTGCGACAGGCGCTGGAGGTCAATGTGACCGCGCCGCTCGCCCTGATACAGGCGGCGCTCCCGGCGCTGCGGGCGGTCTCGGGCGCGGTGCTCAACGTCAGCTCGGACGCGGCGGTGGAGGCGTACGGGGACTGGGGCGGCTACGGGGCGAGCAAGGCCGCGCTGGACCAGCTCTCGGCGGTGCTGGCGGTGGAGGAGCCGTCCGTGCGGGTGTGGGCGGTGGACCCGGGCGACCTGCGGACGGAGCTGTACGCGGCGGCGGTGCCGGACGACCCGGACTTCGACGCGCGGCCGCTGCCGGAGGAGGTCGCGCCGGTGCTGCTGCGGCTGCTGGAGCGGGGCGCGCGGAGCGGGCGCTACAGCGCCCCGGGACTGCGGGGTGCGTGATGGCGACGACGGCGAGCCGTGAGCGCGGCACAGACCCTGCGACAAACAGGGCAAAAACGGTCGGAAAAGAATCACTTCGCACCTCCCGAAAAGGTGGTTATTCGGACATATCCACCGCTCCGGAGATCCTCCGGGACTTCCGGGTGCCGCCCGAGTCGCTCGCGACGGCCCCGCCGTCCCGCCGGGACGCCGTGCGGCTGCTGGCCGGGGAGCGCTCCACCGGGGCGGTCGGGCACCACTCCTTCCGTGACCTGCCGGGGCTGCTGCGGGCCGGGGACGTGCTGGTGGTCAACACCTCCAGGACGCTGCCGGCCGCGATCGACGCGGAGCTGGCGGGCGAGCCGGTCGTGGTGCACTTCTCCACCCGGCGGGACGACGGGCGCTGGGTCGTGGAGGTCCGCACCCCCGACGGGCACGGCTCGACGCTGCGCCGGGCGGGCGGCCCCGCGGGCGCGGCGCTGAGGCTGCGCGGCGGCGCCGAGCTGGTGCTGGACCGCCCGCTGGTGGCGGGCGCCGACCGGCTGTGGGTGGCCTCGCCCTCGGCGGACCCGGTGCCGCGGCTGCACCGGCACGGGCGGCCCATCCGCTACAGCTACACCGAGCGCGACCAGCCGCTCTCCGCCTACCAGACGGTCTTCGCCCGCCCCTCCGCGGACGGCAGGGCCTCGGCGGAGATGCCGAGCGCGGCCCGGCCCTTCACCACGTCGCTGGTGACCGAGCTGGTCAGCCGCGGGGTGCAGATCGCGCCGGTCGTGCTGCACACCGGGGTGGCCTCCGCCGAGGCGCACGAGCCGCCCTACGCGGAGCCGTACGCCGTACCGGAGGCCACCGCGTGGCAGGTCAACGCGGCGCGAGCGGCCGGCGGGCGGGTCGTCGCGGTGGGGACGACGGCGGTGCGCGCGCTGGAGTCGGCGGCGGACGGGCGCGGCACGGTGCGCGCGGCCCGGGGCTGGACGGAGCTGGTGATCACCCCGGAGCGCGGGGTGCGCGCGGTGGACGGGCTGCTGACCGGGCTGCACGAGCCGGAGGCCTCGCATCTGCTGATGCTGCGGGCGGTGTCCGGGGACGCGCTGCTGGAGCGGGTCTACGCCGCCGCGCTCCAGGAGCGTTACCTGTGGCACGAGTTCGGCGACGTGAACCTGCTGCTGCCGTAAAGAGCACCCCAATAAGGATCACATAAAGCACCCCCGCGGTCACCCCGAGCGACCCCGGGGGTGCGGCCGTGTGAGGTGACCTACAGGAGCCAGATCACATACTAAGGACCCTAGTGGAATAACAGCCCGCCAGCCCCACGGGATTTTCCCGCCGGGACACCCCCACTTCATGCGCCACCTACGAATGCGAATCGTAGCCGCCTTCATTGACCCCCGTTTTGCGAGCCCTTAAGAATTCTCAGGTCCGCAACCGGAAGAGGTCATTCCATGCAGCTCCCCACGATCCCGAAGATCGGCCGACTGTCCAAGAAGCACAAGATCACGGCGGCCGGTGCCGCCGCCGCGGCTGCTGTTGTCCTGGCCGTCACCGGTCTCCAGGTGACCGGCGGGACCGCTGAGGCCAAGGGCGAGGCGACCGGCTTCTCGGTCGAGAACGGCCAGCAGGTCAAGGACCTCGACGCGCAGGCGGGGCTCGCCTCGCAGAAGGCGATCCAGGAGGACGCCGCGGCCAAGAAGAAGGCCGCCGACGCCCTCGCCGCCCAGCAGAAGGCCGCCGCCGACGCGGCGGCGAAGAAGAAGGCCGCGGCCGACGCCGCTGCCCGCGACAAGGCCAAGGCCGCCGCGAACCGCTCCAAGCAGCGCGCCGCGGTGAAGCCCGCGCCGAAGAAGGCCGTCACCCCGAAGCCGGTCGTCAAGGCCGCGCCGAAGAAGGTCGCGGCCGCGGTCCCGGTCGCCCAGGTCGTCTACCCCGACAACCTCGACGGCTGGATCCGCGAGGCCCGCGCCGTGCTGGCCGCGCACAACATCCCGGTGCCGACCTACAACGGCATCTACCGCAACATCATCCGCGAGTCCTCCGGCAATCCCAACGCCATCAACCTGTGGGACTCCAACGCGGCGAAGGGCATTCCCTCCAAGGGCCTGCTCCAGACCATCGACCCGACCTTCAACGCGTACCACGTCTCCGGTACGTCGTGGAACGTCTACAACCCGGTCGCGAACATCGCCGCCGCGTGCAACTACGCCTGGCACGTCTACGGCGGAATGGACAACGTCAACTCGGCCTACTGAGCCGCGTCGACGGAAATAAGCGAAGGGCGGTGCGACTCCGAGGAGTCCCACCGCCCTTTCGTCTGCCGGGAATTCCCGGTTACTTGCGCATCACCTCGGGCTCGTGGCGGCGCAGCAGCCGGGCCACGGCGAAGCCGCACAGCGCCGCCATCGCCAGCAGCACCACGACGTCCAGGGTCCAGGTGCCCGCGCTGTGCTTCCACAGCGTGTCGACCGTCTTGTGCGTCTGGTCCCACGGCAGCAGCGTGTTGAGGTCCGCGGTGGTACCCGCGCCCGCCACCGCCCAGCGGGCCGGCATCAGCCAGGCCACCTGCTCCATGCCGGGCTTGCCGTAGATCTGGAACAGCACCCCGGTGAAGACGATCTGCACGATCGCGTACATCACCAGCAGCGGCATCGTCTTCTCGGCCGTCTTCACCAGCGCGGAGATGATCAGGCCGACCATCATCGAGGTGAAGCCGAACGCCATGACGACCAGGGTCATCTCGATCGCCGGGTGGCCGTGCAGGATCACGCCCTCGGCGGGCATCTTGTCGCGCGGGGCGAAGCCGATGCCGCAGATGATCGCGCCCTGCAGCGCGGTGATCAGGCCGAGCACGATGACCTTGGACATCAGGTACGCCGAGCGCGACAGGCCGACCGCGCGTTCGCGCTCGTAGATGACGCGTTCCTTGATCAGCTCGCGGACCGAGTTGGCGGCGCCCGCGAAGCACGCGCCGACCGCGACGATCATCAGGATCGTGCCCGCGTCCCGGTTCTGGCCGTTGACCCGCACGGGGCCGTAGCCGAGGCCGGCCTTCGCCGGGATCAGCAGGCTGACGATGCCCAGCACCGTGGGCAGGATCAGCATCAGGCCGATGAAGCCGCGGTCGGAGGCGATGACCGACAGGTAGCGGCGGACCAGGGTCATCAGCTGCGAGCCCCAGCCCTGCGGCTTGGGCGGCCGGGCGGCCTGACTCGGTATGTAGTGCGCGGCCTGCGGCGCGGCGGAGTCCAGGTCGGCCGCGTACGTCTGGTAATGCTGCGAGCCGCGCCAGCGGCCCATCCAGTCGTAGTCGCGGTAGGTCTCGAACGCGGAGAAGACGTCGGCCCAGTTGTCGTAGCCGAAGAAGTTGAGCGCCTCGTCCGGCGGGCCGAAGTACGCCACCGCGCCGCCCGGCGCCATGACCAGCAGCTTGTCGCACAGCGCCAGCTCGGCCACCGAGTGGGTGACCACCAGGACCGTGCGGCCGTCGTCGGCCAGGCCCCGCAGCAGCTTCATGACGTCGCGGTCCATGCCCGGGTCGAGGCCCGAGGTGGGCTCGTCCAGGAAGATCAGCGACGGCTTGGTCAGCAGCTCCAGCGCGACGGACACGCGCTTGCGCTGGCCGCCGGACAGCGACGTGATGCGCTTGTCGGCGTGGATGTCGAGCTTGAGCTCGCGCAGCACCTCGTCGATCCGCGCCTCGCGCTCGGCCGGCGCGGTGTCGCCCGGGAAGCGGAGCTTGGCGGCGTACCGCAGGGCGGTCTTGACCTGGAGTTCCTTGTGCAGGATGTCGTCCTGCGGGACCAGGCCGATGCGCTGCCGCAGCTCGGCGAACTGCTTGTACAGGTTGCGGTTGTCGTACAGCACCTCGCCCTGGTCGGCGGGGCGGTAACCGGTCAGCGCGCGCAGCAGCGTCGACTTGCCGGAGCCGGACGGGCCGATGACGCCGATCAGCGACTTCTCCGGCACCCCGAACGAGACGTCCTTCAGGATCGTCTTGGTCGTCTTGCCGTGCGGCACGGTGACCGACAGCCGGCGGGCCGAGAAGGACACCGCGCCGGTGTCGACGAACTCCTCCAGCCGGTCACCGACCAGCCGGAAGGTGGAGTGGCCGACGCCGACGATGTCGTTCGGGCCGAGCAGATGCCGCTGTATCGGCTGGCCGTTGACGTACGTGCCGTTGTGGCTGCCGAGGTCGACGATCTCGTAGCGGCCGTCGGGGTGCGCCCGGAATTCCGCGTGGTAGCGGGAGACCTGCAGGTCGGAGACGACCAGCTCGTTCTCCAGCGCGCGGCCGATGCGCATGACCCGGCCCAGGGCCAGCTGGTGGAAGGTCGTCGGGCTGCGGTCGCCGTAGCCGGGACCCGCCCCCTGCGGCGACTGCTGCGGTACGCCCTGCGGGGCCGGCGGCTGCTGCGGCCACCCGCCGCCGGCCTGCTGGTATCCCGCGGCGCCCTGCTGGGCCGGGGCCGCGGCGGCGGCCTGCGCCTGCTGGTACTGCGGGTAGGCCGGCGCGGCCTGCTGCTGCGGCACCTGCTGGACCTGCGGCGGCGGCGCGTACTGCGGCGCCGCCTGCTGGAAGGCCTGCGGCTGGGCCGCGGCGTGCTGCTGGTACGCCTGCTGGTGCGGCTGCGGCGCCTGGTAGGCGGGCTGCTGTTGCTGGGCGGGCGCCTGCTGGTGCGCCTGCTGGTGCGCCGCCTGCTGCTGGGCCGGTGCGGCCTGCGCCGCCTGCGCGGCGGTGAAGCTCAGCCGCGGGCCTTCGGTGGCGTTGCCCAGGTTGATCGTGGTGCCGGGCGCGAGGTCCGTGGTCTGGACCCGCTGGCCGTGCACGAAGGTGCCGTTGGTGCTCCCCTGGTCCTCGATCACCCAGCCGCGCTCCGCGCGGCGGATCGTGGCGTGCCGCCACGAGACCCGCGGGTCGTCACAGACGAGATCGCTCTGCGGGTCACGCCCGAGGCTGTAGGACCGGGAGGCATCCAGCGTCCAGGTCCTGCCGTTCAATTCCAGTACGAGTTCTGGCACCCCAAACCCCATTGTTCGTCCCCCGAGTTGTCCCCCGTGCAGAGGAGTCTAGGGATAGCGGACATCGGGAGGAACTATCGCAGGCCCCGGTCTCGTAACAGAAAGCGCCCTCCCGGAGCCGTTCCTGCAACCGAATCCGGACATGCGGCGGCGTTCCGTGCGATGCGCGGTGGCGCGGGATTCGTTTCGTTCCCGCGGCGGTCCCCCCGCACAGTGTCCGGCACGCGGGACGGATGGTGAGAGGGGCGCGCGGTGCGGATACGGTGTAAAGACCATGGACGACGCCTCGCAGACCGCCTCCGCCGCTCCGGTCACGCCCGCCGCCCCCGTTCCCGCGGACGACGTGCCGACCCTGCTGGTCAAGATCTTCGGCAAGGACCGCCCCGGCACGACCGCGGGCCTCTTCGACACGCTCGCCGCCTACGGCGTGGACGTGGTGGACATCGAGCAGGTGGTGACCCGCGGCCGGATGATGCTGTGCGCGCTGGTGACCACCCCCGCGCCCGGCACGGGCAGCGAGGGCGACCTGCGCGCCACCGTGCACAGCTGGGCGGAGAGCCTCGGCATGCAGGCCGAGATCATTTCGGGTATCGGCGACAACCGGCCGCGCCGCGAGGGGCGTTCGCACGTCACGGTGCTCGGGCGGCCGCTGACCGCGGAAACCGCAGCGGCCATAACAGCCGTGATCACCGGCGCGGGCGGGAACATCGACCGGATCTTCCGGCTGGGCAAATATCCGGTGACCGCCGTCGAATTCGCCGTCTCCGGCGCCGAGCCGGTCGCGCTGCGCTCCGCGCTCGCCGTCGCGGGCGCCGCCCGCGGGGTGGACGTCGCGGTGGTGCCGGCCGGGCTGCAGCGCCGGGCGCAGCGGCTGGTCGTCATGGACGTCGACTCGACCGTGATCCAGGACGAGGTCATCGAGCTGTTCGCCGCGCACGCCGGGTGCGAGGCGCAGGTCGCCGAGGTCACCGCCGCCGCGATGCGCGGTGAGCTGGACTTCGAGCAGTCGCTGCACGCCCGGGTCGCGCTGCTGGCGGGGCTGGACGTGTCGGTGGTGGACAAGGTGCGGTCCGAGGTGCGGCTGACGCCGGGCGCGCGGACCCTCATCCGTACCCTCAAGCGGCTCGGCTACCAGGTCGGGGTGGTCTCCGGCGGCTTCACGCAGGTCACCGACGACCTGCGGGAGCGGCTCGGGCTGGACTTCGCCGCCGCGAACACCCTGGAGGTGGCCGACGGCCGGCTCACCGGGCGGGTGACCGGCCCGATCGTCGACCGCGCGGGCAAGGCGCGGCTGCTGCGCAGCTTCGCCGAGCAGGCCGGGGTGCCGCTGAGCCAGACGGTCGCGATCGGTGACGGCGCCAATGACCTGGACATGCTCAACGCGGCCGGGCTCGGCGTGGCCTTCAACGCCAAGCCGGTCGTCCGCGAGGCCGCCGACACCTCCGTCAACGTGCCCTTCCTGGACACGGTGCTCTTCCTGCTGGGCATCACCCGCGAGGAGATCGAGGCGGCCGACGCGGTGGACGGTGTGCCCACCGACTGATCCGCGCCGCAGGCCCGGGTGACGGCCTAGGCCTCGTGCGGGGCCCAGAAGGCGGTGAGCCGGGCGACGCCGTGCTCGACGTCCTTCCACTGTCCGGTGAAGGTCAGCACGGCGAAGGCGGCGGTGGGGAATCCGGCCTGCTTGACGCGGGCCAGGGCGGCGCTGTCGGCGCTGCCGGTGAGGGCCTCGGTCAGCGTCTGCATGCCCGGGTTGTGGGCGACGACCAGGAGTGAGCCGACGTCGTCGGGCGTCTCGTTCAGCAGGGCGAGCAGATCGCCGAGGCTCGCCTCGTACAGCCGCTCCTCGTAGACCGTGCGGGGGCGGTGCGGCATCTCGTGGGCGGCGAGCTTCCACGTCTCGCGGGTGCGGGCGGCGGTGGAGCACAGGACGAGGTCGGGGGTGATGCCGTCGTCGGCGAGTCGGCGGCCGGCGGCGGGGGCGTCCAGCCGGCCGCGGTCGGCCAGCGGCCGCTCGTGGTCGGGGACGTTCGGCCAGTCGGCCTTCGCGTGCCGGAGCAGGACAAGGGTGCGGGGTGAATCGACGGTCATGCCCTTCAGCTTTCCAGAAAACCCGCAGTCAGGCGCGGGATGGGCGTGATCGGCGGCACGGCCTCCCGGGCGGGCGCGCGGCGGGCGCGGACCGGGAGCGGGCGGTCACGTCAGGTGGCCGAGGAGGCCGGACACGGCCGTCGCGGCGTGCGAGAAGACGTCACCGGCCGGGGCGGCGGCCGCGGTGTCGGCGCGGGCGCCGGTGATCAGCAGGAGCAGCGCCGCGAAGGCGACCGCGGGCAGGACGACCGCCCACCACGGCAGCCGGGTCTGCACCGCGCCGGGCGTGCGGCGGCCCGCGGTGCGGGACGCGGCCGGGGTCTGCCGGGCGTAGAGGTGGGGGGACTGCGTGGTCACGGTGACCGCCTCCGTGGGGTGCCGTCGGGCTGCCGGGGTGTGCCGGCCGGGCGGGCCGGCCTGACACCCACGACGCTACGGTCCCGCGCCCCCGGTACCCATCCGGCCGTCCACCCATGTGCCCCTGAGCCTGACCCCCCACGGATGGTGGGGTTGTCCCTACCCCCGACTCAGGGTCGCCTCGGGGTTGCTGACGGAGGGTCGGCCGCGGTCCCCGCGGGAGGGGCCGGTCATCCCATCCGGGCGGCGATGATCGCGACGACGGCGACGAGCGCGGGCACCCCCATCATGAGTCCGAACAGGGTCAGCAGCCGGCGCTGCGGCTGCGGGGGATTCGGTTCGAGTACGGGCATGCGACCAGTCTGGCACCGGATCCTGTGCGGGCCGGAAGGGGGGTCACAGTTCGTCCTCGATGTGCCGGTTGCGCCCGGCCAGCACACCGCAGACGGCCTGCGGCACCGCGAGGGCCAGCATCATCGCCAGCGGCAGGCCCCAGCCGCCGGAGGCCTGGTTGAGCGCGCCGACCAGGATCGGGCCGGGGATCGACAGCAGGTAGCCGGTGCTCTGCGCGAAGGCCGACAGCCGTACGACACCGGCGCCGGTCCGCGCCCGCATCCCGATCATGGTCAGCACGAGCGGGAACGCGCAGTTCGCGACGCCCAGCAGCAGCGCCCACAGCACGGGCGCCGCGGCGGGCGCGATCCACAGGCCCGTGTACCCGGCGACCTGGAAGGCGGCGAGAACGAGCACGATCGGCCCCTGCGAGCGCATCCGCGCGGCCAGCGGCGGCAGCACGAAGGACAGCGGCACGCCCAGCACCATGGTGAGCGCGAGCAGCAGCCCGGCCTGGCCGGCGGAGATGCCGGAGTCCCGGAAGATCTGCGGCATCCAGCCCATCGTGACGTACGCGGAGGTGCCCTGGAGGCCGAAGAACGCGGCCATCGTCCAGGCGGTGCGGCTGCGGGTGATCCGGCCCTGCTCCCCCGCGGGCCGCGTGGCGGCGGGCCGCTCCACGGTGGGCCGCGGGGCGGCCGCCGCGGCGGAGCGGTCGCGTACCAGCGGCAGCCACACCACGACGGCGACGACCGCGAGCCCGGCCCACACCCCCAGGCCCAGCCGCCAGCCGTGGCCCATGGCGTCGGTGAGCGGCACGGCCAGCGCGGCGGCCAGCGCGGTGCCGAGGGAGAGGGCCATCGAGTACAGGCCGGTGACCGGGCCGACCCGGTCGGGGAAGTAGCGCTTGACGATGACGGGCATCAGCACGTTGGCGACCGCGATGCCCGCGAGCGCGAGGGCGCTCGCCGCGAGGAAGGGCAGGGTGCTGCCCGCGAAGGGGCGCAGGAGCAGGCCCGCGGTGATCGCGGTCATCCCGGCGAAGACGACGGCGCCGGGCCCGTGCCGCCGGGCCAGCCGGGGGGCGGCGAAGCCGAAGAGCGCGAAGCACGCGGCGGGCACGGAGGTGAGCAGGCCCGCCATGGCGCCGCTCATGCCGAGCCCGGCACGGACCTCCTTCATGAGCGGCCCGAGGCTGGTGACGGCGGGCCGCAGGTTGACGGCGGCGAGCAGCAGTCCGGCGACGGCGAGCCGCCGTATCCAGACGGCGGAGCCGCCCCCCGGCGCGGTGCCGTCCCGGTCCCCCGGCCCACCGGGCGCCCCCGCCGGGGCCTGGGCGCCGGACGTACCGGACGCACTCGACGCGACGGCGGCGGGACCCGAAGCCGACATCGCCGGGACCCGGGCGCCCGACGCATCGGCGACGGGACCGCTGCCGCGGACGCCGTCAGCGGAGGGTGCCGCCGTGGCCAGCGCGGCGCCCCGGCGGGGGGCGGCGCCGAGCGGCGACCCCGTTCCGGGGTCGGCGGCGGCCGGGCGGGCCGCGCCGGGCGTCTGTCCGGGCTGCCGGGCGGGGTCGTCGGGGGCGGTGCGGGGGCGGGGTTCGTCGTCGCGCATGAGTCCATCATAGAATGATGGGATGAATCTCGGACCCGTGCCCCGACCCGCCACGCTCGCCGACCAGGTCATCGCCCGGCTGCGCGCCGAGATCACCTCGGGCGCATGGCCGGTGGGCAGCCGTATCCCCACCGAACCCGAGCTGGTCGAACGGCTCGGGGTGGCGCGCAACACCGTCCGGGAGGCGGTGCGGGCGCTCGCCCACAACGGCCTGCTCGACATCCGGCAGGGCTCGGGCACGTACGTGGTGGCGACCAGCGAGCTGGCCGGGGTGATGCAGCGGCGCTTCGCGGACGCCGAGCCGCTGCACATCGCCGAGCTGCGCCGCGCCCTGGAGGCCTCGGCGGCGGCGCTGGCCGCCGAGCGGCGCGACGAGGCGGACCTGCGGCAGCTGGACACGCTGCTGGAGCGGCGCGAGCGCGCCTGGGACTCCGGCGACAAGGAGGCCTTCGTGGCGGCGGACGCGACGCTGCACCTGGCGGTGGTCGCCAGCTCGCACAACGAGGTGCTGACCGCGCTCTACGCGGACCTCGGCGAGGTGCTGCGGGACTTCCTGCGGGCGGACGTCGGCCCGCGGCTGCGCCCGGAGGACCATCTCGACCACGCGCGGCTGGTCGCCGCGATCCGGGCCGGCGACCGCGAGCAGGCCGCGGCCGAGGCCCGCGCCCACGCCTTCCACTGCCGTTTCCGCACAACGGCGGCGGGCTGACGAGCCGCCCGCCCGGCGGGGCGCCCCCTTCACGGGAACGCCCCGCGGCGAGCGTTACGCGCCGATGGCGTGCAGGCCGCCGTCGACGTGGACGATCTCGCCCGTCGTCTTGGGGAACCAGTCCGACAGCAGGGCGACCACACCGCGCCCTGCGGGCTCGGGGTCGGACATGTCCCAGGCCAGCGGCGAGCGGTGGTCCCAGACACCGGCCAGCTCGGCGAAGCCGGGGATGGACTTCGCGGCCATGGAGCCGATCGGGCCGGCCGAGACCAGGTTGCAGCGGATGTTGCGCTTGCCCAGGTCACGGGCCAGGTAGCGGGAGGTGGCCTCCAGCGCGGCCTTGGCCGGGCCCATCCAGTCGTACTGCGGCCAGGCGAACTTCGCGTCGAAGGTGAGGCCGACGACCGAGCCGCCCTCCTCCGGCATCAGCGGCAGGCAGGCCATGGTGAGCGACTTCAGCGAGAACGCCGAGACGTGCATGGCGGTCGCGACCGACTCGAAGGGCGTGTTGAGGAAGTTGCCGCCCAGCGCGTCCTGCGGGGCGAAGCCGATGGAGTGGACGACGCCGTCGAGGCCGCCCAGCTCCTCGCGGACCACGTCCTCCAGGCCCGCCAGGTGCTCGGTGTTCGTCACGTCCAGCTCGACGACCTTGGCCGGGCGCGGCAGCTTGCGGGCGATGCGCTCGGTGAGGGTGGGCCGGGGGAAGGCGGTCAGGATGAGCTCGGCGCCCTGCTCCTGGGCCAGCTTGGCGGTGTGGAAGGCGATGGAGGACTCCATCAGCACACCCGTGACGAGGATGCGCTTGCCGTCGAGGATTCCGCTCATGTCGGTCAGTGACCCATGCCCAATCCGCCGTCAACGGGGATGACGGCTCCAGTGATGTACGCGGCGTCGTCGGACGCCAGGAAACGCACCGCGGCGGCGATCTCCTCCGGCTGCGCGTAGCGGGCCAGCGGCACCTGGGCCATGATGTCCGCGCGCTGCTCGTCGGTGAGCGCCCGGGTCATGTCGGTGTCGACGAAGCCGGGTGCGACGACGTTGAAGGTGATGTTGCGCGAGCCCAGCTCGCGGGCCAGCGAGCGGGCGAAGCCCACCAGGCCGGCCTTGGAGGCGGCGTAGTTCGCCTGGCCGGCCTGGCCGAGCAGGCCGACCACCGAGGAGATCAGCACGACACGGCCCTTGCGGGCCCGCAGCATGCCGCGGTTGGCGCGCTTGACCACCCGGAAGGTGCCGGTGAGGTTGGTGTCGAGGACGGCGGTGAAGTCGTCCTCGGACATGCGCATCAGCAGCTGGTCGCGGGTGATGCCGGCGTTGGCCACCAGCACCTCGACGTTGCCGTGCGCGGCCTCGACCTCCTTGTAGGCCTGGTCGACCTGCTCGGCGTCGGTGATGTCGCAGCGCACCGCGAGCACCCCGAGCGCGACCAGGTCCGCCGGCGGCTCGCCGGAGCGGTAGGTGATGGCGACCTTGTCGCCCGCGTCGGCGAAAACCCGGGCGATGGCGAGGCCGATGCCCCGGTTTCCTCCGGTGACGAGAACCGAGCGGCTCAACGGATCACTCCTCAGGGTCGAGAATCTCCCTGAGAAGCTATCGGTCGCGGACCCGATCCGGGGAATCGGCCCCTGACAGGCTGCTCCGGCCGGCCCTGTGGGATTCCTACAGGGCCGGCCGGCAGCCGTCAGCCGCCGACGCGGGCGGCGGCCCGGCGGCGGCTGTAGACCAGCAGCCCGACCGCGCCGCTCGCGAGGACCGCGCTGACCGACAGCGCGGCCTCCAGTGTGCTGGTGCTCGCGGCGGCGTTGCTGGTCGCGAGGGTTCCTGTGGTGGCGGTCACGGGGGCGTCGCCGCCATGACCGTGGTGGGCGACGGTGGACCTCGCGGCGCCCGCGGCGATCTGCGCGTCGGTCGGGGCCTGGGCGACGTCGGCGGTGGCCGCCTTCGCCGCGGCCGCGGTCTGTCCGAAGACGACATCGGCGCAGCCGTAGAAGGCCTCGGGGCTGTCGGTGCGCTGCCACACCTGGTAGATGAGCTGGCGCCCGGTGCGGGCCGGGAGGTTCGCGGTGAAGGTGTAGTAACCGGGCGCGGTGACCGCGGTGTTGTAGGTCGCGACGGGGGTGTCGTCGAGGTCGGACCACTTGAGCGGCTTGGTCGGGTCGTAGCCCTGCTTGGTGATGTAGAGCGTCATGACGCCGCGGTGCGGCGCGGTGACCCGGAAGCTGACGTCGGTCTGCCCGGCCTGGACCGGGGTGGCCGGCCAGTCGGTGCGGGCCCAGTCGAGGGCGCGGTACTTGTCGCGGTCGGCCGAGCACAGGTGGCCGTCGGGGATGATGCTGCGGCTCTGCCCGTCGGCGTTGGCGATGTTGACCTCGTTCCAGTCGTAGAGCGGCTGGGTGCCGCTGTCGGCGACGAGGTCCTTGCACACCTGGGACTTCGGGGACTCCGGCCCCTCGGCGTAGCAGGCGGCGATCCGGCTGACGGGCGTGTTGAGCGCACCGTGCGCGCTGGCGGTGCCGGGGGTGAGGGCGGTGACGGCGAGGGTGGCGGCGACGGCCGCGGCCACGGCGGCGGCCTTGCGGCGTACGGACATGTGGGGGCTCCTTGTCGTGCGGGCAGAACTGCGGGGGGACACACACGAGGGCGGCAGGTCGAAGCATAGGGATTGGTCTGGACCATGCCAAGGTCTGTGTGTGTCAGGGCAGTTCGGCCGCACGCACCGGGCCGCGCGGGTACGGGGACGTACGGGTACGGGGACGTACGGGTACGGGAACGCGCGCGCCGGGAGGACGCGCGCGCGACCGGAGGGGCCGACGGCGCGTGACGCGCCCCGCCGGCCCGGGAGCCCCGGGTCAGTAGCCCTGCGTGCTGCCGCTCGCGGCCGGAGCGGCGGCGGACGGGGCGGGCGGGGTGTTCTTGACGGAGTACTGGTCCACCGTGACGGTGAGGGACTGGGCGATCTGCCGCAGGTAGGTAAGCAGCCGCTCGGTCTCCTCCTGGGTGCCCTCGCCGCCCTCGTGCTCGCGCAGCTGCTGCAGGACCGCCTCGGCCTGCGCGCGGGCCGCCCGCAGCATGGTGCGGGCCTGCTCGCGCGCGGCGACGACGGTCTGCTCGGCCGACTGCTGGGCGCGGGCCTGCTGGAGGACCGCGTCCACGGTGGGCACCCCGGTGGGGCTGCTGCCGTCGCCGATGTTGTTGGCGCGGATCCAGTCGCGGTGCCGCTGCATGTCGGTACGCAGCCGGTCGTTCTCCTCCATGACCGTGGTGAGCGTCGCCGCGGCCCGGCGCAGCGCGTCGTGCACCGCGTCCTCGCTGTAGCCGCGACGGGTCAGGGGGGCGCGGGGGAAGGTCATCGACCGCAGCGCCTCGGGCGTCACCGGGCGGTCCGCCGGGCGTGCTCCTGTCTCGTTCACGTCTCTCCGATCACCGAGCGTCTTCGAAGTGCAGCAGGTCGTGCGGGACACCTGCGTTCGCCAGATCGCGCACCGTCGCGGACACCATGGACGGCGAGCCGCACACGTAGAACGAGCGGCCGTGCCAGGCGCCGGCCCGCAGGACCGGTCCCGCCATGCTGCGGTTCTCGAAGGTGCCCGCGTCCAGGCCGACCAGCGGCGTTATTCGAAGCCAGGGGTTGGCCTGCTCGTACTGCCGCAGCAGGGGCAGGTCGTACAGGCCGTGGGCGTCGCGCGCCCCGAAGAAGAGGTCGACCTGGCGTGGCGGACCCTGCCAGGCGATCTCCTCGATCAGGCCGCGCAGCGGGGCCAGTCCGGTGCCGCCGGCGATCAGCACCAGGTCGCGGCCGGCCGACCGGTGCAGCGTCAGCCGCTCACCGACCGGGGCGCCCAGTTTCAGCATGTCGCCCTGCCGCAGCCGGTAGACCATGGCCGGGCTGACGAGGCCGCCGTCGATGGAGCGGACGTGCAGTTCGAGCAGCCCGTCGGCGCGGGCGGCGTTCGCCGGGGTGAAGGACCGCCAGGTGCTGGGCAGCATCGGCGTCTCGACCATGACCGACTGCCCGGCGGCGTACCGCATGGGCTGGTCGAGGCGCAGGGTGACGACCGCGAGGTCGAAGCCGCGCTGCTCGTGCCCGATGACCTCGGCGTTCCACCACGCCGGGTTGACCGCGCGGTCGCTCTCGGCGGCCTGGATCATGGCGCCGGCGACGACGGTGTACGCCTCGGTCCAGCCCTTCTCCAGCTCGGGGGTCCATGCCTCGCCGAGGAAGTAGGCCAGGGTCGCCAGCAGCGCCTGCCCGACCGCCTCGTAGTGCTGCGCCACGACCTGGAAGCGGCGGTGGTCGCGGCCGAGCTGCTGGAGGAACGGGACCAGCGTGTCGGGGTCGTCGACGTCGGAGACGATCTGACCGAGGGCGTTGACCAGGCGGTCCCGCTGCACGCCCATGTTGACCGGGAACATCGGCCGGACCTGCGGCGCGATGAGGAACAGGTAGGAGTAGAAGTACCGGGGTACTTCGTCCCCTGACTTGCCGACCAGGGCGAAGGAATCTTTCAGCGCCTGGGAATCGCTCACGACCACCCTCCGGTGGCTGGTGTTTCGGGGGGAGCATACGGACCGGCGGAGCCGGGCGGCGGCCCTCGGTGGAGCCGCCGTCGGCTGCGTCAGGCCGAGGCCGCGGCTTCTTCGCTCGCGGAGATCATGGTGCTGCTGATGACGCCGTAGACCGCGACCCAGGACTCCTCGATCTCGGGGGTCCACGCGTCGCCCGCGAAGTGCTGGAGCGTCGCGATCAGGCTGGCGCCGACGGCCGGGTAGTGCTCGGGCAGCGCGCCGTAGCCCGCGTGCCGGCGCCCCAGGTTCTGGAGCATGCCGACCAGGGTCTCGGTGTTCTCTATGTTGGCGACGAGCGCGCCCAGCGCCGCCCACAGGCGGTCGCGCTGCTCGTCGATGTGCGGGGCGAAAAGCGGTCGCACCGCGGGGTTGTTGGCGAAAAGGTGCTCGTAGAAATACCCGGTCACCTGTGAACCGTGGGGCTCCACAACCTTGAAGCTGCTGCGGATCAGGGAGAGGTCTGCGGTCATGGCGGCCGACTCTAGCCAGAGGCGCGGGACTCGAACAAGTTTGGGACAGATGAACAACTGACTGACCGAACCTCCATCTTGACAGGCCGTTTCCTCTCCGATATCGCCCACAATCCGCGCATCCTTCTGGGCACGCTGCGCAAATGGGGTCGCCGTGGCCGGTGCAATGCTGTGGCGGAGCCGGTGGGCAGCGGGCCATGATTCACTGCGGACAGGCCGATGCGAAGGGAAGTCCGCCGTGCCCCATGAGTTGGACCGTGACGTCGATCCGGCATTCCTCGCGCTCCCGCTGCGCGCGCTGGCCGACGCGGCACTCGCCAGAGCCCGTGCGCTGGGCGCCGAGCATGCCGACTTCCGCCTGGAGCGGGTGCGCAGCGCCCACTGGCGGCTGCGTGACGCCCGCCCCGCGGGCAGCGCCGACAGCACCGACCTCGGCTACGCCGTACGTGTCGTGCACGGCGGCGCCTGGGGCTTCGCCTCCGGCGTGGACCTGACGATGGACGCGGCGGCGAAGGTCGCGAGCCGGGCGGTGGCGATGGCCAAGCTCAGCGCGCAGGTCATCGCCGCTGCCGGGTCGGGCGAGCGCGTGGAGCTGGCGGACGAGCCGGTGCACGCCGACCGCACCTGGGTGTCGGCGTACCGGACGGACCCGTTCGAGGTGCCGGACGCCGACAAGACCGGGCTGCTGGCCGACTGGAGCGCCCGGCTGCTGGCCGCGGACGGGGTCAGCCACGTGGACGCCTCGCTGCTCGCGGTGCACGAGAACAAGTTCTACGCCGACACCGCCGGCACGACGACGACCCAGCAGCGCGTCCGGGTGCACCCGCACCTCACCGCCGTGAGCGTCGACCCGGACACCGGCGGCTTCGACTCGATGCGCACCCTCGCCCCGCCCGCCGGGCGCGGCTGGGAGTACCTGACCGGCGAGGGGTGGGACTGGGACGCCGAACTGGCCGAGATCCCCGCCCTGCTGGCCGAGAAGATGCGCGCGCCCTCGGTCGAGGCCGGTGCGTACGACCTGGTCGTGGACCCGTCCAACCTGTGGCTGACGATCCACGAGTCGATCGGCCACGCCACCGAACTGGACCGCGCGCTCGGCTACGAGGCCGCCTACGCCGGCACCTCCTTCGCCACCTTCGACCAGCTCGGCTCCCTGACGTACGGCTCGCCGCTCATGCACGTCACGGGCGACCGCACCGCCGAGCACGGCCTGGCCACCGTCGGCTACGACGACGAGGGCGTGGCCGGGCAGTCCTGGGACCTGGTCAGGGACGGCGTCCTGGTCGGCTACCAGCTCGACCGCCGCATCGCGAAGCTCACCGGCTTCGACCGCTCCAACGGCTGCGCCTACGCCGACTCCCCCGGCCACGTGCCCGTCCAGCGGATGGCCAACGTCTCCCTCCAGCCCGCCCCCGGCGGCCCCTCCACCGAGGAGCTGATCGGCGGGGTCGAGCGCGGCATCTACGTGGTCGGCGACCGCTCCTGGTCGATCGACATGCAGCGCTACAACTTCCAGTTCACCGGTCAGCGGGCCTACGCGATCCGTAACGGCCGCCTCGACGGCCAGGTCAAGGACTTCGCCTACCAGGCCACGACCACCGACTTCTGGCGGTCGATGGAGCGGGTCGGCGGACCCGAGACGTACGTCCTCGGAGGGGCCTTCAACTGCGGAAAGGCCCAGCCGGGGCAGGTCGCGGCGGTGTCGCACGGCTGCCCGTCGGCGCTCTTCCGGGGCGTCAACATTCTGAACACCGCGAGCGAGTCCGGGCGCAGCTGACAAATAACCGACGGGTCGCCGATCGCGGCCCGAAGTCTGCACCAGGTCTGCACGCCGTCACACCCCGCTCCCTCACGCCACGTCGTCCCCGTCCTCGGCGTCCCCCTTCTCGGGGGTCAGCGAGGGCGGGACGATGAGGCCCTTGAACGGCTCCAGCTTCAGCCCCAGGCGACTGTGGAGGGTCCGGCTGCCCCGGCTCATCGCCCGGCGCACCAGATGCCCGTACACGGCCTCCGTGGTCCGCGTGGTGCGGTGCCCGACCCACGCGGCGATCTCGAAGAGCGGGATGTCGGCATGGATGGCCTCCGAGACGAAGAAGTGCCGGAAGCTCTTGGGCGTGTACTGAGGGGTGCCCGCCTGCTTGGCCGCCGCCTTGAACTGGTCGAGGAACCAGTCGTAGGACGGGTGCCGCTCGGCCAGCCGGGGCGACTCGAAGAACCAGCCCCGGTCACCCCAGGTACCGGATGCGTCGACGTGATCGTTGAACATCTCCTTGACCGAGTCGGGCACCGGCGTCCTCCGTGCCTCGTCGAAGGTGCGGTGCTTCGTCCCCCGCTTCACCCCGCGACGGCCTCCTGAGATCTCCTGGCAGCCGTATGCGGAGACCTGGTGGTCGACCGCGAGGATGCCGTTCTCCCAGTCCATCGACTCATCGGAGAGCGCCAGGGCCTCCCCCGGCCGCAGGCCGCAGCCGGCCATGGCCCAGAAGCCCGCCCGTATGGACTTGGGCGCCTCGGCAATGATCCCTAGGACCTCGGCCATGGCGGGGATGTCGGCGTCCGTGACCGGGGTGAGCGGCTGCCCCGGGCGCCGACGGGGGTTCGCTTTCTTGCAGGGGTTGCGGCCGATGATCTCCGCCGCCACCGCGTAGTTGAAGACGGACGACAGGACGCTCTTGCGCCCGTTGATGCCGGACTCCTTGTAGCCCCGTGCCTTCTGGTCGGCCTCCCACTCCTGGACTGTCGTCGGCGTGATGCTGCCGATCGGCCTGCTCCCGAAGAATGGTCCGTAGTGGTTGTCGTAGACGCTCTGGTAGTTGCGCTTCGAGGACTCTTCGAGCGTTCCGGCCTCGACCCACTCACGCCAGACCGCCTCGAACGTCCGCTGTGCGCTCTTGGGGTTGATGTACGTCCCCAGGTCCTTGTCCCGCTCGACCTTGACCGCGAAGGCTTCCGCGTCGTCGAGCTTCTTGAACGACACCTGACGGGGCTTGCCCGCCCTGCCCCCGGGCTCCCGGTACGAGACCCGGTAGGGCTTGTGTGGGCAGGTCGGTTTCCTGCGGCGGGGACAGGAGCACTCTTCCTTCTTGATGGTCGCCACGTATGTTGATCCTCTGCATGTTGATCGGTCAGTGATGGGCAGTCAGTTTATGAGCCCTGCATGCGCACCTCAACCCAGTTGTGCAGATCGCGCGTCCTGAACCGGACGTGCTTGCCGACCTTGAGGTACGGGATGCCCCAGCGCCGGTACGAGTCCATGAGGACCCGCTTGGTGACGCCCAGCTCGGTGGCTGCCTCCTCCGGAGTCATGAGCAGGTTGCTACCGCCCCTCACCACTCCCGCCCCCGTTCGTGCTCCGCCTGCGTCTCGGCGTAGAGCTGCCGGGCTCGCGCCAGGTCATCGGCGATTCCGGCGGCCAGTTGGGCTGCGCCGGGAGTGTGGCCGGAGCCGACGTAGCGCCAGGTGATATCCGTCACAGCGTCCGGGCCGCTCACGTTCCTCTCGGTCTCCCTGCCCGCATGGTCGGCGCGGTCGGCACGCAGCGCGGCGTACGTGGTGGAGTAGGCGTGGGATTTGGTGAGGATGTGGCCCCGGTAGCCGAGGCTGTGAGCCCATTCCCGGAGCCGCAGGTGTTCCAGCCCTGCGATGCCGCCCAGACGCCAGCAGACCGCCATGAGGACCCGCACATGCGGGGAGACCACGGCAGCCGCGATGTCTGCCGGACCTTTGACGGGATGGTCCGTGCCGGCTCCCGTGTCCGCCGCGCCCTTGGTGACGTACTTCGCCACGTAGGCCGCCACAGCATCATCGGTCAGCGCGTCGGGGCCGCCCGTGGCGCGTAAGGGCCGGGTGTCGAGCTGGGCGCCCCAGCTGAGTTCGTACTCACCGAGGCCAGGTACATACGGGACTGCCAGACGTACGACGGCAGCCGCGGTGCGTACGGCGTCCGCGAGCCCGGGGGCGTCGACCCACGACGGCGGAGGTTCCTCGGCCCCGCCCGCGCCGTCCGCCCGCAGGACCGCATGGACGTGGATCGCCGCGCGCCGCTGGTACTCGGCGACCTTGGCGTAGGAGATGCGGACGGTCCGCCGCAGCGCGGTACGGCTCAGGCCCGCACGCGCGGCGAGGTGGTGGTACAGGTTGTCTGAGAACGCCTTCCAGAGGCGTCCGGCGTGGGCGTGCCACAGGACGTGGGCGGTGTAGTCGTAGCAGCCGGGGCAGAGCGGCTGCCCAGGCTGGGGGTCGTCCGGGGCGTCATGCACCTCACGGCAGAAGCCTGGTCGGCCGTGCTCGCACTGGGCGCGCCCTCGCGGGTGGCAGACCGGGTGCTCGGCGGTTGCCGCGCGATGGACCGCGCCGAAGCCGGGGGCTGTGAGAGTGACGAACAGCCGAGGGTGCTGCCGGACACCGGTCGGGATGTTCTTGCCGCCCATGAGGCCGGCGCGCACCAGGTGGTAGGTGTCCCCGGCGTGGAGTCGGGAGCAAGGTGCGCAGACGGTGGCGCGGCGGTTGCGGCAGCGGACGGAGAGGCGTTCGTACGGTTCTGCGGCGGTGTCGTAGTGGTGGAGCACTTCTCCGGTGCGGGTGTCCCGGGTGGTGGTGGAGCCGGATAGGTGGACGGGGTGGGCGCAGCCCCCGGTGGCGGCGATCTGCTGTAACCAGCGGTCGAACTGGGGGTGGTTGGCGAGTCGAATGACGTCGCGGTCGGTTTCGCTGAGCTGACGCAGGCGCGCCGCATGGGCAAGCGCGGCGCGCCTGTCAGCCGACGTGTGTTCGGCGTTGATGGTGGTGGGGACCTTCCGGGGTGGGCCGCCGAGGCGGCTCGGTGGGATGGTGGGTGGGGGTCCTTCATGGCGATCACTCCTTGCGGGTGGGTGGTCCGGGGACGATCAGCGGATGGAACCGGCGCCGCGGCAGATGCGGCAGCGGTGGCGCCTCCCGGTCCAGGTGGTACGTGCTCCCTCGCCCTTGCAGGCCGGGCAGCGGACGCGCTTCATCGGCATGTGTGCTTCTTTCGGTCTCAGGCGTGCAGGAGTCCGCGAAGTGCCCAGTCGACGGTGGCGGAGACGCTGCCGCTGACGGGCGAGGTGGCGAGGTAGTAGCCGAACAGGACGAGGACGACGGCCTCCCAGGCCCTCACGTCACGCCCGCGGACGAGGAGCACGGACACGATGCCGAAGACGGCCACGAGCGGGATGGCGTAGGCCGTCATGCCAGTCCCTCCCCATCGGTCGCGGCGCCCAGGAAGCCAAGGTGGGGAGTCCGCTCGGCGTACTTCCCGGCAAGGCGGGACGCGTCCTCGGGCGTCGTGTGGTGGGAGCGGGCGCGCACCCAGCCGACACCGGCATCCGCGGTGGTGACGGCCACGCCCTGCTCGCCGGGCTGGATGCTCTGGGCGACGGCGACGGCCTCCTTATGGAGGTCGCCGAGGGTCATCTCTGCGGTCCCGGGGTCGTTGACGCGGTGGCAGATGCGCCCGCCGAGTTGTGCACGCAGCCCGGTCACACCGGGCCCGAGGTCGGAGCCGACGCGCTGACCGGCGATGACCAGGTGCACCCCGAGGGCAGCGCCCAGTTGCGCGAGCCGTAACAGGTAGGTGGAGCACTGCTCAGCTTCGGCCCGGTCGTCCTTGGTGCCGTTGGTCAGGTACAGCTCGGCCATCTCGTCGACCAGGATCACGACCGGCACCGGACGTTGGTCATCGGGTAGTTCCCAGATGGAGCGGGCGCCGACGTCGCGGCACACGGCGATACGTTGCTGGACCTCCACCACCAGCGCCCCGAACAGGGCCACCGCTTCCTTGCGGGAGGTGGCCAGAGCGGAGAGCCGCTTGCGGAAGAGCCCCAGTTCCATGCCGCCCTTGCAGTCCACCCCGACCAGTGCGACCGGTTGCGGGGCGAGCTGCACGACCAGCCGGGCCAGCAGGGTGGATTTCCCGGAGCGGGTGGCGCCCACGATGAGCCAGTGCGGCTCGCGCCGGAAGTCGATGACCCAGGGTCCGCCGGTTTCCAGGGCCCCGACGACCGCCGACAGCAGCGGCACGTCCTCCGTCGGGGAGGAACGAGGCTCCCGCAAGGGGTCCGTTGCAGTTGCGCTGATCAGGACGAATCCGCGGCGGGGTGAGGTGACGCGGACGGCGAACATGCGCCAGGCATGGGCCATGGCCTCGGATGCCTCGGTGAACGGGACGGGCGTCTGTCCTGGCAGCAGCCGCACCCGCACCGCCAACCCGTTCGGCAGCGGCCGGACACCCCGCAGACGCGGCACCTTCAGCCGTAACGGTGTGCCCTTGACGGCCAGTCCGCGGAACGCCCGCTCGTGGGACCGGTAGGAGACGGCCAGATCGTTGAGCCGTGCCACCTTGCGCCAAGTGGACACCACCCGCACCACGGCCGGGACGAAGCCGGTCAGGTACCAGTACCAGTCCGGCCGCCGGTCCCGAAGCTCCCGGGCCCCGACGGGCAGCCCGGACAGCAGCACCAGGACGAACGCTAGGAGCAGGAAGTGCCCCATCAGGCACCACCAGCCGACTTACCCGCCGAAGGCGCGGGTGCGGGCGGAGTGGGGGTTATCGCGGCGGCGCGGAAGCTGATGCCGTGCCGGTCCCCCATCGACCAGGCGAACGCCTCCAGCCCGGTAATGCGGACCTCGGTTCCCTCCGTGACGCCCTTGGGCTCACCGGTCACGGCGACCTCGATCACCGAGACCCGGCGCCCTTCCTGCCGGACCATCACGCCGACGGTGTAGATGGTGTTGCCTTCCTTGTCCTTCTTGACCTCCTGCGTCTCGAAGTTGCTGATCTTCGCTTCCGGCGCCACGGCGCACCGCAGCACGCCCAGGCGCGAGGTGTCCACGGGTATGGACTGCATGATCTGTGGCCTCCCTGGCCATCAGGACACCAGGCGATCCACCTGACGTCACTCGTACTGACGAGTGACGAGTGTGCGAGTCTTGACGCCGGAACGCAAGCACTTATGCTGACGAGTGATGTGAGCGACACGAAGGCCACACGCCACCAAGGGGAGCGCGTATGTCAGAGATCCAGCGCCCAGGAGCGCTCTACCGCCAGGTCGCCGCCGCCATCCGCGACGCCATCGCGTCCGGCGAGTACCCGCCCGGCACGCTGCTCCCCTCCGAGACCCAGCTCATCGAGCGCTACCGGGTCTCCCGCCCCACCGTCCGCAACGCCGTCGCGGCACTACGGGCCGAAGGACTCATCGAGGTCATTCACGGCAAGGGCAGCTTCGTCCGCGCCGCCCCGGCGCCGGTCATGACGATCGAACGTACCGTCAGCCGCAACGGCGGCGCGTTCACCATCGACGGCGACGCCAACTGGCAGCAGGCCGAAGCCCCGTCCGTCTACCGGACCCGGACCACCGAGACCACAGCCCCTCTGCTCGGCCTCCACGAAGACGAGGCACTGTTCGGCGTCGACCGGCTTCTCACCGACGCAGCGACCAGTACACGGGTCCTGCACCAGACCCTCATCCCGTTCGCCACCGCGGAAGGCACCACGCTGGCGAAGGTTCCCGACACTGAACCCGCCGACGTCTACGCCCTACTCGCCGAGGCCGGCCACACCCTGTGGTGGTCCGAGACCGTCCGCGCCCGCATGCCCCTCCCCGACGAACGCGCCACCCTCCAACTCCAGGACGCCACCCCGCTCCTGGAGACGACCCGCGTCACCCATGGCACGAACGACCAGCCCCTCATCCTCGAAGTCCTCCGCACCAGCGCCCACAGCGCCGAACTCACCTACCGCATCCACCCCGAGCCCACCGGCAAACTCCGCGCAGTCCGCAACTGACAGCCGCCCCAACAACCGGGACTGTCGAAACCTGTCTCCACTTACTCAAGGCACCCGGCGTCGCTACCGCTCCGTCGGGCGGCGCGTCCGGCGCCCGGCCGCGCCGTCGCTCCTGTCTCCGCCCCGCTCGGCACGGCCCGCGCCGCGCGCGCCCGCGAGGGGGAGGCCTGCGGCATGAGGTGATCACGCACACCCGAGATCACAACGATGCCTCCGGCGGGGGCGCTCCGGCTCCGAGATGGAGGAGGCCCGGCCGGCGACCGCGCGTTCGTCGTGGGCGGGTGCGGGTGCGGGAGCGGGAGCTTCCATCCCGCCTACCATCGACCCGGGCAAAGCCGAGCAGACGCGGCCCAGGGCGTCAAGGTCGTTCGTACAGTGGCGCGCTCCACCTTGACGCCCTGAACCACGCCCGCTCCACAGGAGTGCGGGCCGACGGCAGACGGGACGGATGCAGTAGCGAAGTCAGCAGACGACTGTAACAGTCTGACAGGATGTCGCCATGGATGCCGGTGACATAGCCCTGGTTGACGCCCTTGTGGGCCGATGCAACTCGTATGCTGCTCCACGGCGCCCCAAGCGAAGGTAAGGACCAAGCATGACCAACGATGTAGTTGTCCAGGCGGTGCATCGCCTTGCCTCCCGTGACTCGACTCGCAGCGAAGCGGATTTGCAAGCCGATCTCTACTTGTTGCTAACGGCGGGTGGCCTCTCTCTGACGGCTGGGGACGTCGCACGGTTGGAAGTCGGGACAGGTGACGGAACACGTCGACGTATCGACGTGGAGGTCGGCCATTGCGTTATCGAAGTGAAGAAGGATCTGCGCCTCGCCGGCATCCATCAGGACGCAGAGAAACAACTTGCGGGCTACGTAACAACGCAATCAAAACGTCTGAGTTCGCGCTACGTCGGCGTACTTACCGACGGGACCGAATGGTATCTCTATCACCTGATCGACGAACAACTGCAGCAAGTAGCGAAGTTGGCAGTCAATCCATCGGCACCCGATGCGGAACAGTTGCTAACCTGGCTCGAAGCGATTCTAGCGACTCGCACTGCCATCCCGCCGACGCCAGACGAGATCGCCCATAGGTTGGGTGCTACGTCTCCCGCGCATCTATTGGATCATGCCACTCTACTCAGCCTCTACAGCCAGGCACAAAGTGTTCCTGAAGTGCAGTTGAAGCGAGACTTGTGGGCCAAACTCCTCAAGACAGCATTCGGAAAGTCATTCACTAACGATGAACGCCTCTTCATTGACCACACGCTTCTGGTGTTGACTGCCGAGATAATCGCCCATGCTGTTATCGGGTTCAATATTACACGAACCGGGAACATCTCTCCCACGGCGCTTATCAACGGAACATCATTCACTAGTGCGCAGATCCACGGCGTAGTGGAGTCAGATTTTTTCGATTGGGTACTCAAGGCTCCCGGCGGTCCTGAATTTGTCACCGGCTTGGCCGACCGGATCGCACGATTCGATTGGGCCGCAGTCGAGCATGACGTGCTAAAGGTACTTTATGAATCGATCATTGCCACCGAGACCCGCGAAGCGCTAGGCGAGTATTACACTCCGGACTGGCTCGCAGACCGGGTAGTGCACGCCACTGTTACAGAACCCCTGGCTCAGCGGGTGATGGACCCTTCGTGCGGATCCGGTACGTTCCTATTCCACGCCATTCGTCAGTACCTGGAAGCTGCGCAGGCTGCCGGACTTGATAACGGGAGCGCTGTCGAAGGAACGACCAGACACATCTTTGGCATGGACGTGCATCCTGTCGCAGTTGCTCTGGCCCGGGTTACTTACCTCCTGGCGATCGGTACAGAGCGCCTGGCCAAATCAGACCGCGGCGAGATTCATATTCCCGTCTATCTTGGCGACTCTCTCCAATGGGAGCAAAACCGAGACTTGTTCGGCGGGGTAGACGAGATCACGATTGCAACAGCCGGCAGCGACTTGGTGGAAGGAGGAGGGGCGCTCTTCGGAGATGACTTGGTATTCCCTCGTCGGACCATGCAAGACGCGGGAGATTTCGACCGCCTTGTAACCGCTATGGCGGATAAAGCCATACAGCACAGCCCCAAGTCCAGCCGCGACTTGATTTCCCCAGTTATTCGCCAGCTCGGCGTTCACGCTAACGACGCAGACCGCGTTACCGAGACGTTCGATACGATGCGCCGTCTTCACGCGAGCGGTAGAAATCACATCTGGGGATACTATGTTCGCAACTTGATCCGCCCTCTGTGGTTTTCCGAGCAAGCGAACAAGGTCGATGTACTCATTGGCAATCCCCCTTGGCTCGCATACTCCAAGATGACCACGGTCATGCAAACAAGATACAAGACCCTCGCTAAAGAACGGTCGCTCCTCGGCAGCAGCCTCGGCGGATCAGGTAGAGATCTCTCTACGTTGTTCGTTGTGCGATGTATCGAACTCTACCTCAAGCACAATGGCAAGTTCTCGTTCGTCATGCCGCACGGGACTCTTACTCGCAAGCCTCATGACGGGTTTCGGTCTGGAAAATGGACCTCTGGGCACGTTGGTCTACTTACTGCAGCATTTAGCAAGCCTTGGGATCTTTCCGAGGCCACAACAGGGTTTCCACAAGTATCCTGCGTCGTGCATGGGACCGCCACGTCAAACAGGCCAAGTAGGATCCCGTCACAAGTGGAACTCTGGCGCGGTCGACTTTCCACCCCGAATCTGACGTGGGAAAAGGCACGGCACAAATTCACGGTCGAGGATCGATCTCTCATCGTACTAGACTCTGCTGAAGCCACGCCGGTTTCCGCTTATAAGCGCCGCTTCCGTCAAGGTGCAGTGCTCTCCCCTAGAGCGCTTCTATTCGTCACCGAAAGGCCCTCAGGCCCCCTTGGAGCGGGCGCAGGGCGCGTCTCGATTGAGTCACGCAGGACTGTAGACGAGAAGCCTCCATGGAAAGACGTTCCATCCCTCTCAGGGACGGTAGAACGCGCATTTTTCAAACGGGTGCATCTCGGGGAAACGCTGGTACCTTTCAGGACCCTTGAACCTTTGCGCGTCGCTCTTCCCGTCACCAGCGACAAAGTGATGACACAGCCAGAAATCGAAGAATATCCTGCATTGTCACAATGGTGGGCGGAAGCTGAATCGGTGTGGGAAGGGAACAAGAAAGTTGGATCGAAAGAAGGCGCCCTCCTAGGAAGAATCGACTTCCATGGCCAGCTGCGCGCTCAACTTCCAGCGGTCAGCCAGCGCGTAGGCTACACGAAGGCTGGAAACGCAATGGCTGCCGCGCGAATCGATTCCCCCGATGTGATCATTGATCACAAGCTTTACTGGGCGGCCGCAAGTAGCGTCGGCGAAGCTAGGTACCTGGTGGCCGTACTGAATTCAGGAACACTCGCGGAAAAAGTGCGCCCCCTACAAACCATTGGACTCTTCGGTCCTCGCGACTTCGACAAGCATATTTTCGACGTAGCAATCCCAGTTTATGACGACGGAAACGCCGACCATGGCGAACTTGTCTCACTCGCAGCAACGGCAGAGTCTCTAGCTGCACAAGTCGATCTTAGTAAGGTGTCGTTCAAGCCGGGACGACGACTCGTTCGGGAGGCTCTAGCTGCAGCGGGCATCTCACGGAGTATCGATGCTGTAGTTGACCGTTTGATTCCGACACCGGTGATTGGTTCATGATCAAAGAAACGACGTAGAGGGCACGGCAACTGCGCCCCTGCACGGGGATGGAGTTGCCGTGCGGACGTCAACGTCGGCCACGCAATCAAGGTCGCAGGGAGCCTAGAGACCAGCGTGTGACCGCGGAGGTGCTGGGGTCGGCCATGCGCTTGTGGACAACCTGTGGACAGATCTCGACCGACCATGCCTCCGCGCGGGGATGACCTGCAACTCCCTCCAAGGGCCAGGCGGCCTCCGGAGCCGCTTGCGCTACGCCAGAACCCGCCCTGGAAACGAACGACGAGGGATCGGCGGCAAAATTCCGCTCTGCCCTGAAATTCTGAGTTGCTTTCCCTGATAGGCAGAGACCTTCACAGTAGACGAAGCAGTGTCGCCCATGGGAATGATTTGTGCAAGCTCATCTCGACTAATTCCAGTGATTACCTCATCGCCGCAGACTAGAATCGCGAAGGTCCGGTCTCCCTGTACTGAAAGTATCCTACCCTTGTCGTCATCATGAAAGGTGAAGAAGTAGTCACCAGCCCCGCTCCCGTCATTGTATTTTATAAACAAATGACGGTCATGATTAACGACATAGTGCCCGTACTTCACACTTGCACGATTAAGCGCTGTAAACATTCCTGAATCAGCGATTGCGACAAGTGCCGCGCCGTGCATAAAGTCCTTGTGGTCAATCATGGGCACCCTTCTGAAGACCTAGTCATGCGAACCCCCGACTCAGCAGCTGAGAATACCCAATATATCGACGGCAGTACATTCGGAGGATAAGTGGTGGAATTAGTGGCGGCTGGGCGTAAATCCAAGCAGCTCATACCTCTCTCTCGCTCTCCATTCACGACACGCGGCGGACAAGCTGCGTCCCCATCAACGCGCAGAGATGTTTTGATACCGTCTAGAAGCGGCTGATCTAATCCATCGGCAGCACGACATCCAACAACCGTCGGCCATAGGTCACCGCTGCAGTCTCCCAGAAGCAGGCTTTGCACCGGCCGACCTCATAGTTGTACGTGAACCCCGGAACGCTGTCCCAAACCTGCAACTCGGGGACTCTTATAAAAGACGAGATTTTGCGGCCCGCGCCGGTGACACGGCCGCAAGGGGCGTCTGCCGAGTGGTAGACCTTGACTTCCTGTCCGGGAGTGCCCCGGATGAGGCAAGGCAGTCGATGAGACCGCTTGGCAAGGGCCACCGCTCACCGCTTCGCTCTCGACCTCTAGCAGGCCGGCTTCAAGATCAGTGCGACGAATGCGCTCTTCAAAGTGACCCAGCAGCAGGTGTGTCCTGCGGTGGTGAAGCTTGGCAAGTTCGGACCACAATTCCGGGCTGCCCAGCATCTCACGGCCCATGGCGGCCTCAAACTCTCCCTCGCTCAGCGGTCGCGATAGCTATTGAGCGTCTTCCCCGCACCGCTGGCAGACTTCAGGTACTCGTTCTCCGTTGCCAACTCCGCTGCCTGTACCACCAACCCGGCAGCTAGTGCTCTGACCGGGAAGGTTCGCCGAGGCGATCACTGTGCGGATAGCGAGGTCCCCCATAGGATCTTGGGCTCAGGCACGGACAGGAGGCC
>NZ_JBSGHL010000071.1:0-45972 GCF_053604375.1 Streptomyces sp. NPDC004031 | reverse complement strand
TTTGGTGCTTTGTTTGACTGGTCTTAAGACGGGTTGAAAGGGGAGGGGGGGGCGCCCGCGGGCGCCCGTTCGCGTACGCGGCCGGGTGCGGACGCGTACGCGCTCACGTGTCCGCGACGGCTCAGCCGCGGGCGGTACGGCGGCCGCGGCGGTAGAGCAGCGCCCCGCCGAGCACGAGGGCCCCGGCGGCGAAGGCGCTGAAGGCCGCGCCGTCGGCGCCGGTGTGCGCGAGGGTGGCACCGGCGGGCGGCATGGCCGGGGTCTCACCGGTGGGGGTGCCCGGCGTCGTCGGGGTGGCCGGCGTCGTGGGGGTCACCGGGGTGGTCGGGGTGCCCGGGGTGGTGGGCGTACCGGGCGTGCCGGGAGTTCCAGGGGTGCCCGGAGTGCCGGGGGTGCCAGGGGTTCCCGGCGTGCCGGGGGTGCCGGGCGTGCCCGGAGTGCCGGGGGTCCCGGGCGTGCCCGGGGTACCCGGCGTACCGGGCGTGCCCGGGTTGCTCGTGTCGCCCGGCGGGGTGGCGCCGTTCGCGCACCTGTTGCCGAAGGCCGGGTTCAGCAGGCCCACCACGTCCACGCTGTTGCCGCACAGGTTGACGGGGACGTCGACCGGCGCCTGCACCGCGTTGCCGGAGCCGACGCCGGGCGAGTCGTGGGCGCCGCCGCGCGCGGTGGCGCCCGAGCCGGCCGGACCGGCGGCGGGCGCGGAGGTGTTGGCGCACTGGTTGCCGAACACCGGGTTGAGCAGCCCGATCACGTTGATCGTGTTGCCGCACACATTCACCGGCACGTGCACCGGTACCTGCACCGAGTTGCCCGACGCCACGCCGGGCGACCCGGCGGCCGCTCCGGCGGCGCCCGCGTCGGCGTACGCGAAGCCGCCGGTCGCGGCGAGCACGCCGCCGGTGGCGACCACGGTGAGCAGGCCCTTGGTTGCGACCTGTCGCATTGCTGTTCTCCTCGTTCTACGTTCGCCCCTGCGCCGGCCCTGCGCGCGTGCGCCATGAGGGCGGTGAAATGCCGACCGGCCCCGGGGCGCGGGTGCGCGCCCGGGGCCGGTACGGAGCCGGCGGCCGCGTCGGTGCGGCCGCCGCGGCGTCACTGGTTGACGCAGGCGTTGCCGAAGGCGGGGTTGAGCAGCCCGATCACGTCGATCGTGTTGCCGCACAGGTTCACGGGAATGTGCACCGGGATCTGGACGACGTTGCCGGAGAGCACACCGGGGGACTGCACCGCGGCGCCCTGCGCGCCGGAGTCGGCGACGGCCATGCCCGCCCCCGCGAGCACCAGACCGCCGGTGGCAGCCGCGGCGGCGACGACCTTCTTGATCATTCTCGTTCCTCCTCGTGGACGTGTGCGGCCCCAGCCTGCGGACCACATCGTCGTAACGACACCGGGAGGAACGGAGCTACGAAGGGACCGGGCCCTTCACCCGTACCGGCTAACGAAACCACCGGTACGGGTACACCCGGTCGACCGTTCAGCTGTGTTCGATGAAGCGGTCGAGCACCCGGACGCCGAAGCGCAGGCCGTCCACCGGCACGCGCTCGTCCACACCGTGGAACATCCCGGCGAAGTCCAGCTCGGGGGGCAGCCGCAGCGGGGCGAAGCCGAAGCAGCGGATGCCCAGGTCGTCGAAGGACTTCGCGTCGGTGCCGCCGGAGAGCATGTACGGGACGGCACGGGCGCCCGGGTCCTCGGCGACCAGCGCGCGCTGCATCGCGTCCACGAGGGCGCCGTCGAAGTCGGTCTCGACGGCCTTGTCGGAGTGCAGGCTCTCCCGCTTCACGCGCGGGCCGAGGATGCGGTCGAGGTCGGCGAGGAACTCTTCCTCGTAACCGGGCAGGAAGCGCCCGTCGACGTGCGCGGTGGCCTGGCCGGGGATGACGTTCACCTTGTAGCCGGCGCCGAGCATGGTGGGCGCGGCGCTGTTGCGCAGGGTGGTGCCGATCATCTTGGCGATGCCGCCGAGCTTGGCGAGCGTGGTCTCCATGTCCTCGGGATCCAGCTCGGTGCCGAGCGCGTCGGACAGCTCGTCGAGGAAGCCGCGCACGGACTTGGTGACGCGCACCGGGAACTCGTGCCGCCCGAGCCGTGCGACGGCCTCGCACAGCTCGGTGATGGCGTTGTCCTTGTTGGTCATCGAGCCGTGTCCGGCGGTGCCGTCCACGGTGAGCCGCATCCAGTGCATGCCCTTCTCGGCGGTCTCGATGAGGTAGAGGCGCAGGTCGTCGTTGACGGTGAAGGAGAAACCGCCGACCTCGCCGATCCCCTCGGTCACGCCCTCGAAGAGGTCCGGGTGCTTGTCGACGAGGAAGCGCGCACCGTACGTGCCGCCGGCCTCCTCGTCGGCGAGGAAGGCGAGGACGAGGTCGCGCGGCGGCTTGCGCCCGCTGCGCAGCCGGTCGCGGACGACGGCCAGCGTCATCGCGTCCATGTCCTTCATGTCGACCGCGCCGCGTCCCCACACGCACCCGTCGGCGATCTCGCCGGAGAAGGGGTGGTGGGTCCAGTCGTCGGCGTTGGCGGGGACGACGTCGGTGTGGCCGTGGATGAGCAGTCCGGGACGCGAGCGGTCCTCGCCCTCGACCCGGGCCACGACCGAGGCACGCCCCGGGTGCGACTCGAAGATCTGCGGTTCGAGGCCGACCTCGGCCAGCTTCTCCGCCACGTATTCGGCCGCGGCGCGCTCGCCGGGCCCGGAGTGGTCCCCGTAGTTGCTGCTGTCGATGCGGATCAGCTCGCTGCACAGGGCCGCGACCTCGTCCTCGCCGCTCACTGTCCCGCCGCCCGCACCACCCGGCCGTGACTCGCTCACGATGCCTCTCCTCCTCGTCGCCCTCACCCATAGCGGACCCGTCCGCCGCTCGCGCCGGACGCCTCCCCCATCCTGCCCCGCGACCCCGCGCGGGCCCAAGGCGCACCCGCCCCCGACCAGCGTTCCTCCCCCGCCCCGGGCGGTGATCGGCACCCCTCGATCTTTGCTATGGTTTACCCCGTCGCCACGGCCGGGAGGCCGTGACGTCACACCCGTCCGGGTGGCGGAATGGCAGACGCGCTAGCTTGAGGTGCTAGTGCCCTTTATCGGGCGTGGGGGTTCAAGTCCCCCCTCGGACACTGACGAAGGACCCCAGTCGATCTGGGGTCTTTCTGCTTTTCCCGGCCCCTGCCCGTCAGGGAAAAGCGGTCGCCGCCGTCCCCGGTGCCCGGGAGGATGCCGGGATGGACGACGTGGCGAAGGTGCCGGCTCCCGCGGCCCGCGGGGTGCGGACGGCGTGGGAGGCGGTGCCGGCCGGAGTGCGGGCCGCGGTCGAGGAGCGGCTCGGGGCGCGGGTGGCGGGGGCGCGGACGCAGAGTGCCGGGTTCTCGCCGGGTGTCGCGGCGCGGCTGGTGCTCGCGGACGGGCGGCGGGCCTTCGTCAAGGCGGTGAGCGCGGCCCAGAACCCGGAGAGCCCCGGCATCTACCGGGACGAGGCCCGGGTCGCGCGCGGCCTTCCGGCCGGGGTGCCGGCGCCGCGGCTGCTCGCCGACCTGGATCTGGACGGCTGGGTGGTGCTGCTCTTCGAGGACGTCGAGGGGCGGCTGCCCGCGCAGCCGTGGGAGCCGGCCGAGCTGGAGGTGGTGCTGGCCGCCGTCGGCGGTCTGGCGGCGGCGCTCACGCCGAGCCCGGTCGCCGCGCCGCCGGTCGCCGAGAGGCAGGGCGGTGCCTTCCGGGGCTGGCGGACCCTCGCCGCGGACCACGCGGCGGGCACCGACGACCTCGCGGGCCTCGACCCGTGGGCGGCGCGGCATCTGCCCGCGCTCGCGGAGCTGGAGTCCGGGTGGGCCGCGGGCGCGGCGGGCGGCACCCTCGCGCACGCCGACCTGCGGGCCGACAACCTGCTGCTCACCCCGCAGGGCCGGGTCGTGGTCGTGGACTGGCCGTGGGCCTGCCTCGCCGCGCCCTGGCTCGACCTGCTGCTGATGCTGCCGAGCGTGCGGATGCAGGGCGGTCCGCCGCCGGAGGGGCTGTTCGCGCGGCACGAGGTCGCGGCGGGCGCGGACCCGGACGCCGTCACCGCGGTGCTCGCCGCCTTCGCCGGCTTCCTGCTCGGCAACGCCCGCCGCCCGGCGCCGCCGGGGCTGCCGACCCTGCGGGCCTTCCAGGCGGCGCAGGGCCGCGAGGCGCTGGCATGGCTGCGGGCCCGTCTGGGCGAATGAGGCCGCGCGGCCGGGGCGGCCGATGAGTTCCGCCGCGGCGGCCGGTCCACCCTTGCGTAACGGACCCGTGCGCAGCGCACCCGAGCAGAGGCGGACACCATGGCCGGCCGTATCTTCGTCAACCTCCCCGTGCAGGACCTTCCCCGGTCCATGGCCTTCTTCGAGAAGCTCGGCTTCGCCTTCGACCCGGACTTCACCGACGCGCGCGCCGCGTGCATGGTCGTCGGCGACGACAACCTGGTGATGCTGCTGACGGAGCCGTTCTTCACGTCGTTCACCGGCCGCCCCGTCGCGGACACCGGGGCGGTGACCGAGGTCATCGTGGCCGTGCAGCAGGACTCGGCCGACGAGGTGGACCGGATCGGCGACGCGGCGGAGGCGGCGGGCGCCCGCCCGGCGAAGACCACCGAGGAGGCCAGCCCGATGCACACCCGCAGCTTCTACGACCCGGACGGCCACCACTGGGAGATCTTCTTCATGGCCGCGACGCAGCCGTAGCCCGCGCGCGGGCGGCCTCAGCGCGGCGGCGGGCCGCTGCTCTCCCGTACGACCAGCTCGCTGGCGACCTCGACGCGGGTGGAGGCGGGGCGCCCGCCCGCGATGAGCTGGAGGACCATGCCGGCGGCCAGCGCGGCCATGTCGGCCAGCGGCGTGCGTACGGTGGTCAGCCGCGGGGTGACCCAGTCGGCGAAGGCCAGGTCGTCGAAGCCGACGACGCTCACGTCGTCCGGCACCCGCAGCCCCAGCGTCGCCGCGGCGCGGTAGGTGCTGAGCGCCTGCTGGTCGCTGCCGGCGAAGACGGCGGTGGGCCGGTCCGGCAGCCGCAGCAGGTCGAGGGCGTGCCGGTAGGCGGGCTCGTTGGTGAAGTCGCCGTAGCGGACCAGCTCAGGGTCGTACGGCAGCCCGGCCTCCTCCAGCGCCGAGCGGTAGCCGTCCACGCGGGCGCGGGAGGCGAGGCGCTGTGGCGGACCGCCGATGACGGCGATCCTGCGGTGGCCGAGGCCGACCAGGTGCCGGGTGGCGGCGAGCCCGCCGGGCCAGTTGGTCGCGCCGACCCACGGCACGCCGGGCGGCGGCTCCTCGGCCGGGGCGATGAGCGCGAAGGGGATGCCGAGCCGGAGCAGCTCGCGGTGCTGGTGCCGGTCGAGTTCGGGGACGACCAGGATCGCGCCCAGGGTGCGGCGGGCGGCGAGCGAGTCGAGCCAGCGGCGGGCCGGGCTGCTGCCGCCGCCGTGCGCGGCGGACACCACCAGGCCCAGGCCGACCGCGTCGAGCGCCTCCTCGGCGCCGCGGATCAGCTCGGCGGCCCAGGCGCCGTCGATCTCGTTGACGACGAAGTCCACGAGGCCGCCGGGGGCGAGCGCGGTGGCGGCCGGGCCGTTGCGGGCGGGGTAGCCGTGCTGGGCGAGCAGCCGCTGGACCTTGGCGCGGGTGCGGGCGGCGACGTCCGAGCGGTCGTGCAGGACCTTGGAGACGGTGGAGACCGACACGCCCGCCTCCGCGGCGATCACCGCGAGCGTCTTCCCCTCGGGGCGGGGGCGTTCGCCGGTGCCGGCCATGGCACTCCTCCTCTCCGCCGCCCGCGCGGGTCGGCCCCGCGAAAATATCCCGCCGGGCGCCCTCGCCGGGCCCCGGGTGGGGTGTCCGCGCGCCCTGCCGCCCCACCCGACCTGCGCCGCGTCCGCCGCGCGGGGCCCCGGGGAAACCGCGCGGGGCTCGGGGGCGCCGCCCGCGCAACGGCCCCCGTGCCGGACACGCCTCACACAGCGGAGCCTCGTGCCGGACACGGCGGCATATCGTTGACGATGCGTCATTTGTCTGCCTATGGTCGGTCCTCGCCGACCCCCGAGGAGCCCGCATGCCGAACGGCCCGTCCCGTCGCTCGCTGCTCACCGCCGCCGGACTCGGCGCCGCCGGGGCGCTCGGCGCCTCGGGAGGGGCCGCCCGTGCGGCCGGGACGGGCCACGGCCCCAGCCCCCGGCCGGGTGCCCGGCAGCTCACCTTCGCCTCGCCGCAGCTGACGCCGTACGTCGACGCGCTGCCGGTGCCGCCCGTGCTCACCGGCGACCGGACGCTGGCCATGGCCCCCGCGACGCACCGCTTCCACCGTGACCTGGGCACGGCGCAGACGTGGTCGTACGGCGGGCAGCCCTACCTGGGCCCGACGATCGAGGCGCAGCGCGGTGTGCCCCTCTCGCTGACCTTCAGCAACGGCTTCGACGGGCACCTGTTCGCCGCCGACGTCGATCCCTCGCTCCAGGGCGCGTCCGAGCTCGACCGCACGCAGCCGCGCACCTCCGTGCACCTGCACGGCGCGGTGACCCCGCCGGAGGCGGACGGCCACCCCGAGAACACCTTCCGGCCGGGCGGCAGCATGACCTACCGCCACCCGAACGACCAGCAGGCGGGCCACCTCTGGTACCACGACCACGCGATGGGCATCACCCGGCTCAACGCGGTGGCCGGGCTCGCCGGCCAGTACCTGCTGCGCGACGCGTACGACACCGGCACGGACGGCAACCCGCTCGGGCTGCCCGGCGGCGAGTTCGAGGTGCCGCTCACGCTCGCCGACCGCCGCTTCGGCGAGAACGGCTCGCTGGTCTTCCGCACCTCCCGCTCGGTGCCGCAGGGGCACTGGGAGGGCGCGATGTTCGGCGACACGATGACCGTCAACGGGGTGGTGTCGCCGTATCTGGAGGTCGCCCGCGGTTTCTACCGGCTGCGGCTGCTCAACGCGTCCAACGCGCGCGCCTACCGGCTGTTCTTCTCCGACCGGATGCCCTTCTGGGTGGTCGGCGCGGACGGCGGGCTGCTGGACGCCCCGGTCCGCACGACGTCCGTCCGCGTCGCCCCCGGCGAACGCCTGGACCTCGTCGTCGACTTCGGTTCGCTCGCGGCGGGCGAGCACGTCGACCTGACCAACGACCAGCAGGAGTCGCCCGACGTGGTGGCGGCGACCGGGATCGGCCCGACCACCGACATCATGCGCTTCACCGGCACCGGGGTGCGCGGCTTCTCCTCTCCCCCGCCCGACCGGCTGCGCGGCGGCCCCGGCCTGCCCGCCGCGCTGTCCGCGCCGCCGCAGCCCACGGCCGCACGGCGGATCGTCACCCTCACCCCGGCCCGCGTCCCCGGCTACCCGCCCGCCGGGATGACGATGGACAACCTGCTGTACGACCAGGGGCCGGTCGCCGCCCCGCGGCAGGGCACGACGGAGGTGTGGGAGTTCGTCAACGCGTCCCCGCAGGCGCACCCGATGCACCTGCACCTGGTGCACATGCGCGTCCTGGACCGGCAGCGCCTCGACATCGAGTCCTACGTGCGGGCCAACCCCCGCCCGGCCGCGGGCACCCCCTGGCGCCCCTCCCCCGACGCCTACCTCCTCGGCGCCGCCCAGCCGCCCTCCCCCTGGGAGACGGGCCTGAAGGACACCGTCGCCTGCCCGCCCGCCACCGTCACCCGGGTCCTGGTCCGCTTCCCCGACGCCGCCGAACTCGGCTTCGACCCCGACGCCCCCTTCACCGCCCTGGACGGCATGAGCCTGCGCGGCTACGTCTGGCACTGCCACATCCTCGACCACGAGGACGACTGCATGATGGCCCGCTACCGGCTGACCGTCTGACGCCGGCGGGCCGCAGCCACGGCTACGGCAGGATCAGTATCTGCGCCGACGGAGTGCAGTGCTCCGGCTCGGCCGATGGTATTCCGGTAAGGGCGGCCGGACCGGGAATCACCGGTTCCGCCTTCTCCTGCCGCATGGGTACGGCATCCGCCATGACGACGAAAGCGGGCGGCGTCGGCGGAAGTGCAAATGGCAAGGCGACTCCTCGGAGATCGTGAGTGCGCCCGGACGGCGCGGAGTCGAAGATCCGCACCGGGGCGAGAGGCGCCCACATTAGCGATCTCCGTCTCGGCTCACAAACCCGCGGTGACGGATGGTCAGGAAATAGTGATCAGCGGATCCACCTGCGACTTCACTCGGCCTTTCCCTCTTGGCCTTCGAGCTCCCGGAGCCGGGCCAGCGTGCGCGCGGCACGCGCCGGGATCTGGTGGATTTCGATCGAGTAGGCGGCGCGCAGGTGCTGGGACGCGGTATCCGCATATCCCTTTGTCATATGCCATTCGGCGAGCGCGGCATGGATTTCCGCCTCCTCCGTGGCGGCCTCTATGCTGCGGGCGAGGACCAGGGCCCCCGACAGGTGCTGGTGGGCGACAGCGGTGCGACCCGCGTGCAACTCCGCTTTCCCCAGACCGCGCAGCGCTTCCATTTCCTCGTGTGCGGTTCCCAGGTCGCGGGCGAGGTTCAGTGCCGCCGTGTGGTGCGCCACGGATTCGTCGTCCCGTGCGGCCCGGCGGAAGATCGTGCCGATCACATTCAGCGCGACGGCTTCCTCCCGTCGGCCGCCGAGCTCGCGGAAGACCGCCAGGCACTCACGGCTCATGTCCAGCGCCTCGTCGAGCCGCTCCGGGACGGGCATCGTGAGAGCCACGTTCAGTCGGCCGACCGCTGCCTCGGAGCGGGTGCCGGCCCGCTCGAAGAGGTCGGCAGCCCGCCGGAAGGCGCTGTGCGCCAGTTCGTGTTCCGCCATCCGCCGGTGGCCTTCGGCGGTGTTGTTCAACGCCTGCGCCTCACCACGCGGGTCCTTCGTGCTGACGAATCCCGCCAGCGCCTCGCGGAACGCCTGCATGGCAGGCGCGTAGTCGCCCAGATGCAAAGTGATGATGCCCACGTTGTTCCTGCATCGCGCGATCTGATAAAGATCGCCCAGCTCCTCCTGCAGCCGCAGCGCACGCCGCTGCAGGTCCAGCGACTCCCGCAACCGCCCCAGGTCCCAGGCGAGCAGGCCGAGCGCCCGAAGTGCCTGGGCCTGCGCGGAGGCGTCTCCGACCTGGACGGCGGTGGCCAGGGCGCGTTCGGCGGTGCGTCCGGCGGGGTCGTAGCGACCGGTGCGCGACTGCACCTCGGCCAGCGCGAGCAGCGCGTGGGCCTCGGCGGACGGGTCGCCCGCCGCGCGCCACCACTGCGCGGCGTGCTTGTGCATGCCCTCCGCCTCCGCCCACCGGCACTCGGCCATGAGGTGCTCGGCGGCGAAGTGCGCCAGGCACGCGGCCGAGCGGCGGTCTCCCTGGGCCCGCAGATGGAGCTCCGCCGTGACGACCGCCTCGGTCTCGTCGCGCAGCCAGGCGCGCGCGTCGGAGTCGCCCGCCCAGACCGGCTGGTCGTACGGGGGCTCCGCCGGGAGGAGCGGCAGGCGCGGATTGCGGCCGAAGAGGACGCGGTCGGCGGCGGCCGTGGCATGAAGGTAGAAACAGGCCAGCCGGGCGAGCGCCGCCTCCCGCTCGGCGGGCGGCTCCCGGTCCATGAGGGAGCGCGCGTAGGCCGCGAGGAGGTCGTGCACGTCGTAGCGCTCGGGCGCGGTCTCGCGGATCAGATGGGCGTCGAGGAGCGCTTCGAGGACTCGTTCGGTCCCGGCCGGGTCCATCCCGGCGAGCGCGGCGGTGGCCGGGATGCCGAAGGTCGGACCGAAGTGCAGCGCGAGCAGCCGGAAGACCCGGCGCTGCGGGGCGGGCAGGGTGTCGTAGGAGAGCGCGAAGACCTTGGTGATCTCGTGCTCCCCGTCGCGGATCTCGGCGAGCCGCCCGGCACCGTGCGTCAGCCGCTGCACGAGGTGGGCGGCGGTCCACGTCGGGTGGGAACGCAGCCGCGCCGCGAGGATGTCCAGGGCCAGGGGCAGATGTCCGCACAGTCGGGCCAGCGCGGCCACGTCCCCCGCGTCGTGGTGCCGGCCGTCGTCCACGAGGCTGACGAACAGCGCCTCGGCGTCCGGCGGGGCGAGCACGTCCAGGGTGATGTGGCGTACGCCGGGCAGCCCGCTGAGCCGCTGCCGACTGGTGACGATGACCAGCGACGGGGTGTCGCCGGGCAGCAGCGGCCGCACCTGATCCGGCCCGGCGGCGTCGTCGAGGACGACGATCGCCCGCCGGGCGGCGAGCAGGGTGCGCCACAGGGTGGTGAGGTCGTCCAGTTCGTGCGGGAGGTCGGCGGCGGGGACGCCGAGCTGCCGCAGCAGGGTGGTGAGCGCGGCGTGTGGGGTGACCGGGACGCGGCCGGAGTGGCCTTGGAGGTTGGCGTAGAGCTGGGCCGCGGGGTAATGCGGGGCGAGCCGGCGGGCGGCGTACAGCGCGAGCTGGGTCTTGCCCACGCCCGGCATCCCTGTGACGCCCCGCAGAGCGACGACACCCGGCGTGGGGGTGCGCAGGACGTGCAGTTCCTCCGCCCGGCCGATGAGTGTGCCGCTCTGCGCCGGGAGGTTGTTGGGCGCGAGGGGCGCAGGGCCGGGCCGGCGTCCGGGACCGGCGATCAGGGTGTCGGCGGGCTCCTGCCGCAGGATCGCGCCGTGCACGCGGGAGAGTGCCTGTCCGGGGTCCGCGCCGTGGCCCCGCAGCCGCCTGCGCAGTGACTCGTACGTGCGCAGCGCCTGCGCCTGCCGGCCCGATCCGTAGGCCGCGACCATGAACAGCGCGATCACGGTCTCGTCCTCGGGGTACCGCTCGGACAGCGCCAGGAGGTCGGTGTGGGCGTCGTCGTAGCGTCCCGCGCGTAACGCGATCTCGGCCCGCAGCACCCGCGCCTCCAGGTGCTGCTCCATCAGCCGGCGCCTGGCCTGGGCGCTCCACAGGCCGTTGAAGCCGGTGAGCGGGGCGCCGTGCCACAGGGCTTCCGCCTGGCGGAGGAGGTCGAGCGCGTGGGCGTCGTCCCCGCTGGCGGCGAGGGAGCGGGCCTGGGCCGTGAAGCGCCGGAACCGGTGCTGGTCGACGACGTCGGGGGCGACGTCGAGCACGTAGGCGTGGGCGGACTGTGTGAGGCGGTCCTGGCCGAGGTGGTGACGGATCCGGGCGGCGTAGGAGTGCAGCGACGCGCGCGGCTTGCCGGGGGGGTCGTCGTCCCAGATCCGGACGGCGAGGGTGTCCAGCGGTACGGGCCGGCCGGCGTCCAGGGCGAGGGCGGCCAGCATCTGGAGTGCCTTGGCGGCGCCATGCATCCGGAGCTGCCCGCCGACCCTGAGCTCGACCGGGCCGAGCACCCGGATGTCGATGTCCACCAGCACGCTCCTCACGCCGGTACACACCCTGCGCGACAAGAGTGACACACTGTCAACTTCGATAAGTAGGTTCCCTCGGATGTGGGAAATTATTGGCTGAATCATTTCTTACGTTGTCATTAGCGGTCTTTCAAGGTCGAGAATGGGCTGTCCCGGCACAGCCAGGCGCCCTGCTCCGACGATGGCAGGTCGGAGTGGACACGGCCTCGGGACGTACCGGGAGGACAGACGTGGCCCAACCGCCGTCCCAGGAACCGCCCGGTGCCGCAGGCCCCCGGGCCGGAGGCACCGCCAACAGCGTGGACGGCGCCTCCGTCACCGGACCGGTCGTCCAGGCCGGCACCATCAGCGGCGGGGTCCACCTGCACACCCACCGGGCGGCGGATTCCGGCCGCGCCCCCGACGTCCCGGTGCCCCGCCAGCTCATCCCCGGGGCCGCGCACTTCACCGACCGGGTCGACGATCTGGCCGCTCTCGACGCGCTGCGCGGCGCGGGACCGGGCAGCGCCGCCCCGGTCGTGGTCGTCACCGGTGCGGCGGGTGTCGGCAAGACCGCGCTGACCGTCGCCTGGCTGCGGCGCCTCACGGAGGACTACCCGGACGGGCAGCTCTACGCCGACCTGCGCGGCTACAGCGGGTCCGATCCTGTTTCGCCGGACGAGGTGCTCGCGCGCTTCCTGCGCGCGGTCGGGGTGGAACGGCCGCCGGCCGAACTCGCGGAGAAGGCCTCGCTGTGGCGAACCGTCACCGCTGACCTGCGGATCGCCGTGATGCTGGACAACGCGCTCAGCGCGGCCCAGGTGCGCCCACTGGTGACTGCCGCGCCCGACTCCCTCGTCGCCGTCACCAGCCGCAGTCGGCTCTCGGGGCTCGCCGTCGACGGCGCCGCCTTCCACCACCTCGACGTCCTGGCTCCGTCCGCGACCGTGGAGCTGCTCGGCCGGCGCCTCGGCGCCGACCGGGCGGCGCGTGAGCGCGACGCGGTGAAGCTGCTCGCGGAGCTGTGTGCCGGGCTACCGCTGGCAGTGTGTGTCGCCGCCGCCCGGCTCGCCGTGCGGCCCCGGCAGGCGCTGACCGCCCTCGTGGGGGCGATGAGCGGGGACAACGACCGCCTGGCAGGCCTGCGCGCCGGCACCGACCTCGCCGTACAGACCGCGCTGGACGCGTCGTACCAGGGGTTGCCCGCCGGCGCGGCGGGGGGCTACCGGCAACTGGGGCTGCTTCCGGCCGCCGTCTTCGGGGCGGGCCTCGTGGCGGCGGCCTGTGCGCTGTCGACCGCGGACGCGCGGTCGCTGCTGGACGAACTCGTCGATATCAGCCTGCTGGAGGAACTGGCACCGGACCGCTACCGCTTCCACGACCTGATACGCCTGCACGCGGCTCAGCGAGCAGCCGCTGAGGATCCCGCCGAGGAGCGCGCCGACACGGTGCGCCGGGCACTGGACTGGTATCTGTGGACGGCCACCGAGGCACGTACGCTGCTGTCGCCCACGCACCGCCGGCTGAACCGCACCTACCTGCATGTCCCGCAGGGCCCGGCGCCCTTCACCGATCCCGCGGACGCGCTCGCCTGGCTGGACGCCGAACGCCTGGACCTCATGGCCGCCGTGCGCATCGCGGTGGAGAACGGCTGGGACGACACGGCCTGGCAGCTCGTCGACGGGATGCAGCCGCTGTGGGCGCGGCTGCGCCCCGCGGACATGTGGGTCGAGGCGCACCGGGTGGGGCTGGCCGCCGCCGAGCGCGCGGGACGTCCTGAGGCGGTGATCCAGATGCTGACGACCGGCGCGGGCGGGTTGTGCAACACCGGCAGCTTCGACGAGGCGGCCAGGTGGTTCGACCGGGCGCTGGACCTGGCCCGGGAGCACGCGGACGCACGGGCGCAGGCGCAGGCGCTGCACGGTCTGGGCCAGGCCAACCAGTTCGCCGGCCGCCCCGGGCCTGCCGCGGACTACTACCGCCGCGCGCTCGCGCTGCGTGATTCCATCGGCCATCTGCGGGGCGCCGCGCTCTCCCGGCTCTCGCTCGGCGAACTGGCGGTCGACGCCGGTCAGGCACACGAGGCCGTGGAGCTGCTCACCCGCGCCCGCGCCGACCTGCTGACCGTACCCGCCCCGTACGACGCCGCGCGTGCGCTGGCCGTCCTCGGGGTCGCTCACGCCGCGAGTGAGGGGCAGGGCGCGCTCGCCGAGCAGGAGCTGCACCTCGCGCTCACCGAGCTGGAGGCGTGCGGGGCGCGCCACTGGCAGGCCCGCGTGTGGGAGCTGATGGGGACGGCGGCACACCGTCGCGGCGACGACGTGCAAGCGAGGGACTGTTTCCGGCAGTCCCTCGCCCGTTACACACCGATCAGCCCGAGAGACGCGCGACGGCTTGCCGACCGGCTGCGCCACCTCGACGCGGGGTGAACCGGTGGCCCGCGGGCCGGCTCCGCAGGCCACCGAAGGGTGTACTAGTCGCCCGCCACCAGCTGTCCGTACAGCAGCGACACGAGCACGGCGTGCGCGCAGGCGCTGCCGACTCCGGAGTGCACACGCACGACGACGCCCCCGCCCGCAGCACGGACCAGCGTCACGCACCGGCCCGAACCGTCCCGCAGCGACACCACGAGACAGCCGGGGTAGCGGCGGATCAGCTTCGCCGCCAGGTCGGGGGCGCCTGTACCGAAGAGCACGTCGGCGGAGCACCGCCATGCCTCGGAGGTCGTACCGTCCAGCTCCACCCGCACGTGGTCCGGGACGATGCCGCCGTTCACAGGATCAGCTCGCCCGGTCGCAGAACCACCGGCTCGACCGGCGGCGGGCACGCCGGCTGCCCGATGCCGAGGATCCGGTAGAGCAGGGCGCGCATCCGCGGCGCGAACCGGCCGGGCTCCGACGAGATACGACGTGCGATCGTGCGGTACTCGCGCAGGGGATACCGCGCCGCCGCGTAGGCGAGCTGGTCGGTCAGAGGGCGTGTGGGGCTGAGCGCCGGCGCGGTCAGCGCCATGTCGACACCCGGGGAGGCCGGGTTCGCGTCCGCGTAGGGGTAGCGCGCGAGCAGGATGGGCGCTTTTGTCATGGTTGCGTAGAGTGTCACGCTGCTGAAGTCGCCGATGACGTGGTCGGCGGCGATCAGCAGGGCTCGCCAGTCGGCTTCCGGGGGGACCACGAGAACCCCCGCCTTGCGGCAGTCGGCGAGCCAGGACCGCACCTGGTAGCGACTGTGAAAGGAGAAAATATTGGGGTGAATGAGGAGGGCGGTACGGAAGTGCTTACGCGGAAGCTCGGTGAGCAACCGCGGGAGCAGCGCGTCGAGGTGGTTGAACTGCGAGCGCTGTCCCCACGTCGTCGTGGCCAGCACCAGTCCCTGATCCGGTTCGACCCCCACCGCCTGGCGGTACTCGTCACGGAAGGGCAGGCTCAGCGCGATGCAGTCGTACGTGGGATCGCCCACCACTTCGGCGACCGGCAGGGCCTCGGGGCACCAGCGGCGCAGCGCCCGCAGGTCGTCACGGTGCGGGAGAGCGACCGCGCGCGGCACGACCGCGCCCTCCCACATCAGGTGGCCGCGGCCGGTGATGCCGGCGGGCTCGCGCGGCGGGGCGCCGGGCCCGGTCACCGTTCCCGGCGCGACCCGGGTCAGCGACAGGTGACCGCCGCCGTGCGAGATCCGCACCAGCGGGGCGCGTACCTGCTCCATTCCTTGTGATCCCGCCGCGAGCGCCAGGTCGAAGTCGGTGCGCACGGCCTCGGCCCACGGCATCACCTCGGCTCCGAGCCCGTCCAGGTAGCGGCTGACTCCTCCGTTGAACGGGTGCGGGGGGACGGTGAACGTCACCTCGACACGCATGTCGGATTCGATGAGCGAGACCAGGTCCTGCAACCTGCGTCCGTAGACTTCGGTGTGCGCCAGCACAAGAATCCTCTTGCGTGCGGCGAGCGTGCGCCACGGTGCGGCATCTCCTCCTCCGGTGGGCTGCCGGTCGATGGACTCCCCGTTGAACACGGCACTCCTCGATGGCCGTAGAGCCCCTCACGGGGCAGCGGAAAACCTACGAGTTGGGGAATGTCCGGGCGGCGCACCAAAAGCCTTGGCCAGGCCTTGACGAAACCTTGCGATCCGTTCCGGCCGTCGCCGCGCCCGATAGAGTCGTCGGATGACGACCGGTACAGGGGTGGTGGCGGTGGCCGGCGGTGTGGTCGCGGTCGTGATCGACGCGGTGGATCCGGGCGGGCTCGCTCGGTTCTGGGCCGAGGCGCTCGGGTGCCCGGTGGAGGACGGCACGGTGGTGCGCCCACCGGGGGGCGGGCCGGAGCTGCGGTTCAGCGGCGGGGCGGGGGCCAAGCGCGGCAAGAACCGGCTGCACCTGGACCTCGCCGGGGGCGCCGGGCAGGAGGCGGTGGTGCGACGGCTGCTGGCGCTCGGGGCGGTGCGGGCCGACATCGGGCAGGGCGACGTGCCCTGGGAGGTGCTGGCCGATCCCGAGGGCAACGAACTGTGCGTACTGCCCGAGCACCGCGGGGCGCCGGACGCGGTGCTCGCGCAGATATGCCTGGACGCGGCGGACGCGCAGGCGCAGGGCCGCTTCTGGTCCGCCGCGACCGGATGGCCGGTCGCCGAGAGCGGTGCGTGGGGGGTGTGCCTGCGCGATCCCGCGGGTGTCGCGCCCCCGCTGGTGATGGGCCCGCCCGCGGCGCCGAAGACCGGTGCGAACCGGCTGCGGCTGCGGCTCGCCGCCGAACCGCCCGGCCGCGCCGGAGAGCGCGCCGACCCCGAGGGCAACGAGTTCGAGGTCGGCGCCTAGGAGGCCGGGCGGCGGGACGGCTCACCAGGCGGCGGGGGCGTAGTCCTTCAGGAAGCAGCCGTACAGGTCCTCGCCGAGTTCGCCGCGCACGATCGGGTCGTAGACGCGGGCGGCGCCGTCGACGAGGTCGAGGGGGGCGTGGAAGCCCTCCGCGGCGAGGCGGATCTTGTCGGGGTGAGGGCGCTCGTCGGTGATCCAGCCGGTGTCGACGGCGGTCATGAGGATGCCGTCCTTCTCCAGCATCTCCTTGGCGCTGGTGCGCGTGAGCATGTTGAGCGCGGCCTTCGCCATGTTGGTGTGCGGGTGTCCGGCGCCCTTGTAGCCGCGCGAGAACTGGCCCTCCATCGCGGAGACGTTGACGACGTACTTGCGCCGGGCCGCCGCCGCGGCCATCGCCGGGCGCAGCCGGCTGACGAGGATGAACGGCGCGGTGATGTTGCAGAGCTGGACCTCCAGCAGCTCCACCGGATCGACCTCGCCGACCGTCTGGACCCAGGTGTTGCTGGGGTCCAGGTCGGGGACGAGGCCGCCCGCGTCGATCGCCGTTCCGGCCTCGATACGGGCGAGCGACGCGGAGCCGCTGACCAGCGCCAGGCCCGTGACGTCCTCGGCGGTGAGCCCGCGGCCGTTGCGCGGGGCGGGCAGCGCCGCGGCGGTGCGGGCCCCGCTGCCGAAGGCGCCGAAGACCTCGGTGCCGGGCAGCTCGCCCGCGGGCAGCGGCGCGGACTCGGCGGTGACCAGCTCGCGGTAGGCGGCCTCGGAGCGGCGCACGGTCTGGGCGGCGTTGTTGATGAGGATGTCCAGCGGGCCCTGGGCGGCCACGGAGTCGGCGAGCGCGACGACCTGGGCCGGGTCGCGCAGGTCGATGCCGACGATCTTGAGCCGGTGTATCCACTGGTCGCTGTCGGGCATCGCCTTGAAGCGGCGGACGGCGTCGCGCGGGAAGCGCGTGGTGACGGTCGTGTGCGCGCCGTCCCGCAGCAGCCGCAGCGCGATGTACATGCCGATCTTGGCGCGCCCGCCGGTCAGCAGCGCGCGGCGGCCGGTGAGGTCGGTGCGCGCGTCGCGGCGGGCCCGGTTCTCGGCGGCGCAGGGCGGGCACAGCTGGTGGTAGAAGGCGTCGACCTCGACGTAGCGGGTCTTGCAGACGTAGCAGGACCGGGGGCGCTCCAGGATGCCGGCGATCTCGGTGCTGACCGAGGGGGCGAGCCGGATGCCGAGCGTCTCGTCGTCGATGCGGTCGGCGGCGCCGGTCGCGGTGGCCTCGGTGACGCGCTTGTCGTTCTCGGTCTTGGCGGCCCGGCGCTCCTGGCGGCGGCGCTGCTTGACCGTGCGGTAGATCCCGGCGGTGGCGCGGCGTACCGCGATGGCGTCCGGGTGGTCGACGGGCAGCCCGTCGAGCTCGGCGAGCACCGCGAGGCAGATCTCCATCCGGGCCGGGTCGATACCGGGCACGTCGCCGGTGCCGGGCACGATGGCGGTGCCGGGCACGTCGTCGATACCGGGCACGGTGTCCGTGCCGGAGGAGTCGCCGGGCAGACCGGGTTCCGCGGCCTCGGCGGGCGGGATCGTGTCCTCGTGCCCGGGGTCGTGAAGGTCCTGCGTGGTCGCCGTCATGCCGCTGCCGCTCTCCGTGTCCGCGCCGGTCCCGCCGGCCCCGTGCCGCCGGGGTACGCCTCCCGGGTCATCGGATCGACTTTACGTTTGACCTGCGGGCAGCTCCAAACCCGGCGGCGGGCTCCCCGGCGGTAGCCTCGGGGCGTTGCCGCCGCCCCGCGCAGGAGGTCCGTTGAACACCGCGAACCCGCTGTCCGTCCCGCTCGACGATCCGTTCGGGCCGCACAACCTGCCCTACGGGGTGTATTCGACCGCCGCGGACCCGGCGCCCCGGATCGGGGTGCGCTACGGCGGGCACGTGCTGGACGCGGGGGCCGCGGCGCGGGCGGTGGGGGCCCCGGGGCAGGTGGTGGCGCTGCTGTCGGCGCCGGTGCTGAACCCGCTGCTGGCCGCCGGGCGGCCGGTGTGGACGCGGGTGCGGGAGGCGGTCACGCGGTGGCTGACGGAGCCGGAGCACGCGGCCGCGGTCGCCCCGCTGCTGGTGCCGCTCGCGCAGGCGGTGCCGCATCTGCCCTTCGAGGTCGCCGACTACGTCGACTTCTACGCCTCCGAGCACCACGCCGCGAACGTCGGCCGGATCTTCCGTCCCGACGCCGCCGATCCGCTCACCCCGAACTGGAAGCACCTGCCGATCGGCTACCACGGCCGCGCGGGCACGGTCGTCGTGTCGGGCTCGCCGGTGCCGCGGCCGTGCGGGCAGCGCAGGGCGGCGGGCGAGGACGCGCCCTCGTACGGGCCGTCGCTGCGGCTGGACGTCGAGGTGGAGCTGGGCTTCGTGGTGGGGGGCGCGTCGCCGCGCGGCGGCCGGGTCGCGATGGCCGACGCGGACGAGCACGTCTTCGGTGTGTGCCTGCTCAACGACTGGTCGGCGCGTGACGTCCAGGCGTGGGAGTACGTGCCGCTCGGCCCCTTCCTGGGGAAGTCCTTCGCGACGTCGGTGTCCGCGTGGGTGGTGCCGCTGGAGGCGCTGGCGCACGCCCGTACCGCCCCGCCGCCGCGGGACACGCCGCTGCTGCCGTACCTGGACGACGCGGGCGCGCAGCCGCCGTGCGGCCTGGACATCGCGATGGAGCTGCGGCTGAACGGCCACACCGTCACCCGGCCGCCCTTCGCGTCGATGTACTGGACGTACGCGCAGATGCTGGCGCACCTGACGGTGAACGGCGCGAGCCTGCGCCCCGGCGACCTGTTCGCGTCCGGCACGGTCAGCGGGCCCGCGCCGGACCAGGTCGGGGCGCTCATCGAGCTGACGCACGGCGGGACGCGGCCGGTGGAGCTGCCCGACGGCTCCCGCCGGGCCTTCCTGGAGGACGGCGACGAGGTCGTCATCACGGCGACGGCCGCGGGCCCGGACGGTGTCCCGGTGGGCCTCGGTGAGGTGGCCGGGCGCGTCGAACCCGCGCGCTGACCGCTCCCGCCGCCCGGGGAGGCCGTGCGGCCCGGCACCAGGTGCCGGGTGCCGGACCGCACGGGGTCAGCGCCCGCGGTGGCCGGGGGCGGGGACGTCCTCGACGGGGACGCCGCCCGCGACCGCGCCGAGCAGCGTCAGCTCGGGCAGCGGCAGGCCCGCCGGGGTGGTGCCGTCGGCGAGGACGGCCAGCGCGAGGCTGTTGGAGCCGCGGGTGCGCAGGATGCCGTTCGGCAGCACGAAGGTGTGCTGCGGGCCGACGTCGTTGGCGTACTGGCCGAGGTTCCAGCCGTTGAGGAAGATCTGCACGCGGTAGGCGCGGGACGGGTCGTCGGTCAGGGTCAGGCCGATCGACGCGTCCGTGCCGGGGTCGATGCCGAGCCGGAAGTCCGTGCGGTACCAGCCGACGCCCTGCCGGGTCACGGTGTGCGGCAGGTCCACCCGCGTCCACCGCTCGTCGGGGAAGCCGGGCAGGTGCCAGCCGGAGCGCTCCCCGTACAGGCCGCCGGTGTTGAGCACGCCGCGTACGGTGTCGAGCCCGGCCGCGCCCTGGATGCGCCAGGTCAGCGGGGCGCCGTCGAGGGTCGCGGCGAGCAGGCCGCGGGCGGCCTTGAAGGCGTCGTTGGCGCCGCCGTCCTCGGCGTGGGCCATCGGGCGCACCAGCACGGCGACGGTGTGCGGGCCCGCGCCGCGCAGGTCGGCGGGGACGGCGAAGTCGGCGGTGCCGGTCCAGCTCGCGACGGTGTCCTGGGCCTTGGCCGGGGTCGGCAGCCGGTGGGTGCCGAGCGGGCGGCCGTCCCACCAGGCCATCAGCAGGCCGAGGGTGCCGCCCTGGTAGGTGAGCGACAGCGTCTCGGCGTCGGCCGCGTCGCCGACCTGGGCGCGGTACCAGACGTCGCCGTAGTAGCAGCCGTAGTCGTCGGCGAAGAGCACGGCGGGCTGGCCCGCGGGCAGTGCGGTGGAGCTGTGCGAGGTGGTGAGGTCGCAGGTGCGCCAGCGGCGGTCGTCGAAGCCGGGGGCGGACTCCGGGTTCTCCGCCGCGTACCGCCAGCCGGTCAGCTCGGGCAGCCGCACCGGGCGGGGGCCGGGGAGCTGGGCGGTGGCGGCGAGGCTGCCGTCGCGGGTGGTGCGGGTGGCGGCGCGCCGGCCGTTCCAGTCGATGTGCTTGACGCCGTCCGGGGCCCACACCTCCAGCGGGGCGGGGGCGTCGGTGTCGCCGGTCAGGTCGAGGTTGACGCCGTGGACGCGGGCGGAGCGGACGAGGGCGGGGCCGCGGACGAGCAGCGGGCCCGCCTCGGTGGTGCGCGGCCAGAGGGTGGCGGCCGCGGTGTCGTCGGCCAGGAGCAGCAGCAGGGGGGTGCCGCTGCCGCCGTCCTCGATACGGACGCGGGTGAGGCCGTCGAGGACGGCGTTGATCCGCAGCGTGCCGGCGTCCGCGTCCCAGGTGGTCTCGGCGGAGCCGTCGGTGACGGTCACGGTGGGGCGGGTGCGGCACAGCAGCACGGTCTCGGCGGGGTCGCCTGGGCGGCCGGTGAGCAGCGCGAGGTCCTGGGTGCGGCCCGCGGCGCGCCACATGGGCTGGGCGGTGGTGTAGAGCAGGGCGCGGCGGCCGAGCGAGAGGTTGGCGGCGACGACCTTCATGTCCTTGCCGGTGACCCGCAGCCCGCCGGGCGCGGCGGGCACGGTCAGCTCCCCGGCGGCGGTCGTCACGGGCAGCGTGCAGGTGGCGTCGGCGCTGCCGTCGTTGCGCAGGAAGTACAGGTGGGAGCCGCGGTCGGGGCTCGTCAGGTGGTAGACGCGGACGGCGCCGCCGGTGACGGGGGTCGCGGTCACGTCGTCCGCGCGGTCCAGCTGCCCGAGGTCGGGGAAGGCGGCGAGCATGGCGCCGATCTGCCGCATCGGCAGCAGCTTGGGTGTCTGGTTGCGGGCCTCGTCGATGGCGGCGCCGTAGTCGTAGGAGGTGTAGACGACGGGGGCGGGGAGCCAGCCCCACGAGGTGCCGCCGAAGGTCATGTAGACGTTGTGGATCTTGATGCCGTTGGCGAGGTTGGTGAGGTAGAAGCGCCGTTCGAAGGCCGCGTCGCGGGTCCTGCGGGATTCGGCGTAGCCGAGGCCGCCGAATTCCGCGCCGCCCCACGGGTCGAACCAGCCGCCGCCGAACTCCGCCATGAAGCCGGGGGTGTCGGGGCTCGCGGTCGCGCCGCCCTTGGCGCCGCCGGTGCCGAAGTAGCCCCAGTCGGGGGCGAGGCCGCTGGGCGAGGGGTAGCCGTCGAAGGCGTAGAGGTAGCGGCCCTGCTCGCCGCCGGTGTCGAAGCCGCCGGGAGCCCAGTAGCCGTTGCGTCCCTTGTCGTTGTGGAAGAGCGGGACGTCGATGCCGTCGGCGCGCACCTTGGCGTAGAGGTGGGCCATGTAGTCCTGGCCGGTGGCACTGGTGACGTAGGAGGCGTACTCGTTCTCCAGCTGGTAGAGCACGACCGTGCCGCGGCCCGTGGTGTGGAGGTGGCGGGCGATCACGGCGTCGACGGCGGTGAGCCACTCGTCGGCGTGGGCGAGGTAGCCGGGGTCGCTGGTGCGGGCGCGACCGGGCGTCGTCGTCAGCCAGGCCGGGTAACCGCCCGCGTCCACCTCGGCGTTGATGTACGGGCCGGGGCGCGCGATGACGTACAGCCCGGCTTCGGCGGCCAGGTCCAGGAAGCGGTCGAGGTCGCGGACGCCGGTGAAGTCGTAGGAGCCGGGCGCGGGCGAGTGGACGTTCCAGGCGGCGTAGATGCTGACGGCGTTGTAGCCGTTGGCGGCCATCTTCTGCAGGACGTCGCGCCACAGGGAGGGGCTGGGCAGCCGGAAGGGGTGCACCTCGCCGGACCAGAGCGGGACACGGCGGCCGTCGATCAGCAGCGAGTAGCGGTCGAAGCCGACGGTGTGGGTCCTGCCGTCGGCGGCGGGGCGGGGCAGCGGCCCGGCGGGGGCGGGCGCGGGGGCGTGGGCCGCCGGGGCGTCCGCGGCGGTGGCGTGGCCGACGGCCGGCAGGGCGAGGGCGGCGGCCGTGCCGCTGGTCAGAGCGGTGAAGGTGCGGCGGGACAGGTCCACGGGGGGATTCCCTTCGGCGACAGGGCGGTGCGGGGCACGGGGGTGCCCGGGGAGCGGGAGGCTGTTGCCGCGGAAACGTAACTTCGGCCGGGTCGGCGCGCAAGACTTTCGCACATAATCCCCCAGGAGCGCGCAGGCGGCGGGTGAAGGCTCGCACGCCGGGCACCCCTTCGAGCACGACACTCCTCGCAGGTCGGAGCCGCTGCGGCAGACCGCCCCCGGGCGCGGAGGGGGCCGGAAAAAACACATCGCGTTCAAACGTGTTCAATCATCGAAGCGACGCGCACGGGTCATGACGCGACACTTTCGACCATTCGCGGCGCGGCGGGCCGGTGGACCCGGCGGACCGGGGCAGATTCAGTCAGGCGGGCACCCGGCCCGCCGCCCCGGCACGGAAGGGAGCACGCGCGATGACGGAACACCCGTCCGGGGAGCAGGAGGCCGCGGCCGACCCGGCGGCCGCGGGGCGTGACGAGACCGTGGAGGAGCGGGCGGACCGCCGCTGGTCGGATCTGCTCCAGGAGCTGCGGGTCGCGCAGACCGGCGTGCAGATCCTCTTCGGCTTCCTGCTCACCGTCGCCTTCCAGCAGCGCTTCGCCCAGCTCTCCGCCACCGAGCGGCACCTGTACGCGGCCTCGGTCGTGCTGGGCGCCGCGACGACCGGGGTGCTGGTGGGCCCGGCGGCGATGCACCGCCTGCTGACCGGCCACCACCTCAAGCCCGAGACGGTCGTCTGGGCCTCGCGGCTGACCGTGCTCGGCCTGTTCCTGCTGCTGTGCACGATGACCTGCTCGCTGCTGCTGGTCCTGCGCCTGGTGGTGCCGGACGCGCTCGCCGGATGGCTGGCCGGGGGGCTCGTGCTGTGGTTCGCGCTGTGCTGGCTCGCGGTGCCGCTGTGGGCGGTGCGGCGGGCCCGGCAGGCGGCCGCGGTGCGGCAGGGCTGAGCGCGGCGGCCGGTCCGCGGGCCCCCTGCTTTTCATACCCCCGGGGGTACACTGGACCGCTGGACGGTTGCCGGACGAGAGGAGTGGCGGCCATGGGGATGGCGGTGGACGAGGACGCGGTGCAGTCGGTCCTCAACCGTTTGCGGCGGGCCCAGGGGCAGCTCTCCGGTGTCATCGCGATGATAGAGGCGGGCCGGGACTGCAAGGACGTGGTCACCCAGCTCGCCGCCGTCTCCCGCGCACTGGACCGGGCGGGCTTCAAGATCATCGCGAGCGGCATGCGGCAGTGCATGACGGCGGCGGACGAGAACCAGCCGCCCATGTCCGAGGCGGAGCTGGAGAAGCTCTTCCTGACCCTGGCCTGACCTTCCTTCCCGCGAAGGCCCCCGGGGTCCGTGTCGGTACGGATCCCGGGGCCCCCGCGTTCAGCGTCCGGCGGGTCGGATGGATCACATTGCCGCCTGAAGTTAGGCGAGCCTAACCTAAGCTCCGTTTCGTCCGACGCGAGCAAGGGTTTCCTCTGCCATGTCCCTCCCCGCACCGCTCCCCCCACCCGTGCCGTACGCGGCCGCCGCGGCCCCCTCCACACCGCTCGGCCCCTTCGCGGACAGCGCAGTGAGCTGGACGGCCTGGACCACGCTCATGGGCTTCACCGGCCTGGTCCTGCTGGCGCTGCTGGCCGCGGGCCCCGCCGCCCGGATCTCCTCCCGCGCCCTCGCCGCCGTGACCGCGCGGCTGGCCCGCGCCGCGGCCGTACTCGGCGCGCTCGCCGTCCCCGCGGTGCTCACCGACCTGGCCCACGGCGCCTCCGCCGACGGCGGGTACGACTACGGCGCCGCCTGGCACTCCCTCTACGACGGCAGCAACTCCGGCCGCCTGCTCGGCCTCGAAGTGACGCTGGTCCTCGCCGGCGCCGTGCTCGTCGCCCCGCTCGCGCTGCGCCGGTACGCGGCCGGCCCGGCCCGCGGGTGGCTGCTGACGGCGGGGCTCGCCGCGGGCGCCGTCGCGCTCGGCACCACCAAGTTCCCCGACGCCGTCCCGGAGGACTGGCCGCGTACCGTCTTCGAGACCGCGATGTGGATGCTCCACCTGCTGGGCGGCGCGGTGTGGACCGGCGGACTGCTGGGCCTGCTGCTCCTCGCGGCGCCCGGCGCCCTCGCCCCCGCCGACCGCGGCGCCTTCTTCTCCCCCGCGATACGCCGCTTCTCCGCGGCGGCGACGGGCTGCGTGGCCGCCATCGCACTGTCGGGCCTCTTCCTCTACTGGGAGCACGTGGACGGTCTGGGCCAGCTGCTGTCCACGATGTACGGGCGGGTGCTCGGCGTGAAGATCCTGATCTTCGGCACCCTGCTGCTGCTCGGCGCGTTCAACCAGTTCGTGGTGCACCCGCGCGTCGAGGCCCTGCGGGACGCGGGCGACCGCCGTCCGCTGCACGTCCTGCTGGTGCGCACCTTCCCGGCCGTCGTGGCCACCGAGGCGGTGCTGGTCCTCAGCGTGCTGTTCGTCGCGCCCTTCCTGCACGGTTCGGCCCGCAACCAGGCCTACCAGGCGGAGGTGGCCGGGCACTCGGCGACGGCCGTGGACCCGAAGGACCTGCCCAGGCTCCCCACGAAGGAGGTGAGCCTGTCCACATGGACCTGGGGCACGGCGGAGACGGTCGCGGTGCTCGCCCTGACGGTCGGCGGCTACGTCCTGTCCGGCCGGCTCGCCCGGCGCCGCCGCGCCCTGGCCGCGCAGGGGCCGGACGCCGGGGCCGCCCCGGAGGCGGGGCGGAACGCGGCGCACGCCCCGGAAGCTGCCGCCGGATAGCGGAATACCGCCGGGCGGCCGCCGGTTGGAGGCGGCGTGAACCGTGATCAGCCGCCGCTCGACGGCCTCCACCCGCTGCTCGCCGGCCGCTTCAGCCCGTCGGCGTTCGACCCGTCGGGCGTGCTGGACGACCGTGCCGTCGACCTCCTGCTGGAGGCCGCCCGGTGGGCGCCCTCCGCGGGGAACTCGCAGCCCTGGGCGTACGTCGCCGCCCGCCCCGGCGAGCCGGACCACGCACGGATCCTGCCCCATCTCGCGCGCAGCTCCGCCCGCTGGGCGGTGGACGCCGGGCTGCTCGTCGTCACCCTCGCGCACCGCCGCGTGGAGGACAGCGGGCTGCTCTACTCCGAGTTCGCGGACTACGACCTGGGGCAGTCCGTCGCGCATCTGACGCTCCAGGCGCAGGCGATGGGGCTGGCCGCACACCAGTTCCGCGCGTTCGACCTGGAGAAGCTGACGGCCGAGCTGCAGCCCGGCCCCGGGTGGGAGGTCGTCACGATGGTCGCCGTCGGCAGGCCCGCCGAGGCGCCGCGCGCCGGGCGCACCCGCCGTACCGTCGCCGACCTGCGCGCGGCGCCCTGGGCGCTGCCGCAGTAGCGGCGGGCCCGGCGCGGCTGGGCCGAACGGCTGGGCCGGGCCGCCCGTGCGGGCGCGCCCGCACGGACCCGCCCCCTGCCCGAACGACGCTATGACGACCCCGGCCGTGGGCCCGGGAGGCGGCGTACGAGGGAAGGGCGGCGACGGTGGCGCACAGAGCGGACCAGCCCGGCCCGACGCCGGAGGACCCCCGCGACCCGGGGACGCCGGGCGGCGACGGGGGCTCGGGCGCAGGCTCGGGCTCGGGCTCTGGCTCGGGCGGGAACGGTGGGACCGGTGGGTTCGGCGAGCCCTACGATCCGGCCGAGGCGCAAGGGGTCGGGGGCCTGCTCGGGGTCGTACGGGAGCTGCGGGACGCGGTCACACCGCGGTCCGCGTTCGTCGTCTTCGGGGTGCTGCTGCTCCAACTCGGTTTCGCGCTCTCCTACATGGGCGCCTTCCACGCGCCCAAGCCGCACCGCGTACCCGTCGTCGTGGCCGCCCCGCCGTCCGTCCTGCCGACGGCCGTCGCGCGGCTGAACGCGCTGCCCGGCGAGCCGGTGCACGCGACCGCCGTCACCGGCGAGGCGCAGGCCCGGCAGCGGCTGCTGGACCGGCGTACGGACGCGGCCCTCCTTCTCGACCCGCGGGCCAGGGCGGACACCCTGCTCGTCGCCTCCGCCGCGGGCTCCTCCGCGAGCGACGCGGCCACCAAGGTCGTACGGACCGTCAACGCCGCCCAGCACCGCGATGTCGTCGTCCGCGACATCCGCCCGCCCGCGACCGGCGACTTCCGCGGGCTGTCGTCGTTCTACCTCGTGCTGAGCTGGACGATCGGCGGCTATCTCGCGTCCTCCGCGCTGAGCATGGCCGCGGGCTCCCGGCGGCCGACGCTGCGCCGCATCCTGGTGCGGCTGCTGGTGATGCTGCCCTACGCGTTCGTGTCCGGCGTCGGGGGCGCGGTCATCGTGGGGCCGGTGCTGAACTGCCTGCCCGGCGCCTTCTGGGAGCTGGCCGGCATCGGCACCCTCGTCGTCTACGCGTCGGCGGCGGCCGGGGTCGCCCTGCAGTCGCTGGCCGGTACGGTCGGCCTGGGCCTGACCATCCTGATCTTCACCGTCCTCGGCAACCCCAGCTCGGGCGGTGTCTACCCGGGGCCGCTGCTGCCGCCCTTCTGGCGGGCGATCGGCCAGGCCCTGCCGCCCGGCGCGGGCACCACGGCGGTCCGCAACACCGTCTACTTCGACGGCCACGGCATCGCCGGGGCGATCTGGGTGCTCGTGGCCTGGGCGGCGGGCGGCGCCCTGGTCGCGATCGTCTCGTCGGCGGTCCGGGGCCGCCGCGCCCGGCGGGCCCTCGTTGCCCGGTCCGCCGCGCGCCCCGCCGTGTGACGGGCCCCGTTCCCCGGTGGGCCCCCGTTCCCCGGTGGGTCGGGGGAACGGGGGCCCGTCGGGGGTCAGCCCGCCGCGCGGATCAGGGCCGCGATCTGGGTGAAGCCGCGCTTCTCGGCGTGTGCGAGCGGCGTGACACCGTCGCCGTCGGCGATCGCCGGATCGGCGCCCGCGTCGAGCAGCAGGGCGACGATCTGCTGGTGGGCGCGGCCGCCGTCGCCGAGGATGACGGCCTCCAGCAGCGCCGTCCAGCCGAGCCGGTTGACGTGGTTCACGTCGATCGACGTCTCCGCGAGCACCGCACGCACGTAGTCCACGTGGCCGCGTTCGCTCGCGGGGATGACGGAGACACCGCCGAAGCGGTTGGTCAGCGTCAGGTCGGGCCCGGCCGGGAGCAGCACCCGCATCATGGCCGTGCTGCCGGTGACGCCCGTGACCAGCCAGGCGCTGTCGTCCCGGTCGTCCTGCGCGTCCGGGTCGGCGCCCGCCGCGACCAGCGCGCGGGCGGCCTCGACATGGTCGCCGAGGGCGGCGAGCAGCAGCGGGGTGCGCCGGTGGGCGTCCCGCGCCTCGGTGCCGGCCCCCGCGGCGAGCGCGGCGCACACCGCGCGGGTGTCACCGCTCGCGGCGGCCTCCAGCAGTACGGTGTCCGGTCGGTTCATCGGTGGGCTGCTCCTTGCCGGTGCGGGGGTGGTGGTGCCGGGTGCGGTCGTCCCCGGGCCGGCGGTACCCGGCGCCGGGAGGCACCGTACGCCACCGCTTCCCGGCGGGACGGTCAGTCAATGGGCGAGCGCGGCGACCCCGGCCTGCGCGAACGTCTCGTCCTGCGTGCCGGACGGGGCGCCCGCGACACCGATGCCCGCGACCGGGGCGCCCTTGGCCGTGGCCGGCGCGCCGCCCGCGAGGAAGAGCGTGCCGGGGATGTCCTTGAGCGTCGGGGCCTGCGCGAGGCGGGTGGCCAGCTCGGAGGTGGGGGCGTTCCACGACACCGCGGTGAAGGCCTTCTCCTGCGCGGCCTGGTACGACTGCGGTCCCGCGCCGTCGCCGCGCAGCGTGACCAGGGTGTTGCCGTTGCGGTCGACGACCGCGACGGAGACGTGCTGGTGCGCCTTCTCGGCCGCGTCCAGAGCCGCCTGTGCGGCCTTCGTGGCGGCGGCGACCGAGAGGTGGTCGGTCTGCACGACGGCGCCGCCGCGCGCGTCCGACTTCGGCGCCGCGGCCGCAGCCGCCTGCGTCGCCGCCTCCGGTGAGGACTTCGGTGAGGACTTCGGCGAGGACGCGCTCGCGGACCAGGCGCCGACGCCGCCGATCACGACCGCGGCGACGGCGCCGGCGGTGAGCACGCGAGTACGTGTCGAGACCTTCTTGACCTGCTGCATGACGGGTGTCTCCAGGAATCGGGGGCTTCGGAGGAGCCGCCGGACCGGCGCTCCGCAATCCATCGTCGGCGCGGGCGGCCCGCTCCCCCGTCGTCGTCCCGGGCCGACGCGGCGGACCGGGCGGAGGACGCCCGGGTCGTCCGAACGGATGACCCCGACCGCCTCGGGGGCCCGCCACCATGGAAGTGTTTGTCCTGTTCGGAGGGCCCGGAAGGGCCCCAGCCCGGTGCGGAAGGCGGTACGGGGTGCGCACGAGCGACGAGCCCGCCGCCGCGGACGCGCGCCGGCTCGCGGCGGTCATGCACGTGACGTTCTTCGTGCTGCTCGCCGCGTCCATGGCGCGGTTCGTGCAGCGGCACGGCGGCGAGGCACGGGTGTGGCCGGTGGTCGCGCTGGCCGTGCTGCTCGCCGTCCTCTACGCGGCGGGCGTGCGCCGGATGCCGCGGGCGCTGCCCCGCGTACCGGTGCCCTGGCCGCCGGTGCGGCAGCTGCTGTGGCTGGCCGCGGTCGTCGTGGTGTGGGCGGTGCTCGTCACGCTCGCGCCGAGCTTCGCGTGGGTGGCGGTGCCGCTCGTCTACGTGGCGCTGCGCACCCTGCCGGGCGCGGCGGCCTTCGCGCTGGTCGCGCTGCTCACCGTGCTGGTGACCGCCGCCCAGCTGGCCCTCGCACCGCGCTTCGACTTCGACCTGCTGGTCGGCCCCGCGGCCGTCGTCGCCTTCACCACCGCCGTCTTCGTCCTCATGCAGCGCCAGGACGCCCGGCAGCGCACGCTCATCGACGACCTGATCCGTACCCGCCGGGAACTGGCCGCCACCGAGCGGCGGGCCGGGACCCTCGCCGAGCGGCAGCGGCTGTCGATGGAGATCCACGACTCGCTCGCCCAGGGCCTGTCCAGCCAGCGGATGCTGCTGCAGGCCGCCGAGCGCACGTGGGACACCGAGCCGGACAAGGCGCGCGGCCACGTCCGCACCGCCGCGTCGATCGCCGAGACCAGCCTCGCCGAGGCCCGCCGCTTCGTCCGCGACCTCGCCCCCGCCGGGCTCGCCGCGGGCGGCGGACTGCCGCGGGCGCTGCGCGAGCTGGCCGAACGGGAGAGCGGCGGCGGGCTCGCGGTGCGTGTCCACGTCGACGACCACACCGGGGCCGCGCCGCCCGAACGCGCGCAGTCGGCGCTGCTGCGGATCGCGCAGGGCGCGCTGGCCAACGTCCGCGAGCACGCGGGCGCCGCGACGGCCACGCTGACCCTCACCGTCCTCGACGACCAGGTGGTGCTGGACGTCGCCGACGACGGCCGCGGCTTCGACCCCGCCGCGCTCCCGGCCGCCCCCGCCGGGGAACGCGGCCACGGCCTGCCCGCCGCCCGCGCCCGGCTGCGGCAGCTCGGCGGCACCCTCACCGTCGACTCGGCGCCCGGCGCGGGCACCGTCCTGACCGCCGCGATCCCCCTGGAGGAGCCCCGGTGACCGCCACTGCCCCGCCGCCGCCCGTGCGGGTCCTGCTCTGCGACGACCACGCCGTCGTACGGGCCGGGCTGCTGGCCCTGCTCGACAGCGCGCCCGGCATCGAGGTCGTCGCGGAGGCGGGCACCGGCGAGGAAGCGCTCGCGCAGGCGGCCCGGCACCGTCCCGACGTCGTACTGATGGACCTCCAGCTCGGCCCCGGCATGGACGGCGTCACCGCGACGCGCCGCCTCACCGCCGCACCCGGCGGCCCGCACGTCCTCGTCCTCACCACGTACGACACCGACGCCGACGTCACCCGCGCCATCGAGGCGGGCGCGACCGGCTACCTGCTCAAGGCCGAACGCCCGGAGGAGCTCTTCGCCGCGATCCGCGCCGCGGCGCAGGGCCGCCCCGCCCTCTCCGCCCCCGTCGCCGACCGCGTGATGGCCCGCATGCGCCACCCCCACCCGTCCCTCACCCCCCGCGAACGCGACATCCTCACCCACCTCTCCCGCGGCCTCCCCAACCGCGACATCGCCGCCGCCCTCTTCATCGGCGAGACCACCGTGAAGACCCATCTGCGCCGCATCTACGACAAACTCGGCGTGAGCACCCGCGCGGAGGCGGTCGCGGTGGCGAAGGAGCAGCGCCTGCTGCCCTGACGCCTCGACCCGGACCCGGCTCGGAGCCGCGCGGGTCTGTCAGCCGTCGGCCGTACGGTCGAGGGCGGCCAGTTCGTGTGCGACCTGGTCGGCGTCGGACAGGCGGTGCTGGGACGTGAGGAGGGCGCGGGCGCGGGACAGGGCGGCGCGGGCCTCGTCCGTGCGGTGCCGGGCGAGGAGGGACTCGGCGGTGTGGCGGAGGACGTCGGCCTCCAGGTGGCTGTGGCCCTGGGCGCGGCAGATGGCCAGCGCCTCGCCGTAGTACGCGACCGCGAGGTCGTGCTCGCCGCGCCGGTGGGCGATGCAGCCGAGGCTGTCGAGGGTGCTGGACTCGCCGAGCTGGCGGCGGTCGGCGGGGTGCCGGCGCAGCAGTGCGAGGGCGGCCAGGCAGTCGGCGCGGGCCTCGGTGTGGTCGCCGAGGCGGGTGCGGAGCCAGCCGACGGCGTTGAGGGCGCGGGCCTGGCGGTAGGTGTCGTCCAGGGTCCGGAAGATCTCCAGTGCCCGCAGGGCGTGTTCCAGTGCGCGCCGGTCGTCGCCGTGCCGCTCCCAGGCGCCGCCGAGGCTGTGGTGGATCTCGGCGCGGGCAGGGCCGTCGCCGGTGCCCCCGGTCAGTGCCAGGGCGCGTTCCAGGTGGCGGAGGGCGTCGCCGGTCCGGCCGAGCAGGGCGCACGCGTCGCCGAGCATCTGGTGGGCGCGGGCGCGCAGGGCGGGCACGCCGAGTCCTTCCGCCGCCTGTGCGGCGAGCCGCCACATCGCCGCCTGGTCCGCGTAGTACCCGCGGCTGCGGTGGTAGGGGTCCAGCGCCCACGCGAGCCGGCAGGTCTGGACGTCCCACCCGTTCGCGCGCGCCGCCTGCTGGGCGGCCACGAGGTTGGGGTGCTCCGCGTCGAACCAGGCCATGGCCGAGGCCTGGTCGTGGGGCACTTCGGGGTCGGGACGGCCGGAGGCCCGGTCACCTGGCACGGGCCCGTCGGGGGCGGGGACGGCGGGCAGCGGGAGCGGGGGGTGGTGGGGGGCGAGGGAGCGGGCGGCCGTGCTCGCGGCCTCCGTGCGGTGGTCGACCAGGCGGCGGATCGCCGCCCGCCGCTCCGCGGGGGTGCCGTGCGTGCGGGCGAGTTCGGTGGCGTGCAGGCGGAGCAGGTCGTGCATGCGGTAGCGCTCGGGGGCGTGCCGCCGGACGAGGTGGGCGTGGTCGAGTTCGCGCAGCAGCGCGCGGGCCGTGGCGGGCGGCAGGCCGAGCAGGTGGGCGGCCGCGGCGGGCGTGATGTCCGGGCCGGGGGCGGTGCCCAGCAGCGCGAACGCGTGGGCGGCGTCCCGCGACAGGGCGCGCCCGGACCATGACAGTACGGCCCGCAGGTCGGCGTGCGGCTCGCCGCCGTCGAGGGCGTCCAGTCGGCGCGTGTCGTCGCGCAGTTCGTCGGCCAGGGCCGTGAGCGGCAGGCCGGGGTGGGTGGCGGCGCAGGCGGCGGCGATACCGAGCGCGAGGGGCAGGCCCGCGCAGCAGGTGACGAGGTCGGCCGCCGCGCCGGGCTCGGCGTCCAGCCGCGCGCGGCCCAGGCGGCGGGCGAGCATCTCGTACGCGTCGGGCGCGGGGAGTTCGCCGAGGGCCAGAGGCCGGGCGCCGTGGGCGGTGATCAGGCCGGTCAGCCGTCGTCGGCCGGTGATCAGCACGGTGCATCCGCTGCCGCCGGGCAGCAGCGGGACGACGTGCTCCGTGTCGGGCGCGTTGTCCAGCAGGACGAGCATCCGCCGCTCCGCGGTGAGGCCGCGGTAGAGCGCGGCCTGCGCGTCGGGCCCGGCGGGGAGGGCGGCCGGTGCCACGCCCAGCGCGGCGAGGAAGCCGCGTACCGCGGCGGCCGGGTCCACGGGCTGCCCGGTGGGGTCGAATCCGCGCAGGTCCGCGTGGAGTTCGCCGTCCGGGAAGCGGTCGCGGCGGGTGTGCGCCCAGTGCAGGGCGAGCCATGTCTTGCCGATGCCGCCCATGCCGCCGATCGCGCAGATGCCGCCGGGGCCGTCGCCGAGAGCGGTGTCCAGCAGGGCGAGTTCGCGGGTCCGTCCGGTGAAAAGTGCGGGTGGGGGCGGCAGTTGGCGCGGCGCCGGATCCGTGTCGGCGGCGACCGGGGGCGGCCCGCCGCTGTTCCTCGTCCGGCGGGCGGCCTCCTCGACCCGGTCCCGGGCGGTGGCCAGGGCGCGCTGCTCGGCCGGTGTGGCGCCGAGGAGTTCGAGCAGTCCGTCGAGCCGGTCGGTGGGCGGCAGGGTGCGGGCGGTGAAGTACTCGGCGATCGCCGTCTGCGACCACCCGGTGCGGGCGGCCAGCTCGCGGTAGGTCAGCGGGCTGTCGTGGCGGCTGCGCGCGTGCCGGCGGCGCAGGTCCCGTAACAGCAGGGCGAGTTCGTCCGGCGTCCGGACCGCCGCGGCGGCCTCGGCCACCGGACCGGCCGGGTCCGGCGGGGGCTGCCTCATCCGACGTCCTCTCCCGTCCCGTTCCCCGCGGGGCGCGGGCCCGAACACCGTGGGCGGGCGGCAGCTTACCGCCGGGCGGCGCCGCCGGGGCCGGTACGCGGACCTTCACAGGTCCGGCGGGCCACAGCCCCGGCATAGCCCCGTCGCCGACGCCCGCCCGTGCCGAGGGCCGCTCCCCGTTCGCCGGTCTTCGGCGGTCTTCGGCCGTGCACGGAAGCCGCGGCCGCGTCCGTGCCGCGCGGGCACCATGGGGCGGCGCGTCCGCGCGGCGGGTCGCCGTTCGCGGCGCCGGGGTCAGGCCCGGCGGCGCGGGCGTGACGGCGGCCCGCGGGCGGGCGCCGCACGTCCGCACCCCCCACTCGCCAGGGCGCGCCCGCGCGCCCGGAAGGACAGGACGTCCCCATGAACACACGAAGCACCGCCGCCCGGCTCGTGGCGCTCGGGTCGGCGACCGCCGCCGCCCTGCTGCTCGCGGCCGCGGCGCCGCAGTCCGCCTCGGCGGAGACGACGCGCACCCTGAACCTCGCCCTGAGCTGCTCCTACGGGCTGCCGTACGGGCTGAGCGTCGACAACGGCTCCGGCTGGTACTACCCCGACGGTTCGAGCTACGCGTCCGGCGGCGTGAAGTACTTCACCGTCCAGATCCCGGCGAGCGCGAGCTCCCTCGCGATCAACACCGGCTTCTGCGAGACCGACCCGCAGACCCCGATGTGGGAGGGCAACCGCTACACCATCACCCCGGGCACCTCGGCCATCAGCGCGAACGGCTACTGCCTGGACGAGTACGTGTACCCGGGCCCGTTCGTCCGCTACTGCTCCGTCAGCGGCCTGACGTACAGCTGACCACCCCGAAGGCGGCGGCCCGCTCCCGGGGGAAGGGGAGCGGGCCGCAGCCGTTCCCGGGCTCGCACCGGACCGCCCGGCGACGCTCCGCGCGCGTCGCACGGCCCCGCCGGGGCACCCCGTCGCCCGCGGGTGTCGATGTGCGGCCGTCCCGTTCGTCGTTGCTGCGGGCCCGGGTTTCCGGGTCGTCGGTGCGGGGCGGACGGAGGTCGCGGGATGGCGGGGCGCGTGCAGGGGGCAGGGGCGGGCGGGAGCGGGAGGTGGCCGGCGACGGCCGTGTTCCTGCTCAACGGGCTGACGCTGTCGACGTCGATCGCGCGGCAGGCCTCGCTCAAGAGCGAGCGCCATCTGAGCGACGGCCAGGTGGGGGTGCTGGGGCTGCTGTTCGCGGTGGCGGCGATCGTGGCGATGCAGTTCGTCGGGCCGCTGGTCGCCCGGGTGGGGAGCCGGCCGGTGCTGCGCGTGTCGCTCGTCGTCATGCCGCTGCTGCTGGCCCTGGTCGGCCTGTCGGGCGGCTTCGGCGCGCTCGCGGCCGCGAACACCGCGCTCGGCGCCGTGCACGGTACGACGGACGCGGCCATGAACGCGCACGCCGTCGCCGTGGAGCAGCGCGCCGGGCGGCGGATCCTGAGCGGCTGCCATGCCGCGTGGAGTGTCAGCGCGGTCGTGGCCTCGCTGGCGACGGCGGGGCTGTCCCGGGCCGGGGTGACCCTGACCGCGCATTTCGTGGGCGCGGCGGCGGTACTGGCCGCCGCCGGGCTCGTGCTCGGCCGGCTGCTGCTGCCCGCCGGGGCCGACCGCGCCCGGCCGGGTGGGGACGTCGCCCGGCCGGACGCGGGCCGCGCGGGGCGGTGGAGCGCGGCGTTCGTCGTGCTCGGGCTGACCGGCACGGCCCTGATGGTGTGCGAGGGCGCCGCGCTCGGGTGGGGGCCGATCTTCCTGCACGACGCCCGCGGCGTCCCGGTCGGCCTCGCCGCGACCGCCGTCACCGCGTACGCCGCGGGGCAGACCGCCGTCCGCGTGGTCGGCGACCGGCTGGCCACCCGCTACGGCGCCGCGCCGGTCTTCCGCACCGGAGGGCTGGTCGCCGTCGCGGGGCTCGGCGTCGCCGTGCTGACCGCCGAGCCCGTGACCGCCGTCGCCGGGTTCGCGGTGATGGGCGCGGGGATGTCGGTGCTGCTGCCACTGGCGTTCAGCGCGGTGGGCCGGACGGAGGGGGTGAGCGCGGCGACCGCCGTCTCCCGCTTCACGACCTTCACCTACGCGGGCGTCCTGCTCGGCCCGGCGGCCGTGGGCTGGGCCGCCGAACTGGGCGGCCTGACCCGCACCCTGGCCGCGCTGCTCCCCGTCCTGCTCACCGTCGCCCTGCTGACCCGGCTGCCGGAGCCCCGCCCCGTACCGGGGACCGCCCCCGCGGACACCGGAGCCACGGTGACGGCCGCGGGGCGCTGAGGGCGGGAGGCTTGCCCGGTGCCGCGGGCGGCCGGGCGCGGGGTGCGGGGTCGCGGAGGCCGCGCGCGCCGCGGGGTTCGGCAGCGCGGAGACGATGCGCCGGGTCTTCGTCACCCGTCTGGGTGTCCCGCCGAGCAGCTACCGCTCCCGGTTCGCCACCGCCCGGGGCGGCGGGGGCGCGGGCGAGGCGCCCTGACACCGGGTACGGCCAAGGTCCGGATCTGTGGGGTGCACGGCGGTTCGGGCGGGGCCCGGCACGCCGGCCTGCGGGAATGCTGGAGGCAGTCCACACCGCACCGACCCGGGAGAGCGCTCATGCCATCGACGACGGAGACGATCGCGGGGATCACCGTTCCCGACACCGAGCTGGTCCGCGAGGCCACCGCCCTCGTCCGGGAGGCCGCCGACGAGACGCTCTTCCACCACTCGCGCCGCGTCTACCTCTTCGGCTCGCTCAAGGCGGCCGCGCGCGGCCTGGAAGTCGATCCCGAACTCGCTTACGTGGGCGGCCTCTTCCACGATCTCGGGCTGACCCCGTCGTACGCCACGACGGACCGCCGCTTCGAGCTCGACGGCGCCGAGGCCGCCCGCGCCTTCCTGCTCGACCACGGCCGCTCCGCGCGCGAGGCCCGCGACGTCTGGCTGGCCATCGCCCTGCACACCACCCCGGAGGTCCCCCTCCACCTCTCCCCCGAGGTCGCCGTCGTGACCCTCGGCGTCGAGACGGACGTCCTCGGCCTCGGCCTCGCGGAGATCACCGAGCGGCAGCGCGCCGAGGTCGTCGCCGCCCACCCGCGCCCCGACTTCAAGAACCGCATCCTGAAGGCCTTCCACGACGGCATGTCCGCGCGCCCCGACACCACCTTCGGCACGATGAACGCCGACGTCCTGGCCCACTTCGACCCGTCCTTCCGCCGCACGGACTTCGTCGACCTGATCCGCGACAACCCGTGGCCGGAGTGACCTCGCACCGGAGACGGGCCCGCACCCCGCGTCCGCCCTGATCCGGACGGGTGGCGTCCCCTTGCGGGACGGGCACAAGTGAGGAACCGCCACCCGGTGCACGGGCGTCCGCCACTGGTGCAGGCGGCGGGTTCGGGGACCCACCGCACCGATGGACCCACGGAACACCGGAGGCACATCATGAGACCGACCCGCGTCGCGCTGCTGATCGCCGCGACCGCCCTGACGCCCGCTCTCCTCCTCACCGCCCCGGCGTTCGCCGCCGGCACCCCCGCACCGGCCCCGCTCGCCACGTCCGCCACCCCGATCACCCCCATCACCCCCACACCCGCGACGGCCTGCCCCGCCGATCCCTCCACCGACGGCACGCCCGTCGACCAGCTGACGGAGGACCAGCTCCGCGCGGCACTCCAGGACGTCCTCGCGGACCCGAACGCGGGCCGGGCCGTCCTGCGCGAGGCCGGTGCGGCCCTGGGCGGCACCGCGGACGGCACGCGCGCCTTCTTCCTGACGGGCTGCCGCACCGCCCAGGCCGAGGACGACTCCTTCACCATCGCCCGCATCCTTTCCGTGGCCCGGCAGAACGGCGACACGCACGTGCAGCAGGCGGGCAGCGACGCCCTGGACGCGGGCACCCCGGAGGCCCTGCGTGCCTTCCTGGAGACGGGGTACGCCTTCGCCCAGACCCAGGACAACGCCCTCGCCGTCGCACGCATCCTCTCCACGGCCCGGCAGAACGGCGACAAGCACGTGCAGCAGGCCGCCAGCGACGCCCTCGACGCCGGCACCGCCGAGGCCCTGAGCGACTTCCGCTGGACGGGTTACCGTCTCGCCCAGGCCCAGGACGACGCGCTGTACATCGTCCGCATGCTCAACGACCCGGACATCAGCGACGCCATGGTCGCCGCGATCCAGGCGGTCCTCGACGACGGCAGCCCCGAGGCCCTGCGCCAGTTCCGCACGGTCGGCCAGTACGAGGTCGACGGCTGAGCCCGGTCCGCGCGGCGGCCGGCCACCGTCGGCCGCCGCGCGGGCGGCGCTCCAGGGCCGCCTTCACAGGCGGTGGAGGGTCACCTCCGACAGCTCGCCGTCCGTCGCGAGGGCGGTCAGGTACGTGCGGTGGGGCTGGCGGCGGCGGTCGGTCGGGGAACCCGGGTTGAGCAGCCGCAGGCCGCCCGGCGCGGTGGTGTCCCAGGGGATGTGGCTGTGGCCGAAGACCAGCACGTCGGTGTCGGGGAAGCGGCGGGCGCAGCGCTCCTCGCGGCCCCGCGCGACCCCCGTCTCGTGCACCACGGCGAACCGCACACCGCCCACGTCGGCGCGGGCGATCTCGGGCAGCCGCGCCCGCAGGCCGGGTCCGTCGTTGTTGCCGTACACCGCCACCAGCCGCCGGGCCCGGTCCGCCAGGACGTCGAGGGTGGCCTCGTCCACCCAGTCCCCGGCGTGCAGGACGACGTCCGCGGTGTCGACCGCGGCCAGGAGTCCGTCCGGGAGCTGCCGGGCCCGGACGGGCACGTGCGTGTCGGACATGAGCAGCAGGCGCACGGGCTCAGCCGTTCGGGCGCAACCGGCGCAGCGGGCCGTCGAGTTCGCGGGCGTAGAAGTCGAGGAAGCCGTCCGGGTCGGGTCCGGCGTTCTGGAGGACGATCCGGTCGAAGCCGGCGTCGAGGTGGCGCCGGACGGCCCCGGCGTAGCGTTCGGGGTCGGTGCCGCAGGTGAACGTGCGGCGGATGTCGTCGGTGCGCACGGTCGTGCTGGCGGCCTCGAAGTTGACGGGGTTGGGCAGTTCGCTCATCACCTTCCATCCGGCCAGCGCCCACCGGGAGGACGCGTGGGCCGCCTCCGCGGCGGTCTGCTCGTCCGGCGCCCAGGCGACGGGCACCTCGGCGTAGCGGGGCCCGGACCCGCCCGCGGCGCGGTACTGCTCGACGAGCGAGGGGTCCTCGTCGGTGGCGAACAACCCGTCGCCCAGTTCGGCAGCGAGCCGCGCCGCCTGCGGGCCCCCGGCGGCCACGGCGATGAGCGGCGGCCGTTCCGGCAGGTCGAAGATCCGCGCGTCCTCCAGCCGCAGATGGGCCCCCTGGTAGGAGCGGTAGCCGCCCTGCCAGAGCAGCCGGATGATCTCCAGGGCCTCCCGCAGCCGCTCGTGCCGCCCCTGCGTCGACTCGGGGAAACCCGGCCCGACGACGTGCTCGTTGAGCCGCTCGCCCGCGCCGACGCCGAGGACGAAGCGGCCGTCGCACAGCAGCGCGAGCGTGGCGGCGGCCTGCGCGATCACCGCCGGGTGGTAGCGCACGGTCGGGCAGGTCACGCCGGTCGCGAGCCCGATCCGCTCGGTCCTGGCCGCGATCGTCCCGAGCACCGTCCAGGCGAAGGGCGAGTGCCCCTGCGCGTCGAGCCACGGGTGGAAGTGGTCGCTCATCTCGACGAAGTCGAACCCGGCGGCCTCCGCGCGCACCGCCTGCCGGACGAGTTCCTGCGGGCCGAAGGCCTCCGCGGCGAGCTTGTAGCCGATCTCCATGCGGCCATCCTCACGCTCCGCGGCCGTACGCCCCGGCGGCGCGCCGCCATCCGAACGGCGGACGCCCGCGACCGCCTGACGCCCTTTCAGTGATGGGAGCGCTCCCATATACTCTGGCCCGAAAAACCGGTCCCTTCAGCCCCTGCTCACCCGGCCGCGCTCCCCCACGCGCGCCGGTTCCCCCCACGCCAGGAGAAGGAGACAATGCGTACGGCATCCAAGAGCGCCCTCGCGGCGCTGGTCCTCACCGTGGTCGCCACCGTGCCCGCCGGTCCCGCCGCCCGCGCGGCGGCCGCGCCGCGTTCGGCACCGGCCGCAACAGCTGGCCCGGCGCTCAGCATCGACACCACCACGGGCCGGCACGTCATCGACCCCCACATCTACGGCATGAACTTCGCCGACGAAGCCCTGGCCAAGGAGCTGCGGCTGCCGGTGAACCGCTGGGGCGGCAACGCCACCACGCGCTACAACTACAAACTCGACACCCACAACACCGGCTCCGACTGGTACTTCGAGAACGTCGCCTCCGACAACGACCCCGCCGCGCTGCCCGACGGCTCCGAGGCGGACCAGTTCGTCGACCAGAACCTGCGCACCGGCAGCGACACCCTGCTGACCGTGCCGATGATCGGCTGGACCCCCGCGGCACGCGACAGCTCCTGCGGCTTCAGCATCGCCGCGTACGGCCCTCAGCAGGGCAGCGACTCCCAGTGGCGCCCCGACTGCGGCAACGGGACCAGGACCGACGGCACGCCGGTCACCGGCAACGACCCCGCCGACACCAGCGTCCCCATCGGCGCCGACTTCACCAAGGGCTGGGTGCAGTACCTGGACAGCGCGTACGGCGCGGCCGGGCAGGGCGGGGTGCGCTTCTACGACCTCGACAACGAACCCGACCTGTGGCACACCACCCACCGGGACGTCCACCCCACCGGGGCGAGCGACGACGAGCTGCGCGACAGCACCTACGCCACCGCGGCCGCCGTCAAGGCCGCCGACCCCGGCGCGCAGACCCTCGGCCCGGTCGGCTGGGGCTTCAACTCCCTCACCTACTCCGGCCTCGACCAGGACGTCTGCAACCGGGAGGGCGGCAGCTGCTGGTCCAACCCGCCCGACCAGGCGGCGCACGGCGGGGTGCCCTTCGCGACCTGGTACCTCCAGCAGATGCAGGCCTACCAGCAGGCCCACGGCACCCGCATCCTCGACTACTTCGACGAACACATCTACCCGCAGCAGACGGGCGTGGCGCTGGGCAGCACCGACGACGCGGCCACCCAGGCGCTGCGGCTGCGCTCCACCCGGCAGTTGTGGGATCCGTCGTACGTCGACGAGAGCTGGATCAACCAGCCCATCCAGTTCATCCCGCGGATGCGCTCACTGGTCGACCAGAACTACCCCGGCACCAAGGTCGCCATATCCGAGTACAACTGGGGTGCGCTCGACCACGTCGACGGCGCCCTGGCCGAGGCGGACGTCCTCGGGATCTTCGGCCGCGAGGGCCTCGACCTGGCCACGCTGTGGTCGCCGCCGAAAGCCACCGACCCCGGTGCGTACGCCTTCCGGATGTTCCGCGACTACGACGGCGCCGGCGGTGCCTTCGGCGACACCGCCGTCACCTCCGGCAGCGCCGACCAGGACCAGCTGTCGGTCTACGCCGCCGAGCGCGGCAGCGACCACGCGACGACCGTCGTCGTGATCAACAAGACCACCGGCGACCTGACCGCCCCGGTCTCGCTGACCTCCGGCAGCGCACTGCCCGCCGCCGCACAGGTCTACCGCTACGGCCAGGACGACCCCACCGCCATCCAGCACCCCGCCGACCAGCCGCTGTCCGGCGGGCATTTCAGCGCGACCTTCCCCGCGTACTCGATCACCGAATACGTCATCCCGGCCGGATCCACCACCGCCACCCCGCCGTCCGCGCCCGGCACCCCGGCCGCCTCCGCGGTCGGCTCCGACCGGGCGACCCTGACCTGGGCCCCGGCCGCCGCCGGGTCCGCGCCGGTGGCGTCCTACCGGGTCTACTCCGGCGACCCCGCGACCACCCCCGCGGTCGCGACCGTCGACGCGGCGACCACCAGTACGACGATCACCGGGCTGAGCCCGTCCACCGCCTACACCTTCCGGGTCGTCGCCGAGGACACCGCGGGCCGCAGCTCCCCGCCCTCGCCCCCGCTGACCGTCACCACCGCCGCGGGCCCGGCCGCCACCTGCACCGTCGCCTACTCCGTCACGACCGACTGGGGAAGTGGCTTCGGCGGCAGCGTCACCCTGACCAACAAGGCCGCCCCGCTCAACGGCTGGCAGCTCGGCTTCTCCTTCGCCGGCAACCAGAAGGTCACCCAGGGCTGGAACGGCACCTGGTCCCAGTCCGGCGCCGCGGTCACCGTCAAGGACGCCGGCTGGAACGCGGCGCTGGCCACCGGCGCGTCCACCACCATCGGCTTCAACGGCTCCTACAGCGGCGCCAACCCGGCCCCGCAGACCTTCACCCTCAACGGCAAGCAGTGCGGCGCCGCGCCGGGCACCGCGAACGCGACCGTCGCGGCGGCCGTCGGCCGCGCACCCGGCGCGCACGCCGTGCACTGAGCACCCGGCCGGCACCCCCGCTGACGCGATTTCGCCCGCGCGGCGGACCCAGCCCCGTCCGGCCGTTCCCGCCCCGGGAGCGGCCGGACGGGTGACGGCGGCGCTGAGCCCCCTTCATGTCGTGGAAGGCCTGGCCGAAAGGCAGAACCGGCCGTCAGGCCAGCCCGGGGTCGTCTTGATCGGGAGCGGCCGGCTGACAGGACGGCGGTCTCGGCTCGTCCGTCGCGCTTGATCGCCGCGCCTGTCCGGCGTTGCCCGGCAGGGTGGCGGCGATGCTGTCCAGGACGCGGTCGAGGCCGTACCGGAAGCGCGCGTCGGGTTCCATCCACGGGGTCTGCGTCTCACGGATGACTCGGGCGAACATCGGATATTTCCCGCTGGCCATGAGTCTTTGCACGTACGGGCCGATGTCGCTCATCCACTGCCGCATGTCCACGTTCGTGCGGCGCGCCTCCTCCTCCCAGCCGACCTCGGTGCGTACGACGCCGGCCACGTATCCGCTGATCAGGCCGACGAGGCTGGTGACCTCGTCGATGGCCAGTCCGAACCCGTCGAGTGCCCCGTAGGTGAACTCCAGCACCCGCAAGGAGTTGGGCCCCCAGACCGGGTGGCCCTCGGTCAGCGATGCCAGCCACGGGTGGCGCCGCCACAGCGCCCGTCTTTCGTGGGCCAGCAGGGACAGGTCGGCGCGCCAGTCGCCGGTCGGGCGGTCGGGCAGGTTCATCTCGCCGGCGACAGCGTCGACCATCAGCTCGATCAGGTCCTCCCGGCGGGGGGTGTACCGGTAGAGCGACATCGCGCCCGTGCCGAGGTCGGCCGCGATCCGGCGCATCGATGCGGCGTCAAGTCCTTCCGAGTCCGCGATGGCGACGGCGGTCGCGGTGATCTGTGCTCGGCTGTAGGCGGGGCGGGGCCCCGGGGTCGACCGCTGGGGGCGTTCGGGCCGCATCCAGATGCTCACGTACTCGTCGTCGCCGGGCATCGGTCCCACCTCTCTCCGGACTAGTTGCGTACATCGTACTCAGATGCTTAGGCTGCGTGCGGACATCAATCGAGTACGGTGTACCCAATTGGGGGGATCATGAATGACGGCACGGCCCCGGCGCCCGGGGCACGACGGCCGCGCTCGACCTACCTCGGTCTGTTCGGGCTGATGCTCGGCATGTTCCTGGCCATGCTCGACAACCTGATCGTCGGCACCGCACTGCCGACGATCGTCGGTGACCTGGGCGGACTCAGCCACCTGGCGTGGGTGGTCACCGCGTACACACTCGCCACCGCTGCGGCGACACCGATCTGGGGAAAGCTCGGTGACCTGTACGGCCGCAAGGGCACGTTCATGACCTCGATCGGGGTCTTCCTGGCAGGGTCGGTGCTGGCGGGGCTGTCGCGCGACATGACGCAGCTCATCGGGTTCCGCGCACTCCAGGGACTCGGGGCGGGCGGCCTGATGGTCGGCGCCCTCGCGCTCGTCGGCGAACTGGTTCCGCCGCGTGAGAGCGGCAAGGTGCAGGGCATGATCGGGGCGATGATGCCGGTCGCCTTCGTCGGCGGCCCCCTGCTGGGCGGCTTCCTCACCGACCACCTGAGCTGGCGCTGGGCGTTCTACGTCAACCTGCCGGTCGGAGCGGTCGCCCTCCTGGTCATCGCCACGAACATCAGGGTGCGGAGGAAGCCGGTCAAGGCGCGGATCGACTTCGCCGGCGCGGTGCTGCTCACGATAGGCGTCCTGGCGCTGACACTGCTGGCGACCTGGGGCGGTACGCGGTACGGCTGGGCCTCCGCGCCGATCCTCGCGCTCGCGGTGGTGGGGCTCCTCAGCCTTGCCGGGTTCGGGTATGTCGAGGGCCGGGTGCCGGAGCCCATCCTTCCACCGCGCCTGTTCCGCGACCGCAACTTCACCGTCGTCCAGATCCTGAGCCTGCTCGTCGGCGCCGCGATGTTCGGTGTGATGAGCTTCCTCCCGCTGTACATGCAGTACGTTCGCGGCGCCACACCGACGGTCAGCGGCATGCTGCTGCTGCCGTTCATGTTCGGGATGCTCACCGCGCAGCTCACGACGGGACGGCTCATCAACCGCAACGGCCGCTACCGGATCTATCCGATCCTGGGCGGTGCGGTGTTCACGATCGGGATGCTGGCACTGCTCCGGCTCCAGGTCGGCACCGCCACCGCCACCGCTTCCGCGCTCACGCTCGCGGCGGGCGTAGGCACCGGCCTGCTGATGCAGAGCACCGTGCTCATCACGATGAACAGCGCGGACCTGCGCGACATGGGCGCGGCCAGCGGATCGGTGACGCTGTTCCGCACGATCGGTGGGTCGCTCGGCGTGGCCCTGCTCGGCGCGCTCTACGCGGGGCGCGTCAATGACACTCTCGCCGGCCGTCTCGGCGCCGGGACCGGACACGAGATCGCCTCCGGCGGCGGCCACCTGACCCCGGCGCTCCTCCACGAGCTGCCCGCTCCGCAGCGTGACGCCTTCAAGGCCGCCGTCACCGACGGCGTGCACGACGTCGCCGCCGTGAGTGCGCTGCTGGCCGTGTTCGCGTTCGCCGCGGCCTGGGCGATCCGCGAGGTCCCCCTGCGCACGCGCCAGACACCGGAACCCGAACAGTCCCCGGAACCGGCCACCGTCCGAGTCCCCGGCTCAGCCGGCTGACCTCGTCCGCGGAAGCCCGTCAGGCCCCGCCGATCACCTTGAGAGAAGGATCCGCCATGTCCACTCCTCCCATCAAACTCGCCGTCATCGTGGGAAGCACGCGCGAGGGCCGGTTCGCGCCCGTCGTCGCAAACTGGTTCACCGGCCAGGCCCGGCAACGCGACGACATGGACGTCGACGTCATCGATCTCGCCGAGAACCCGCTGCCCGTGGTGCTGCCCGCCTTCGGCGGCAGCCTCGCGCCCGAAGACGCCGAGGCGCTCGCGGCAGTGAGCACCCGCCTGGCGGACGCCGACGCGTTCGCCGTGGTGACACCGGAGTACAACCGCAGCTTCCCCGCGTCGCTGAAGAACCTGATCGACTGGCACAACCAGCAGTGGCACGCCAAGCCGGTCGGGTTCGTCTCCTACGGCGGCATTGCCGGCGGCCTGCACGCGGTCCAGCAACTGCGGCAGGTCTTCGCCGAACTGCACGCCGTCACCGTCCGCGACACCGTCAGCTTCCACGGAGCCTGGACCCGCTTCGACGCCGACGGCCACCCCAACGACCCGGACGAATGCGGCGGCGCGGCCAAAACCATGCTCGACCAGCTCGCCTGGTGGGCCGTCGCACTCCGCGACGCGAAGTCCACCACCCCCTACACCGCCTGACAGAAAGGATGAACATGACGTCACTGACCGGCAGAACGGCACTGGTGACCGGTGCGAGCAGGGGCATCCAGGCCTTCGCCGTCCACGCCGAACTGGGCAACATGCACCGGGGACGGCTGACCGGTCAGGCCCTGACATGGCTGGAATCCCTGTCGCCGCTTGGCCGGTTGGGCACGCCGGGAGACGTCGCCGACACGGTGGCGTTTCCGGCCTCCGACGACACCCGCTACATGACCGGCCACCGCCTGGACGCCTCAAGCGGGACAACCGTTCAGCCCGACCGCGTGCATGAGGGCTGACCGCCTCGGTAACCGTCAGCCCGATCCGACCGGCGACACGAGGCGGCAGCACCACTCCCACGGGACCGATCAGATTCTCACCGTCGGCCCGCACGTCGAGCCGCGGCCGTCGCAGGCAAGGTGGATCTTGGTCGTCAGGCCCCCGCGTGAACGACCAAGGGCGTGATCGTCCGGTTCGTCCCTCCGGTGCGTCCCCCTTTTCGGCCGGTGGCGGCGGCATGCTGATGAGCTCGCACGATGGTGGAATCGATCTGGACGAGCCAGTCGATGTCGCCGACCGCATCAGCCTGAGCCTGGATCTGATGAAGGGCCTGGGCGAAGACGCCACTCAACGCGTAGCGACGGAAGCGGGTGTAGACCGTTTGCCATGGGCCGAAACGGTCGGGCAGATCTCGCCAGGGCAGGCCGGTTCGTATCTTGTAGATCATCCCGTTGATGACCTGCCGGTCATTCGCCCTCGGTCGGCCGGTTACGGCCCGCGGTATGAGCGGAGCGAGCAAGTCCCACTCGTGGTCGCTAAGTTCATGTCGGCCCATCCGACCATGATCTACCGAGAAGTGATCTTTGATGACGGGCAGCAGCGCCCCCCACAATTACGACATGACCAATACCGTTGAAGCGGCCTGGCACAGGATCCTCACCAGGGCCGGCGAACCTCGCCGACCCGAGGTGTCACCGCTTGCAGGTCCGTTTGCCGAGCTGGTGCTACGGGCTCATGCCGAGCCACGGCTTCGCCAGCTCTACCCCTGGGCCGGTATGTGGGAGCTGCACTTCAGCAGGTGCACCGAGATCCCCCACACCTGGGACATCCCCTACATCGGCACCCTGAGAGACCGCCGGTACTACGTCGAAGGGCCGAGCCGGACCAGCCCGCGGATCGCCGAGACGGACAGCGCGCAAGCTGCAGTAGCTGTGGTCGTCGATCGTCTGCCACCAGACGAGCCGCCGACTTGGCGTCGGCAGCTCACAAGGCGCCTTTGAAGACGGGCTCTAGTCGACACGGTACTGCCGTTCATCCCCAGTGAGATCGTCCTCCTCTTGGCCGGATTCGCCGCCCGGCAGGGGCGGTTGAGCCTGACGGCCGTCATTGTCTGGACCACAGTCGGTTCCGTCGTCGGATCCTGGATCGTGT
>NZ_JBSGHL010000070.1:0-46066 GCF_053604375.1 Streptomyces sp. NPDC004031 | reverse complement strand
ACATGGTTTTCGACGCCAAGGTGAAGCCCGCCGACCAGAAGGCCGTGCGGCAGGCCGTCGCGCAGGTCATCGACCGCGCCGGCATCGCCAAGGACGCCTACGACGACACCGTGGCGCCGCTCTACTCGATGGTCGGCAACGGCATCGAGGGCCACACCGAGGCCTTCAAGGACAAGTACGGCGCGCCCGACACCGCCAAGGCCAAGGCGCTGCTCGACGCCGCCGGCATCAAGACCCCGGTGAACCTCGCCTACTCCTGGACGCCCACCCACTACGGCGCCGCGTCCGCCGACGAGGCCACCGCCATCAAGCGGCAGCTGGAGGCCACCGGCCTGTTCAAGGTCACCCTCAGCTCCACCGAGTGGCAGCAGTACCAGAAGGACGAGAAGTCGGACACGTACGCCTCGTACATGATCGGCTGGTACCCGGACCTGCCGGACCCCGACAACGACGTCGCGCCGTTCCTGACCAAGGAGCCCTTCCTCGGCACCGGCTACCTCAACCCGCAGATCCTGACCCTGCTCAGCAAGGAGCAGGGCACGGACGACAAGACCGTCCGCGACCAGGCCTTCGCCGACATCCAGAAGATCGTGGCGGAGGACGTCCCGATCATCCCGCTGTGGCAGGGCAAGCAGACCGTCGTGATCCGCGACGGGGTCACCGGCGCCGACAAGGCGCTCGACCCGACGATGTTCCGGTTCTACGAACTCGGCACGAAGTGAGCGGTGGCCGGCCCGCGGGGGAGTGACCCCCGCGGGCCGGCCCGGCCCGCGGCGCCAGCGCCGCGCATCCCGTCGTCCCCGGTCCGGGCCACTCCGGACAGCCACCGGAAAGTCACCGCATGAGCAACACGAGCAAGCAGTCGGGCTCGCTGCGCCGCTACGTCCTCACCCGGATCGCACTCGCCGTGCCCATGGTGCTGATCCTGCTGATCCTGGTCTTCGTGATGATGCGGGTGGCCCCCGGCGACCCCATCTCGTCGTCGCAGGGCGGCAAGCTGAACGCCACCGAACTCGCCGCCCGGCGGCACGCGGCCGGCTTCGACGCCCCGCTCTACCAGCAGTTCTGGGACTACCTGAAGTCGGTCGTCACCCTGAACTTCGGCACCACCTTCTCCGACCGCCGCAGCGTGCGGGACATCCTCGTCGAGAACGGCGGCGCCACCCTCACCCTGACCGCGGGCGCCCTGGTCTTCGCCGCCGTCATCGGCATCCCCGTCGGGCTGCTCTGCGGCCGCTACCGGGACAGCGCCGTCGACGTCATCGGCCGGCTGGCCAGCATCCTCAGCTACGCCTCCCCGGTCATCGTCACCGCACCGCTGCTCATGCTCGCGTTCGGCACCACCTCCGGGCAGGCGTCCCCGCTGATCCAGCTCAACGTGCCCACCCAGACGCACATCCTGATCATCGACGCGGCCCTGGACGGCGACTGGGACGCGGTCGGCGACATCCTCCAGCACCTGCTGCTGCCGTCCGTCGCGCTCGGCCTGCTGATCGTCGGCGTCTTCATCCGGATGATCCGCATCAACCTCATCCAGTCGCTCCAGGGCGACTACATCGAGGCGGCCCGCGCCCGCGGGGTCCGGGAACGGCACGTCGTCGCCCGGCACGGCTTCCGCAACGCCCTGGTGCCGGTCATCACCGTGCTCGGCCTCCAGGTCGCCATGCTGCTCGGCGGCGCGGTGCTCACCGAGCGGATCTTCAACTGGCCCGGCATCGGCCGCCAGCTGATCGACTACATCAACCAGCGCGACTACGTCGCCGTGCAGGGCATCGTCACCGTCTTCGCCCTGGCCGTCGTCGTGATCAGCCTGCTGATCGACTTCGTGAACGCGCTGATCGACCCGAGGGTGCGCTACTGATGGCCACGACGACTCTCCCCAACGGCCCGATCGAGCCCACCGAACCGGCCCCGTCCGGCACCCCCGGCCCCGGCGGCACCCGCTTCGGCGGACTGCGCCGGATCACCGCCGCGGTCCGCGAGGCCCACGGCGTGCCCAAGTTCATGCTGTGGTCCGGCGGGATCATCTCGCTGCTGTTCGTGATCACCGCGGTCTTCGCGCCACTCATCGCCCCGTACGACTTCGACACCTACCGCGACGGCGGGAAGAACTTCCCCAAGCAGGGCGCACCCGACGGCGACCACTGGTTCGGCACCACCGTGCAGAGCCTCGACGTGCTCTCCCGCACCATCTACGGCGCCCGCACCGCCCTGGAGGTGATGGTCCTCGCCGTCGTCTTCTCGCTCGTCATCGGCGTGCTGCTGGGCCTGCTGTCCGGCTACTTCGGCGGCTGGCTGGACCGCATCCTGGTGCTGGTGATGGACGCGCTGTTCGCCTTCCCGTACCTGCTGCTCGCGATCGTGGCGAGCTTCGTCTTCTCGGGCATCTCCGGCGGCGCGGTCGTCACCGCGGCGCTGTCCATCACGGTGGTCTACATCCCGCAGTACTACCGGGTGGTGCGCGCCTCCGCGCTGTCCGCCCGCGAGGCCACCTTCGTCGAGGCCGCCCGCGCCATGGGCGCCAAGCCCTCGGTGGTGATCCGCAAGTACCTGTTCGGCAACGTCATCCAGTCCGTGCCGGTCATCACCACCATGAACGCCGCCGACGGCATCGGCACCCTCGCGGGCCTGGGCTTCCTGGGCCTGGGCATCCAGCCCACCGACGCCGCCGAATGGGGCTACGACCTGGAGCGCGCGATCGACGACGTCAACGCCGGCATGTGGTGGACCTGTCTCTACCCGGGTCTGGCCATGGTCATCGCGATCCTCGGCTTCACCCTCCTCGGCGAAGGCCTCAACGACGTGCTCAACCCGACCATGCGCCGCCGCAGGATCCGCAAGGTACTGCTCCCCGCCCACACCAGGCGCCGTACCGTCACGGCTCCCGAACTGCCCGACGCGTCCGAAGGCGAGGCCGTCAAGTGACCGAACCCGTCCTGTCCGTCCGGGACCTGCGCGTCTGGTACGGCACCGACCGCGGCGCGGTCCGTGCCGTGGACGGCGTCAGCTTCGACGTCCGGCCCGGCGAGACCCTCGGCCTGGTCGGCGAGTCCGGCTGCGGCAAGTCCACCCTCGGCCGCGGCGTGCTGGGCCTGACCCCGTCCGCCGCCGCCGTCGACGGCGAGGTCGTGCTGCGCAGCCCCGGCGCCGCCGGCCGCGACCTCGTCGGCCTGCCCGCCAAGGAGCTGCAGAAGCTGCGCGGCCCCGAACTCGGGCTGATCTTCCAGGAGCCGATGACCCGGCTCAACCCGCTCATGCGGATCTCCCAGCACTTCGAGGAAGCGCTGCGCGCCCACCACAAGGACCTGCCCAAGAAGGAGATCCGGGCCCGCGCCCTGGAGGCGCTGCGCGGCATGGGCATCCCGGAGAGCCGCTACGCCAGCTACCCGCACGAGTTCTCCGGCGGCATGCGGCAGCGCATCATGATCGCGCTGGCGCTCGTGCTGCGGCCCGCGTTCATCGTCGCCGACGAACCGACCACCGCGCTCGACGTGCTGGTCGAGGCGCAGATCATCAAGATCCTCGCCGACCTGCGGAAGAACTTCGACACCTCGCTCGTCCTCATCACCCACAACCTCGGCATCGTCGCCGAGGCCTGCGACCGCGTCGCCGTGATGTACGCCGGGCACATCGTCGAACAGGGCGACGCCCGCGAGGTCTTCGCCCGCCCGCAGCACCCGTACACCAAGGAGCTGCTGCGCTCCACCATCTCGCTGGCCACCACCGGGCTGCACTTCATCCCGGGCAGCCCGCCGGACCTGGTGGAGCCGCCGACCGGCTGCCGCTTCCACCCGCGCTGCCCGGTCGCGATGCGCGGCTGCGCCGAGATCGAGCCGCCCGAGGTGCGGCTGCCCACCGGGGTCACCAGCGCGTGCTGGCAGCAGGCGCTGGACGTCGCGCCCGAACTCGCCGACGAGCTGGGACCGGACGGGCGCGAAGCGCTCCACGCCGTAGAGGAGATCAGCGTTGCTGACGAAGCCTGACATCGAGCCGGCCGGCGACGGCGCCCCCGGCGACGCCGGCGAGCCGCTGGTCGAGGCGTCCGGCCTCGAAGTGCACTTCGGCCTGCGCGGCCGGCTGCTGGGCCGCTTCACCGGGCAGGCCGCGGGCGGCGCCGTGCGCGCCGTCGACGGCATCGACCTGCGGCTGCGCAAGGGCGAGGTGCTCGGCCTGGTCGGCGAGTCCGGCTCCGGCAAGACCACGCTGGGCCGCACCCTGATCGGCCTGACCAAGGCCACCGGCGGATCCGTCCGCTACCGCGGCCAGGACATCACCGGGCTCGGCGAACGGCAGCTGCGGCCGATGCGCCGCCGCCTGCAGATGGTCTTCCAGGACCCGCACGCCTCGCTCAACCCGTCGATGGACATCCGCACCGCGGTCGGCCACCCGCTGCGCATCCACAACCTCGTCTCCACCGAGGCCGAGTACGAGGCCCGCGTCGTGGACGCGCTGGAGCGCGTCGGCCTGACCCCGCCGGAGCGCTACCTCGGCAAGTTCCCCGGCGACCTGTCCGGCGGCCAGAAGCAGCGCGCGGTGCTCGCCCGCGCGATCATCGCCGAGCCCGAACTGCTCGTCGCCGACGAGCCGATCTCCATGCTGGACATGAGCGTCCGCGCCAAGATCCTCCAGCTGATGCTCGACCTCAAACGCGACCTGGACCTCACCTACGTCTACGTCACGCACGACCTGGCCAGCGCGAAGTTCTTCTGCGACACCATCGCGATCATGTACCTCGGCCGGATCGTCGAGTACGGGCCGACCGCCGAGGTCTTCGCCAACCCGCAGCACCCCTACACCGAGGCGCTGCTCGCCGCGATCCCCGAGCCCGACCCCGAGCGGGCCGTACCGCGCGAACTGCCCCGCGGCGAGATCCCGGACGCCGCCCGGCCGCCGCTGGGCTGCTCCTTCCACCCGCGCTGCCCGGTGGCCGTCGCCGGCTGCGGCTGGGAGGCCCGCGACCTGCGCACGCTGCTGGAGAACCGCTGGCTGGAGCTCGCCCCGGAGGCCGCCGAGCGCGAACGCGGGCTGTTCGCCGACGTGGAGGCGCTCGCCGTACCGGGCCTCGGCACCGCCGAGATCCAGCCCGGCCGCGGGCACACCCCCGAGGAGGTCCTGGACTTCCTGCGGGCGCTGCGTGACGAGGACGGCGCCGAGGACCGCCCGCACGAGCCGCTGTGGCGCGGTGTCGCGGACCTGCGCAGCGAGCACGGCCGCGCCGTCGTGGAGTTCGCCGCCGCCCGCGACCCGCGGCTGGCACTCGTCGCCGGCGGGGACGTCCAAGTGGCCTGCCATCTGCGGGAGTCCGTCGGCTGACCTGCGAAGGGACCGCTGCCGGAGCCGTCCGGCACTACGCATAAGGTGAACCACGCGAGCCCCGCACACCACGCGGGGCTCGCACATCTCGTGAGCCAGGCCAACAAGGCGGATCTCACGACCACGCCAGGCAAGAGGAGAACGACGAGGATGAACCGCAAGCTTCTGGTCCTGCCCGTGCTGCTGGGCGCGATGTCGCCACTGGTCACCGGGTGCGGCAGCACCAGTGTGGGAAGCAGCGGCGGCAAGCCCATCGTCGTGGGCACCACCGACAGCATCGAGCTGACCAAGGACAACCCGGCGCCGCTCGACCCGGCCACCTCCTACGACAGCGCCACCTGGAACATCTTCTACAACACCTTCCAGATGCTGCTGACCTACCAGCGCGGCAGCACCACCCCCAGCCCGGACGCGGCGTCGGAGTGCCACTACACCGACAACACCGTGCTGACGTACCAGTGCCGGATACGCGACGGCCAGCAGTTCTCCAACGGGCACCCGGTCACCGCGCAGGACGTGAAGTTCTCCGTCGACCGCATGCTGAAGATCAACTTCGCGGCCGGTCCCGCCACCCTGCTGTCCGGTGTGAAGTCCGTCGACGCTCCCGACGAGTCGACCGTGGTCTTCCACCTCAAGGCCCCCGACACGACCTTCCCGGCCAAGCTCGCCACCCCGGCCGCGGCGATCCTGGACCCCGCGGTCTACCCGGCGGACAAGCCCTACACCGGCTTCCGGCTGGTCGGCTCCGGCCCCTACACCCTCGACTCCTTCAAGGAGGCCAAGGGCGGCGACTTCAGCAAGAACGGCCATTACAAGGGCACGCTGAAGATGAACAACGACAAGATCCAGCTCAAGCTCTTCGCCGACTCCCACGCCATGGAGAAGGCGCTGAAGTCGGGCGGCATCGACGTCATGGCCCGCACCATCAGCCCGGACCAGATCAGCGGCCTGCTCGGGAGCACCGACTCCACGATCAAGACCACCGAGTCGGCCGGCGGCGAGGCCCGCTACCTCTTCCTCGACACCTCCTCGGCCGACCTCAAGACGCTCGCGGTGCGGCAGGCGCTGGCCCAGGTCATCGACCGGGACGCGATCACCCGCAACGTCTACCAGGGCACCGCCGACCCGCTGTACTCGGTCATCCCGGCCGGCATCACCAGCCACACCAACTCCTTCCACAACCGCTACGGCGACCCGTCGGTGTCCAAGGCCAAGACGCTGCTGCGCAACGCCGGGGTGACGGCGAAGGTCCCGCTGACCATCAACTACCGCCGTGACACCGGCGGCACGATGAACGGGGCCGAGGCCCAGGAGATCGCCCGGCAGCTCAACGCCAGCGGCCTGTTCACCGTCACCACCAAGAGCGAGCAGTGGAACACCTTCCTGAAGAAGGCGACCCAGCACGACTACGAGCTGTTCGCGCTGAGCTGGCTGCCCGACTTCCCGGACCCGGACAACTACCTGGCGCCGTTCTTCGACAAGGAGAACTTCCTCAACCTCGCCTACAACAACACCACGATCCAGAACACGCTGCTGCCGGCCACCCGCAAGCTCGCCGACCGCGGCACCACCGCCACGGCGTTCGGCCAGGCCCAGGACCTGATCGCCGACGACGTGCCGATGCTCCCGCTGTGGCAGGGCAAGCAGTACATCGCGGCGCGCGACGGCATCACCGGCGTGGAGTGGGCCCTCAACTCCTCCACCACCACCCAGTTCTGGGAGCTGGGCCGCGGCAAGACCGGCTGACGCCCGTCCCGGCCGCAGCACACGTCCGCAGGCGCGCCCGGTCCCCGCACGGGGGCCGGGCGCCCGGCGTTCCGGGCGCCCCCCTCCGGCCCGGGGGCCTCAGCCCGCCCCGGGGCGCACCAGCCCGCTCTCGTAGGCGTACACCGCGGCCTGCACCCGGTCGCGCAGGCCCAGCTTGGTCAGCACGTGCCCCACATGCGTCTTGACGGTGGTCTCCGACACGAACAGCTCGGCGGCGATCTCCGCGTTCGACAGGCCGCGGGCCACCAGCTTGAGCACCTCGACCTCGCGCTCGGTCAGGGCGTGCAGCGGCTGCGGCACCGAATCCTCCCCGGACGGCAGCCGCCCGGCGTACTTGTCCAGCAGCCGCCGGGTGATGCTCGGCGCGAGCATCGCCTCACCCGCGGCCACCACCCGGATCGCCTGCACCAGCTCGGCCGCCGGCGCGTCCTTGAGCAGGAAACCGCTGGCCCCCGCCCGCAGCGCCTCCACCACGTACTCGTCCAGGTCGAACGTCGTCAGCACCAGCACCTTCGCCGGGCCCGAGCGGTCGGGACCGGTGATCTGCCGGGTCGCCTCCACCCCGTCCATCCGGGGCATCCGGATGTCCATCAGGACCACGTCGGGCTGCAGCGCCCGCACCTGGTCCAGCGCCTGCTGGCCGTCCCCGGCCTCGCCCACCACCGCGATGTCGGGCTCGGCCTCCAGGATCATCCGGAAACCGGTACGCAGCAGGGGCTGATCGTCCACCAGCAGGACGCGGATCGCCACGGTCTTCCTCCGTCTTTCGCTAGACCGGACCATTCTCACCGACGACGGGCAGCGCTCCCGCGATTTCCGCCAGCGGATACGGCGGGGGAGTCCCCCCGAATTCCGGACAGAACGCCTGGTGGTCGCACCACCCGCACAGCGCGGTGCGCCGCGGCAGCCACTCCCCGCTCGCCGTCGCCGCCCGGATCGCCTCCCACAGCGCCAGCAGCCGCCGCTCCGTCCGCAGCAGGTCGGCCTCCGACGGGTCGTACGTCAGCACCTCGCCACTGCCCAGATACACCAGCTGGAGCCGCCGCGGCACCACCCCGCGCAGCCGCCACAGCACCAGCGCGTAGAACGTCATCTGGAAGAGCGGCTCGTCCCGGTACTCCGGGCGCGGGGCCTTGCCGGTCTTGTAGTCCACCACCCGCAGCTCACCGGTCGCCGGTGCCACGTCCAGCCGGTCGACATAGCCGCGCAGCGTCAGACCGGACTCCAGCACCGTCTCCACGTACAGCTCGCGCTCGGCGGGCTCCAGCCGTGTCGGATCCTCCAGGGTGAACCAGCGCTCCACCAGCGCGCCCGCGCCCTCCAGCCACTCCGCGAGCGCGGCAGGCTCCGCCGCGTCGAACAGCGCCGCCAGCTCCGGGCGGGCGGCCAGCAGCCGCTCCCACTCGCCGGGCACCAGGGCGCGGGCCCGCTGCGGGGTGCGCTCGGCGGCCGGGGCGTCGAAGAGCCGCTCCAGCACCGCGTGCACCACCGTGCCGCGGGTCGCGGCCGGGCTGGGCTTCTCCGGCAGCTTGTCGATCACCCGCAGCCGGTAGAGCAGCGGGCAGCGCATGAAGTCCGCCGCGCGGGAGGGCGAGAGCGACGACGGCGGGCGCGGGTGCCTGCCCCGCCCGGCCGTGCCCGCGCCTGCTTCGCTTTCGGTGGTCGTCCCCATGGCAGACGACCTTACGGCCTGCCACCGACAAGCCGGTGCCCGCCGGACGTAACGGAGCAATAGCATGGCTGCCGAGGCCTCGGTCACGCATGATCGGTACTGATCGCACCGGTCGGGACGGGGCGGGACCGGGATCTTCCAGCCGAGCGAGGGGAAGCAGTGAGCGAGAGCGGTGGGCCGCCGTCCGGCAAGAACGACGCCCCTGGGGGCGACCCCGCCACGGCCGCGCGCGGCCCCGGCGGAGGGCTCCTGATGGGCCGCTTCTTCGGCGTCCCCATCTACGTGGCGCCCAGCTGGTTCCTCATCGCCGCCCTGATCACCTGGGTCTTCGGCGACCAGCTGGACACCGTGCTGCCCGAACTGGGCCGGGCGCGCTACCTGGTCTCGCTGTTCTTCGCCGTCGCCTTCTACGGCTCGGTGCTCGTCCACGAGCTGGCCCACACCGTGGCCGCGCTGCGCTTCAAGCTCCCCGTGCGGCGGATCCAGCTGCAGTTCTTCGGCGGCATCTCGGAGATCGAGAAGGAGTCCGACACCCCCGGCCGGGAATTCGTCCTCGCCTTCGTCGGACCGCTGCTGTCGCTGGTGCTCGCGGGCGTCTTCTTCGGCGGCATGCAGCTCGTGGAGTCCGGCACGGTCCCCGGCGTGCTGCTCGCCGGACTGATGATCAGCAACCTCATCGTGGCGATCTTCAACTTCCTGCCCGGACTGCCGCTCGACGGCGGCCGCATGCTGCGCGCCGTCGTCTGGAAGATCAGCGGCCGCGCCATGACCGGCACCGTCGCCGCCGCCTGGGTCGGCCGGGCCCTCGCGCTCGCCGTCCTCGTCGGGCTGCCGATGCTCTCCTACGGGCGCGACGCCGGCGGCAGCGGCGTCGACTCGCTCACCGACGCCCTGCTCGCCGCGATCCTCGCCGCCATCATCTGGACCGGAGCCGGCAACAGCCTGCGCATGGCCCGGCTGCGCGAGCGGCTGCCCGCGCTGCGCGCCCGCACCCTCACCCGGCGGGCCGTCCCGGTCGCCTCCGACACCCCGCTGTCCGAGGCGCTGCGCCGCGCCAACGACGCCGGCGCCCGCGCGCTCGTCGTCGTAGACGGCCACGGCGACCCGACCGCCCTGGTGCGCGAGTCCGCGATCGTCACCACCCCCGAGCACCGCCGCCCCTGGATCGCCGTCGGCGGCCTCGCCCAGGACCTCACCCCGGGCATGCGGGTCTCCGCCGAACTGGCCGGCGAGGACCTGCTCGACCGGCTGCGCGCCACCCCCTCCACGGAGTACCTGGTCGTCGAGCCCACCGGGGAGATCTACGGCGTGCTGTCCACCTCGGACGTCGAGAAGGCCTTCATCGCGGCCATGTCCCGCCCGTAGCGCCCCCGCCAGGGGCGGACGGGCCGCTGCCGCCGGGGACGCTCCGGGGCGGCCGGAGCAGGCCCGGTACGGCCGGGGAGCGCGTCCGGTGCGGCCGGAGGCGTGCGCGGGACGGCCGGGAGCTGCGTCCGGGACGGTCGGGAGCGGGGGAAAAGCCCGATAAGGTGATCCCCATGTCCGAACCGACCGGTGCCGCCCGCCGTCGCGGGCCCTTCAGAGTCGGGGACCAGGTCCAGCTCACCGACCCCAAGGGACGCCACTACACCTTCACGCTCGAAGCCGGGAAGCAGTTCCACACCCACAAGGGCGCCTTCCCGCACGACGAGCTGATCGGTGCCCCCGAGGGCAGCGTGGTGCGTACCACGGGAAACGTCGCGTACCTCGCGCTGCGCCCGCTCCTCCCCGACTACGTCCTGTCCATGCCCCGCGGCGCCGCCGTGGTCTACCCCAAGGACGCGGGGCAGATCCTGGCCATGGCCGACATCTTCGCCGGCGCCCGCGTCGTCGAGGCCGGCGTCGGATCGGGATCGCTCAGCACCTTCCTGCTGCGTGCCATCGGCGACCACGGCATGCTGCACAGCTACGAGCGCCGCGCGGACTTCGCCGAGATCGCCTCCCAGAACGTCGAGCGCTACTTCGGCGGCCCGCACCCGGCCTGGCAGCTCACCGTCGGCGACCTCCAGGACAACCTGTCCGACACCGAGGTCGACCGCGTGATCCTGGACATGCTCGCCCCCTGGGAGTGCCTGGAGGCCGTCTCCAAGGCCCTGGTGCCCGGCGGCATCCTGTGCGCCTACGTGGCCACCACCACGCAGCTCGCCCGCACCGTCGAGTCGATCCGCGAGCACGGCAGCTTCAACGAGCCCGCCGCCTGGGAGACCATGGTGCGCACCTGGCACGTCGAGGGCCTCGCCGTCCGCCCCGACCACCGGATGATCGGCCACACCGGCTTCCTGCTCACCGCCCGCCGTCTCGCGGACGGCGTCGAGCCGCCACTGCGCCGCCGCCGCCCCGCCAAGGGCGCCTACGGCGAGGACTACACCGGTCCGGGCAGCGGCTCGGGCGCCGACAGCTAGAGCCCGGCCGCCGGGGCGCACGGATGCCGGGACGCCCGGCAGCCAGGTCCCGGCCGCCGGGGTCATGCCCCTGGGGGTACGCCGAATTTCGGCCAACTTCGGTACGACGCCGCCGGTTTGTCCGTTCCGGACAAGCCGGCGGCCCGTTTTCCGGAGCCATCCGGCAGCCCCCGCACCCCGTCCCGCGGGGCACACCCGCCCCCGCCGTTCCCGCCCGGTGTGACGTGTGGCACGATGCCCGCAACCCCCGCCGAGCGACCCCGGGAGACAGGCGAGTGCAGCCCTCCGCAGGTCAGGACGTGGACCTCCCGCACACCCGCGCCCGGAGCGTCCACTGGATCACCACCGCCGCCGCGGTCGGCGCCGTGGTGGCCGCGATAGCCGCCATCCAGCCCGCCGACGCCTCGCCGCGCACCCACACCGCGGCCGCGCCCGCCGGCCCCGAGGGGCCCGCGGCCCCCGTCGCCCCGCCCGACCCGCACGCCGCCACCTACCCGCTGACCTGCGCCCCGGGCACCTCGCCCGACGTCGTCAGCCAGGTCTCCGGCGACCTCGACGGTGACGGGCGGCCCGAGACCGCCGTCGTCGTGCGCTGCCACTCCGACACCGGCACCCCGCCCAGCGGCGTCTACGTGCTCAGCCTCCCCGCCAAGCCCGGCGGCCCGCCGCGGATCGCCGTCACCCTGGTCAGGCCGCAGGACAACCGGCAGATCCGGGACTTCCGGCTGGAGGACGGCACCGTCAGGGCCACCGTGCTGGGCTTCTCCTCCGACAGCGTCCCGCAGTGCTGCCCCGACATGAGCCGCACCTACACCTGGGAATGGCGCGGCGACCGCTACGTCGCCCTGCCCGGCCCCGCCCCGAACACCGTCTGAGGCAGCCCGCGCGGCCCCCGCCCGGGGCCGCGCCGAGCGGCTACTCGGCGTCGGGCCCGTACACCTCGACGCGGTCGGCCACCCGGCGCACATGGATGCAGTCGCCGGGACACTCCTTGGCGGAGTCCACCACGTCCCGCAGCAGGGGCAGCGGGACGGGTACGGTGGCCCCGGGCGTCTGGACCAGCTCGTCGTCCGCGTCCTTCACGTAGGCCAGACCGTCGATGTCCAGCTCGAACACGTCCGGCGCGTACTGCACACAGATCCCGTCGCCGGTGCACAGATCCTGGTCGATCCAGACCTCGAGCGCCTCAGCCGCCTCAGCCGTCTCGTTGCTCACGGAAACTCATCCCTGCCGTTGGTCGTTCAGGAAGCAACCGGCCCATCCGGCTGTTGACCGAATCGACGATACAACCGGCTGCTTTCCGGGCGCGCTCGGTGGGTATCTCAGTGGCGGAGGGACGTGCGCAAGGGTGAAGATCGGACACACCGCGATCGTCTTTGTGATCTAGGGGTTTCAACCCCCACCAGCCCAGGTAGGGTCTGGAAACGTCCAGCTCCCCTTGGAGGAGGTGAGGACCGTGGCGGCCCACGACGACGACATCAACCGTGGCGGCCGACCCGCTCGGGGTTCGGAAGAACCCATGAGCCAGGTCGCCTTTCTTGAGCAGGAGATCGCCGTCCTGCGACGCAAGCTCGCCGACTCTCCGCGGCACACGAGGATTCTCGAGGAGCGGATCGTCGAGCTGCAGACCAATCTGTCCGGCGTGTCCGCGCAGAACGAACGGCTGGCGGGCACCCTCCGCGAGGCCCGCGACCAGATCGTGGCCCTCAAGGAGGAGGTCGACCGGCTCGCGCAGCCGCCGGCCGGCTTCGGCGTCTTCCTGCAGGCCAACGACGACGGCACGGCGGACATCTTCACCGGCGGGCGCAAGCTCCGGGTGAACGTCAGCCCGTCCGTCGACCTCGACGAGCTCCGGCGCGGCCAGGAACTGCTGCTCAACGAGGCGCTCAACGTGGTCGAGGCCATGGAGTTCGAGCGCATCGGCGACATCGTCACCCTCAAGGAGATCCTGGAGGACGGCGAGCGGGCCCTGGTCATCGGCCACACCGACGAGGAGCGCGTGGTCCGGCTCGCCGAACCGCTGCTCGACGGCACCCTGCGCACCGGCGACGCCCTGTTGCTCGAACCCCGCTCCGGCTACGTGTACGAGCGCGTGCCCAAGAGCGAGGTCGAGGAGCTGGTGCTCGAAGAGGTCCCCGACATCGACTACCGCCAGATCGGCGGCCTCGGCAACCAGATCGAGCAGATCCGCGACGCGGTGGAGCTGCCCTACCTGCACGCCGACCTGTTCAAGGAATACGAACTGCGCCCGCCCAAGGGCGTACTCCTCTACGGCCCGCCCGGCTGCGGCAAGACGCTCATCGCCAAGGCCGTGGCCAACTCGCTGGCCAAGAAGGTCGCCGAGGTCACCGGCCAGCCGCAGGGCAAGAGCTACTTCCTGAACATCAAGGGCCCCGAGCTGCTGAACAAGTACGTCGGCGAGACCGAGCGGCAGATCCGCCTGGTCTTCCAGCGGGCCCGCGAGAAGGCCAGCGAGGGCACCCCCGTCATCGTCTTCTTCGACGAGATGGAGTCGCTCTTCCGCACCCGCGGCAGCGGCGTCAGCTCCGACGTGGAGAACACCATCGTCCCCCAGCTGCTCGCCGAGATCGACGGCGTCGAGGGCCTGGAGAACGTCATCGTGATCGGCGCCTCCAACCGCGAGGACATGATCGACCCGGCCATCCTGCGCCCCGGCCGGCTGGACGTGAAGATCAAGATCGAGCGTCCGGACGCCGAGGCGGCCAAGGACATCTTCTCGAAGTACCTCCTGGACACCCTCCCGCTGCACGGCGACGACCTCGCCGAGCACGGCGGGTCGCCCGCGGCCACCGTCGACGCGATGATCCAGTCGGTCGTCGAGCGGATGTACTCCGAGACCGAGGAGAACCGCTTCCTGGAGGTCACCTACGCCAACGGTGACAAGGAAGTCCTGTTCTTCAAGGACTTCAACTCCGGCGCCATGATCCAGAACATCGTGGACCGGGCCAAGAAGATGGCGATCAAGGCCTTCCTCGACCACGAACAGCGCGGAATGCGGGTCTCCCACCTGCTCGCCGCCTGCGTGGACGAGTTCAAGGAGAACGAGGACCTGCCCAACACCACCAACCCCGACGACTGGGCCCGCATCTCCGGAAAGAAGGGCGAGCGGATCGTGTTCATCCGCACCCTGGTGACCGGAAAGCAGGGCGCGGACACCGGACGATCCATCGACACCGTGGCGAATACCGGACAGTATCTGTAGGCACTACCCTCCGGCTGCGGGTCCCCACAGCGGGCACCCGCAGCCGGTGTGTGTTTCCCGCCCCGCACGGGCCGGGGCCGGGCAAGGAGGGCCGCATGACCGTACGGCGAGTAATGGGCATCGAGACGGAGTACGGGATCTCCGTCCCCGGCCACCCCAATGCCAATGCCATGCTCACCTCGTCCCAGATCGTCAACGCGTACGCGGCGGCGATGCACCGGGCGCGCCGCGCCCGCTGGGACTTCGAGGAGGAGAACCCGCTGCGGGACGCCCGCGGCTTCGACCTCGCCCGGGACGCCGCCGACACCAGTCAGCTGACCGACGAGGACATCGGCCTGGCCAACGTCATCCTGACCAACGGCGCCCGGCTCTACGTCGACCACGCGCACCCCGAGTACTCGTCCCCCGAGATCACCAACCCGCGCGACGCGGTGCTGTGGGACAAGGCCGGCGAGCGCATCATGGCCGAGGCCGCGCAGCGCGCCGCCCAGCTGCCCGGCGCCCAGCCGATCCACCTCTACAAGAACAACACCGACAACAAGGGCGCCTCCTACGGCACCCACGAGAACTACCTCATGCGGCGCGAGACGCCGTTCTCGGACATCGTCCGGCACCTCACGCCTTTCTTCGTCTCCCGCCAGGTCGTCACCGGCGCCGGCCGCGTCGGCATCGGCCAGGACGGCCAGGGGCACGGCTTCCAGCTCAGCCAGCGCGCGGACTACTTCGAGGTCGAGGTGGGCCTGGAGACGACCCTCAAACGGCCCATCATCAACACCCGCGACGAACCGCACTCCGACGCCGAGAAATACCGTCGGCTCCATGTGATCATCGGCGACGCGAACCTCTCCGAGATCTCCACCTACCTCAAGCTCGGCACCACCGCCCTGGTGCTGTCGATGATCGAGGACGGCTTCATCAAGGTCGACCTCGCCGTCGACCAGCCCGTCCGCACCCTGCACGAGGTCTCCCACGACCCCGGGCTGCGCCAGCTCGTCACACTGCGCAACGGCCGGACACTCACCGCCGTACAGCTCCAGATGGAGTACTACGAGCTCGCCCGCAAGTACACCGAGGAGCGCTACGGCACCGACGCCGACCCGCAGACCAAGGACGTGCTGGCCCGCTGGGAGGACGTGCTCAACCGGCTGGAGAGCGACCCGATGAGCCTGGCGCGGGAGCTGGACTGGGTCGCGAAGCTGGAGGTCCTGGAGGGCTACCGGCGCCGTGACGGCCTCGGCTGGGACGCCGCCCGGCTCCAGCTCGTCGACCTCCAGTACGCCGACGTACGCCCCGACAAGGGCCTCTACAACCGCCTGGTCGCCCGCGGGCGCATCCAGCGCCTGCTGGACGAGCCGGAGACCGCCCGCGCCGTCACCAAGCCGCCGGAGGACACCCGGGCGTACTTCCGCGGCCGCTGCCTCGAACAGTACGCCGACGACGTGGCCGCCGCGTCCTGGGACTCGGTCATCTTCGACCTCCCCGGCCGTGACTCCCTGCAACGCGTCCCCACCCTGGAGCCCCTGCGCGGCACCCGCAAGCACGTCAAGGAACTCCTGGACCGCTGCCGCAGCGCCGAGGAACTGGTGCGCATCCTGTCCGGCGGCTGATCCCCGGCAACGGTCTCCGGCAGCCGATCCCCGGCAACCGATCTCCGGCGGCCGAAGCACGGCTGAAACGGGTCAGAACCGGGAATCAACGGGGTAGCACTCGGACGTTGACTAATCGAGAGCCAAGATCAGGGCCGCCTTGTAGGGTCGATCTTGCAGGGCACGCAACCGAGCGGGGTGAGGGACATGGCAACCAAGGACACCGACGGCGGGCAGCAGAAGGCAACGCGTTCCACGGACGAGGTCGAGGAGGTCCAGGAGGACACCAAGGCCGCCGATGACCTCAAGGAACGCCAGGAGAAGCTCTCCAACGACGTCGACTCCGTCCTCGACGAGATCGACGACGTACTCGAGGAGAACGCCGAGGATTTCGTGCGAAGCTTCGTTCAAAAAGGCGGACAGTAGTCACGGATGTGAATGGGGAGGGGGAGGGGAAGTTCTGTCGCGGCTGCGGGACGACGAAGCCCTTCGCGTCCTTCGCCGCCGACCGGAACAGGCCGGACGGTCGTCAGCCGCGCTGTCGGGCGTGCGTGGCGGAGTATTCGGCCGCCTACTACCGCCGCAAGCGCGCCGCGGCCGGCAGGACGGTCCGGGAGAAGGTGTCCGTTCCCGAGGGACACAAGCGGTGCCCCTCGTGTCGTGAGGTCAAGCCGTACAGCGAGTGGGAACGCAACAAGACGTCCTCGGACGGATGGAGCAGCTACTGCCGACGGTGTCGCGGAGAGCGCAACCGCGACGCGTACTTCCGCCGAAAGTACGGCCTGTCGGCACAGGACCTGACCGCGATGATCGCCCAGCAGCGCGGCATTTGCTGTATCTGCCTCACTGCTCGTGCGGAGCATGTGGATCACTGCCACAAGACGGGTAGGGTCCGAGGCGTGCTGTGCTTCAGCTGTAATGCGGCACTCGGCCAGTTCAAGGACCAGCCGGCGGTCATGAGACGTGCCGCGGCTTATGTGGAGGGAAACGCGTGGAAGCCAACTCTCGTAGCACCGGGCGTCTACCAGCTGCCTTCCTGACGCCCGGCTCGTCGTCCTTCCTGGACTTCCTGGGGGACCATGCCCCCGGGCTGCTGCCGGGGAACCGGGCGCTGCCGCCGCTCAAGGGGGCGGTCGAGCTGCCGCACGGGACGACGATCGTGTCCGCGGTCTTCGACCGCGGGGTCATCCTTGCGGGTGACCGGCGGGCGACGATGGGCAATGTGATCGCGCAGCGCGACATGGAGAAGGTCTTCCCGGCCGACGAGTACTCGGCGGTGGGCATCGCGGGTACCGCGGGGCTCGCGGTGGAGATGGTCAAGCTCTTCCAGCTGGAGCTGGAGCACTACGAGAAGATCGAGGGTGCGACGCTCTCCCTGGAGGGCAAGGCCAACCGGCTGTCCACGATGATCCGGGGCAATCTGAGCATGGCGCTGCAGGGCCTCGCGGTCGTCCCGATCTTCGCCGGTTACGACCCGGACCGCGGCAAGGGCCGGATCTTCTCCTACGACGTCACGGGCGGCCGCAGCGAGGAGCTGGGCTTCGCGGCCACCGGCTCCGGCTCGGTGTACGCCCGGGGCACCCTCAAGAAGCTCTACCGGGGCGACCTGACGGAACGCGAGATGACCACCGCCGTCGTCCAGGCGATCTACGACGCGGCGGACGAGGACTCGGCGACCGGCGGTCCCGACCTGACCCGGCGCATCTTCCCGACCATCACCGTGATGACGGACGAGGGCTTCCGCCTGCTGCCCGACTCCGAGGTCGGCCCGATCGCCCGCGAGGTGGTCGAGGCGCGCCAGGGCCGCCCCGACGGCCCCCAGGCCCCGGTGCTGTGACCGCGGGTCAGCCGACGTCCCTCCGCGCGCTCCCAGCGCCGATCGCAGAAAGGCACGGTTAGCCGGTGTCCACGCCCTTTTACGTCTCACCCCAGCAGGCCATGGCGGACCGCGCCGAATACGCCCGCAAGGGCATCGCGCGCGGCCGCAGTGTGGTGGTGCTCCAGTACACCGACGGCATCGTCTTCGTCGCGGAGAATCCGTCCCGCGCGCTGCACAAGGTCAGTGAGATCTACGACCGGATCGCCTTCGCGGCGGTCGGCAAGTACAACGAGTTCGAGAATCTGCGGCTCGGTGGTGTCCGCTACGCCGACCTGCGCGGATACACCTACGACCGGGCCGATGTGACGGCCCGGGGCCTGGCCAACGTCTACGCGCAGACGCTCGGCACGATCTTCTCCAGCGTGGGCGAGAAGCCCTACGAGGTGGAGCTGATCGTCGCGGAGGTCGGGGCCGCGCCCGAGGACGACCAGATCTACCGGCTGCCGCACGACGGCTCCATCGTCGACGAGCACGGGGCCGTCGCGGTCGGCGGGAATTCCGACCAGATCGGCAGCTACCTCGACCAGCGGCACCGCGACGGCATGAGTCTCGCGGAGGCGCTGGCGCTGGCGGTCGACTCGCTCAAGCGCGACACCAACGGCAGCGACCGGCAGATCACCGCGGAGCAGCTGGAGGTCGCGGTCCTGGACCGCACGCGGCCGCAGCAGCGGAAGTTCAAGCGCGTTCTCGGCACCCAGGTGGCCCGGCTGCTCGACGAGGCCGCCGCGCCCGGGGCCGAGCCGGAGGCCGCAGCGGACGAGGAGGAGCCGCCGCCCACCGCGTAGGGCACGGGCCCGCCGCCCTATGCGGGCGGCGGGGCCGTGGAACCGCGCGGGACGAGGGTGAGGGGGAGTTCCACCGCAGGGGCGGGGCGGCCCGCGAGGACGGCGAGCAGCGCGCGCATGCCGTGCTCGCCGATCGCCTCGGCGGGCAGCCGTACGGTGGTCAGCTCGGGGTCCAGCGCCCGTGCGAGGGACAGGTCGTCGAAGCCGGTCACGGAGACGTCGGCGGGTACGGAGAGCCCCAGCGCGCGGGCGCCCTTGCACGTCCCGGCGGCGAGGATGTCGTCGTCGCACAGCAGCGCGGTGGGCCGCGGTCCCGGCGCGCTGAGGGCGCGTACGGCGGCGCCGAGGGCCGCGTCGACGCCCAGTGCGGAGTGGTGGGTCACGGCCGCGGGCGCGCCGGCGGCGGCGAGTTCCGCGGTGACGGCCTGCGCGCGGGCGCGGAAGGTCCAGGTGTCGACGTCCGCGGCGATGTGGGCGATGCGCCGGTGGCCGAGGGCGAGCAGGTGCCGGACGACCTGGCGGATGCCGTCGGTGACAGCGAGGTTGACGGTGGGCGGTCCGCCGGGCACGTCGGGGTCGCTGTCGAGCATGACGAGCGGCAGTCCGCCGTCGCCGATGCCGGTGAGCGCGTCGGCTGCCATGGACGAGGCGATGACCCCGTCGATGGCGGTGCGCGCGGAGCCGAAGGGGTCGCGGGCGGGGCCGGTGCCGGCGGGGGAGGGGTAGAGCACGACGCCGAAGCCGTGTTCGGCGGCGACCCGGGCGGATCCGGCGTAGACCCGGGCGAAGTACTCGTGGGTGAGGGCGGGGACGACGAGCATGGCCGTCCTGGTCGCGCCGAGCCGCAGGCTGCGTGCGGCGAGGTTGGGCCGGTAGCCGAGCCGGGCGGCGGTCTCGCGTACCGCCTGCGCGGTGGGTTCGGAGACCCGGCCGCGCCATTTTCCGCCGAGGACGAGGGAGACGGTCGCCTGGGACACCCCGGCGGCGCGTGCCACGTCCCGTGAGGTGACCCGTGCGTCCCGGGCCGCCGCGCCGCGCCGGGTCCCGGGCGCGCGGTGCGCGGCGGCGGACCCGTCCGTGCTGCCCGCGGCGGGGGGCGGCGGGGTGGCGGGATCGTGCACTGCGGACTCCGTGGTCGGGTCGGGCGGATGGACCGGCGGCTGGCGCCATGGTACGTATGAGGGCCGACGTTATACGTAACACCAGAGAGGGGCGGGCATGGGCGGCGCCGGGTACGGGGAGCTGCTGCGGACACCGCACGCGGCGCGGCTGCTCGGCGGGACGCTGCTGGGGCGGCTGCCGAACGCGATGGCCGCGCTGGCGGTGCTGCTCTTCCTGCGGGACGAGGGCGCGGGCTATGGGCTGGCGGGCGGCCTGTCGGCGGTGTACGGCTGCGCGGTGGCCGTGGGGCAGCCGCTGCTGGGGCGGGCGGTGGACAAGCGGGGGCAGCCGCGGGTGATGGCCGGGGCGGCGCTGCTGTCGGCCGCCGGGTTCGCGCTGCTCGCGGCGACGGGCCCCGACCCGCTGCCGCTCGCGGTGGCCGCCGTGGTGCTCGCGGGGGTGGCCACGCCGCCGCTGGAGGGCGGGCTGCGGGCGCTGTGGCCCGGTGTGCTCGGCGACAGCCCGGAGCGGGTGCAGCAGGCGTACGCGCTGGACGCGGCCGCCCAGGAGGTCATGTTCGTCGTCGGGCCGCTGCTGGTGACGCTGCTGGTGGCGGCCGCCTCGCAGGCCGCCGCGCTGGTGGCGACGGGGCTGCTGGGCGTGGCGGGCACCCTGGTGGTCGTCACGTCCCCGCCGTCGCGCCGCTGGCGGGCCGCCGGGCGCGAGGCGCACTGGCTCGGCGCGCTGCGCTCGCCGCGGCTCGCGGTGCTGCTGGGCGCCTTCTTCTTCCTGGGCATCGCGCTCGGCGCCCTCGCCCCGGCCGCGGTGGCGTACGGCGACGCGCACGGCGGCGGCGCCACGGCCTCGTACGTGCTGGCCGTCAACGGGCTGGGCGCGCTGGCTGGCGGCGTCACGTACGGGTCGCGGAACTGGCCGGGCACCCCGGAGCTGCGGCTGCGGGTGCTCGCGGTGGCCCTCGCGTGCTGCTACGTGCCGCTGCTGCTCGCCCCGGGCCTGCCCGGGATGCTGCCGCTGGCCGCGCTGTCCGGTTTCTTCCTCGCCCCGGCGCTGGCCTGCGGCTTCGTGGTGGTCGACCGGCACGCGCCGGCGGGGACGGTGACGGAGGCGTTCTCCTGGGTCGTCACCGCCGTCGGCGTCGGCGGCGCGCTGGGGACGGCGGCCGCGGGCGCGGCCGCCCAGCACGGCGGCGCGGCGGCCGGATTCGCCGTGACGGCGGCGGGCTGCGCCGTCGCGACGGCGGTACTGCTGGCGACCGGCGGATTCCTGACGGCGGCAAACCTCGAAACCCGGCCGGAAAAAGATCCAAATCGTGCCGTCGAACCCCGTTTCAGCTCCACGCATCAGGCGTAATGTTCAGACATGGACCGCCGCATTTTCGGGCTGGAGAACGAGTACGGCGTCACGTGCACGTTCAGGGGACAGCGGCGCCTGTCCCCTGACGAGGTGGCGCGGTACCTCTTCCGCCGTGTCGTGTCATGGGGCCGGAGCAGCAATGTTTTCCTCCGCAACGGCGCCCGCCTCTACCTCGACGTCGGCTCGCACCCGGAGTACGCCACTCCCGAGTGCGACAACGTCACCGAACTCGTCACGCACGACAAGGCCGGTGAACGGATCCTGGAAGGCCTTCTCGTCGACGCCGAACGCCGGCTGCACGAAGAGGGCATCGCCGGGGATGTCTACCTCTTCAAGAACAACACCGACTCGGCCGGCAACTCCTACGGATGCCACGAGAATTACCTGGTGGCCAGGCACGGAGAATTCTCCCGGCTGGCCGACATCCTGATTCCCTTCCTCGTGACGCGGCAGCTGCTGTGCGGCGCGGGCAAGGTCCTCCAGACCCCGCGCGGCGCCGTCTTCTGTGTGAGCCAGCGCGCCGAGCACATCTGGGAGGGGGTCAGCTCGGCCACCACCCGCTCCCGGCCGATCATCAACACCCGCGACGAGCCGCACGCCGACGCCGAGCGCTACCGCAGGCTGCACGTCATCGTCGGCGACTCCAACATGTCCGAGACCACGATGCTGCTCAAGGTCGGCGCGACCGACCTGGTGCTGCGGATGATCGAGGCCGGGACGGTGATGCGCGACCTGACGCTGGAGAACCCGATCCGGGCCATCCGCGAGGTCAGCCACGACATAACGGGACGCCGCAAGGTCCGTCTCGCCTCCGGGCGGGAGGCGTCGGCGCTGGAGATCCAGGAGGAGTACTACTCCAAGGCCGTGGAGTTCTGCGAGCGCCGCGGCATCCGCAGCGGTGTCATCGAGCAGGTGCTGGAGCTGTGGGGCCGGGCGCTGGAGTCGATCGGCAGCGGTGACCTGGGCCGGATCGGCACCGAGATCGACTGGGTCATGAAGTACCAGCTGATCGAGCGCTACCGGACCCGCGACAACATCTCCATGTCGCATCCGCGGGTCGCGCAGATAGACCTCGCCTACCACGACATCCACCGTCGCCGGGGCCTGTACTACCTGCTGGAGCGCAAGGGCCAGGCCGCGCGGGTCTGCAACGACCTGCGGATCTTCGAGGCGAAGTCCGTGCCGCCGCAGACCACCAGGGCCCGGCTGCGCGGTGACTTCATCCGCCGCGCCCAGGAGCAGCGCCGCGACTTCACCGTCGACTGGGTGCATCTGAAGCTCAACGACCAGGCGCAGCGCACCGTGCTGTGCAAGGACCCCTTCCGGTCGGTCGACGACCGGGTGGAGAAGCTGATCGCCGGAATGTAGGACCGGGCGGCCCGGCGCGCCGGGCCGCACCCGGCCGAAATCCCTGCACAGCAAGCCCACAGGCCCCGTACGGACGTCGTACGGGGCCTGCGGCACACCGTAGGGTGTGGGGCGGCAATCCACGACCGAAAGCCCCGCCCCCGACCCGAACGAGGATCCCCGTGCGCCGACGCTCCGTCCTGCTCGCCGTACCCGCGCTCATGCTCACCGCCGCCGGCTGCGGTAAAGACTCCGGTAAGAGCGGCTCCGGGGCCTCCACGTCGCCTTCGGCCTCGGACACCCCGAGCGCGACGGCCAGCTCCACCCCGAAGATCGCCTCGGGCCCGCTGCCGGCCATCACCGCGGGCACGGCGTTCAACAAGAAGCCGACCGTGGCCAAGGGCACCGAGACGCCGTCGAAGGACCTGGCCGTCAAGACGGTGATCCAGGGCAGCGGTCCGGCGGTCGCCGCGGGTGACTACATCCGGGTGAACTACCTCGGCCAGATCTGGAAGTCCGCCAAGGTCTTCGACACCTCCTTCGGCAAGCAGCCGTACGCCACCCAGATCGGCGCGCAGAAGGTCATCCCCGGCTGGGACCAGGGGCTGATCGGCGCCAAGGCGAACAGCCGGGTCATGCTGAGCATCCCGCCGGCCCTCGGCTACGGCACCTCCGGCAACGCGCAGGCGGGCATCGCCGGCACCGACACGCTGGTCTTCGTCGTGGACGTCCTCGACGTGTGGAACGGCCGCTCGTCGGCCAAGGGCAAGCTCGTCCCGCAGAACGACGCCAACCTCCCGAAGGTCGGCACCAACGTCGACGGCCTGGCCCCGTCGGTCACCGTGCCCAAGGTGAAGGCGCCGACCAAGCTGGTGTCCAACTACGTCATCGAGGGCGACGGCGCCGCCGTCAAGGGCAGCGACACGCTGCTGGTGCAGTACAAGGGCGTGCTGTGGGACGGCGCCAAGGAGTTCGACTCCAGCTACTCCCGCAAGCAGCTCACCGACTTCCCGCTCACCGGTGTCATCCCGGGCTGGACGAAGGGCCTGACGGGCAAGAAGGTCGGCAGCCGTGTCGTGCTGGTGACCCCGCCGGACCAGGCCTACGGCGACCAGGCCCAGAGCTCGATCCCGGCGAACTCCACGCTGGTCTTCACCGTCGACATCATCGCGGTGCTCTGACCGGTGCTCTGACCGGTGCTCTGAGTGGTGCTCCGACCCGTCCCGCTCTCCCGCGGGCGCGCCGCCGCGCCGCCGCCGTTGTCCACAGCCCTTCCGGACGCCGTCTCCCGGACTCTGCAAGACTGTCCAGGTTGCCCGCAACCGCACAAGGAGCACGGACTGTGAACATCGAGAAGCCCGAGATCGACTTCCCGGGCGGCGAGCCGCCGGCCGACCTGGAGATCAAGGACATCTGGGAGGGCGACGGACCGGTCGCCGAGGCCGGTGCCACGGTCGCGGTCCACTACGTCGGCGTCGCCTTCTCCACCGGCGAGGAGTTCGACGCGAGCTGGAACCGCGGCGCGCCGCTGAAGTTCCAGCTGGGCGTCGGCCAGGTCATCCCCGGCTGGGACCGCGGCGTGCAGGGCATGAAGGTCGGCGGCCGCCGCCAGCTGACCATCCCCGCGCACCTGGCGTACGGCGACCGGGGCGCCGGCGCCGCGATCAAGCCGGGCGAGACGCTGATCTTCGTCTGCGACCTCGTCTCGGTCTGAGCCGGATCCGGAAGGGTCCCGCGGACTCGGGCGCCGTCCCCCCTGCGTAGGCACGGGGGACGGGCCCGGATCTGCGCGCCGTCCGCGCGCGGTACGGTGCGGGAGGACATCCGGGCGGCAGCGGACCCCGGAAGACGCGGAAGAGACAGAAGGGGGTGGCGGTGGCGATCGCCAAAGCCGAGCGGCTGATGAACCTGGCCCTGTGCCTGATGAACACCCGCCGTCCGGTCAGCAAGCGCGAGCTGCGTGCCTCCATCGAGGCCTACCACGAGGTGGCCTCGGACGACGCCTTCAACCGGATGTTCGAGCGGGACAAGGACGACCTGCGCGAGCTGGGCCTGCTCATCGACACCGTCGAGAACCTGGAAGGCGAGTTCGGCTACCTCGCCCGCAGCGACCGCAACCGGCTGCCCGACATCGCCCTCGACCCGGAGGAGGCCGCCGCCCTCGCGCTCGCCGCGAAGGTCTGGCAGCAGGCCCGGCTCGCCGAGGCCGCCAGCGGCGCGCTGCAGAAGCTGCGCGCGGCCGGGGTGCCGTACGAGGACGCGCACAGCGCGCTGGAGCCGCGCATCCCCACCCCGGAACCGGCGTTCGAGGCGCTCATGCTGGCCACCCGCGAACGCCGCGCGGTCGCCTTCGACTACCGCAAGGCCAACGCGGTGCGCCCCGAGCCGCGGCTGGTCGAGCCGTGGGCGCTGGAGTGCTGGCGCGGCCACTGGTACATGGCGGGCCACGACCGCGACCGCGGCGCGGTGCGGGTCTTCCGGCTGTCCCGGATCAGCGGCCGGGTCAAGTCCCGCGGCCGCTTCACCGCCGAGGTGCCCGCGCACGTGGACGTCCGCGCGGCCGTCGAGCGCTGGGCGGGCGAGGGCGCGACGGCCACCGCCACCATCCGGCTGCGCCGCGACAGCGGCTATCCGCTGCGGGCCCGCGCGGTGGTCCTGACCCCCGTCGACGCCGAGTGGGACGAGCTGGAGGTCCCCTACGGCCACGGGCTGGACGCGTGGCTCGCCGAATTCGGGCCCGACGTGGTCGTGCTGGCACCCGAGGAGCTGCGCTCCGAGGTGCTGGACCGGCTGCGCGCGGTGGCCAAGGGCTGACGAGGGCTGAACGGGAGACGGCGGCATGAGCAACGCGATCGACCAGACCCGCAGGATGCTGTCCCTGGTGACATACCTGCGCGAGCGGCCCGGCGCCCGGGTGGACGAGGTGGCGCGCGCCTTCGGCGTGACCGAGGCCGAGCTGATCGGCGACCTGAACGTGCTGCCGCTGTGCGGCACCAGCTTCCGCGGCGGCGACCTGCTCGACATCGACACCGACGGCGAGCAGATCTGGTGGCACAACCCCGGCACCGCCGACGACGTGGCCCAGCCGCTGCGGCTGGCCGCCGACGAGGCGACGGCGCTGCTGGTCGCCGCCCGTGCGGTGGCCAACCTGCCGGGCCTGCGCGACAGCGACCGGCAGGCCCTGCTGCGGGCCGGCGCCAAGCTGGAGGCGGCCGCGGGCGAGGCGGCCGGCGGCAGCGCCCGGCTGTCGGTGACCTTCGAGTCCGAGGGCAGCGTCTTCGCCACCGTGGACCGCGCGCTGACCGAGCGGCGCCGGCTGTGGATGCGCTACTACTCCCCGGGGCGCGACGCGCTGACCGAGCGCGAGGTCGACCCGATCCGGCTGTTCGCGGTGGGCCACACCTACGTCGAGGGCTGGTGCCGGCTCTCCGAGGACCGGCGGACCTTCCGGCTGGACCGGGTCGCCGAGATCCGGCTGCTGGACGAGCCGTCCGACCCGCCCCGGCTGGAGCCGCGTGACCTGTCGCAGGGGCTCGTGCAGCCCGCGGGCGACGACCCCGAGGTCGTCGTCGAGGTCGGACCGGGCGGGCGCTGGGTCGCCGAGTACTACCCGCACGACAGCGCGGAGGAACTGCCCGACGGCGGGCTGCGCATCACCCTGCGCACCCCCGACCCCGGCTCGCTGCGCCGGCTCGCGCTGCGGCTGGGCCGCGACGGACGGATCGTCGCGCCCGCCGCGCTCGCCGCCGACGCGCGCGACGCGGCCGTGCGCGCCCTCGCCGGGTACGGGGAGTAGAGGCCGCCCATGACGGTGAGCTGCCCGCCGCCGGAGGCCGGGGCCGGTCCCGCGGTCTTCCGGGCCGGCTGCCCGCACTGCCGGACCAGCTTCGAGATCCCCGCCGACGCCCTGCGGCTGGCCATCGGCGCCAGCGCCCGCACCACCTTCTACTCGTTCACCTGCCCCGAGTGCGGGGAGGCCGTGCGCAAGCCGGCCGGGGAGCGGATCGTGGAGCTGCTGACCGTCGGCGGCGTCCGGACCATGCGGCTCCAGCGGTAGGCTGCCGGGCCATGTGGTGGATCTTTGTGAGTGTCGGCCTGGCGGCCGCGGGCCTGCTGGTGCTCGCGGTGTTCGCCGCCCGGGTCTTCCGCGCGGTGGGCGAACTGGCCGCGCAGGTGGCCGCCAGCAGCGAGGCGCTGGGCACCGCGGGCGACCGGCTGCAGCGCGCCGCCGCCCCGCTGGCCAGGACCGCGGGCGAGATCACCCGCCGCTGAGCCTGCCGCGGCGGCCCGCGTGAAGGTACGCTGACCCGGCGACCGGACCCGGCTCGGGCCCGCTGATCAGGGGCTGTTCCGGTGCGGTCGCAACCTGGTGGACTCCGGCACACATTCCGGCGTTCACCACCGCACGCTACGATCCTTGCGTGGGTGATGACCGGCGGACCGGGAGACCGGGGTGTGCCGACGGCCACCGGCCCCCGCAACGACGTACCGCACGGACCCGCCGCCCCCGGTGAGAAGGTAGACGAATCATGCTCGGCAACCTCAAGCCCCTTGAGCTCCTCCTGATCCTTCTCGTCGTCGTCCTGCTCTTCGGCGCCAAGAAGCTGCCCGACATGGCCAGGTCGCTCGGCAAGTCGGCCCGCATCCTCAAGAGCGAGGCCAAGGCCATGAAGAACGACGACCCGACCCCCGCCGCCCAGCCCGGTACCGCGGCCCAGGAGCAGGCGGCGCCGAAGACCATCCAGGCCGCGCCCGGCGACACCGCCAGCGCCCGCCCGGTCGAGGACCGTACGACGACCACCGGCTGACCGCCCGCCCGGCGGTTCCGGCCGCCGGGCCGGACAGCGAACGACCAAGCCGAACGACCAAGCCGAGAAGCACCGCCGACGGCTGCCGCACGAGACGAGGACGTGGGTGCTCAAGACTGCCCGCAAGCAGCAGAAGGACCCCGAGGGGCGGATGCCGCTCGCGGACCACCTGCGAGAGCTGCGCAACCGGCTGTTCAAGTCCGTGCTCGCGGTCATCGCCGTCACCGTCGTGGCCGCGTTCTTCTACAAGGACATCATCCACCTGCTGCAGCAGCGCATCCCGGACAACGTCCGCTGCCTCGACGGCAGCTCGGCGGGCCACAAGGGCAGCGACGCCTGCGCCACGATGACCGTCAGCGGTCTGATGGGCGGCTTCTCCATCGCCCTGAAGGTCTCGCTGATGGCTGGTGTGGTCGGCGCGTCCCCGGTCTGGCTCTACCAGCTGTGGGGTTTCCTCGCCCCCGGCCTGCACAAGAACGAGAAGCGCTACACGCTGGGCTTCGTCGGCGCGGGTGTGCCGCTCTTCCTCGGCGGCGCGGTGCTGGCGTACGAGATCCTGCCGCAGACCGCGCGGATCATGATCGGCTTCGTGCCGGCCGACACCACCAACCTGCTGCCGCTGGACGACTTCCTCGACCTGGTCGTCCGGCTGGTCATCGTCTTCGGCCTCGCCTTCGAGCTGCCGCTCGCGCTCGTCGCGCTGAACTTCACCGGCATGGTCACCGGCAAGCGGATGCTCGGCTGGTGGCGCGGCATGGTCATCGGCATCACCGTCTTCGCCGCGGTCGCCACGCCCACCGGCGACCCGCTCACCATGTGCCTGCTGGCCGCGCCCATCGTGCTGCTGTACTTCCTCGCGATCGGCGTGTGCTTCTTCAACGACTCGCGCCGGGCCCGCCGCCGCGCCGCCGACCCCGACTTCGGGCTCGACCCGGACGAGGCCTCCAGCCTGGACCACGTCCCCGAGCAGGTCGGCTCCGTCGAGCCGCTCGACGACGAGGACGACGACCGGCGCGGCAACGGCTACGACGACGCCACCTGACCGGCGCCCTCCGGCGGACCCGGCCCGTACCGCCGGAGCGGTGACACGGGGTAGGGTCCGCCCGTGACCGGCGACATCACCCTTCTCGTCAACCCGACCTCCGGCCGCGGCCGAGGTGCCAGGGCCGCCGCGCCCGCCGCCGAGGCGCTGCGCTCGGCGGGCCTGGCCGTCCGCACCGTCGTCGGCTCGGACGCCGCCGACGCCCTCGACCAGGCCCGCAAGGCCGTAGACGGCGGTACGGCCGCGCTGGTCGCGGTCGGCGGCGACGGCATGGTCTCGCTCGCGGTCCAGGCCGTCGCCGGCACCGGGACCCCGCTGGGCGTCGTCGCCGCGGGCACCGGCAACGACTTCGCCCGGGTCTGCGGCCTGCCCGTGCGCGACCCGGCCGCCGCCGGCGCCGTCATCGCCGCGGCGCTGACCGAGGGGCGCAGCCGCCCGCTCGACCTGGGCCGGACCGGCGACCGCTGGTTCTGCACCGTCATGGCCACCGGCTTCGACTCGCGCGTCAACGACCGCGGCAACCGGATGAGCTGGCCCCGCGGCCGCTTCCGCTACGACGTGGCGATGCTCGCCGAACTGGCCGCGCTGCGTCCCATCCGCTACCGGGTGCAGTTCGACGACGCCCCCGAGCGCGAGCTGGACGCCACCCTCATCGCGGTCGGCAACGGCTCCTCCTACGGCGGCGGCATGCGCATGTGCGCGGACGCGGAGATGGACGACGGGCTCTTCGACATATGCGTCGTCGGCCCCTGCACCCGCCGCACCCTGCTGCGCGTCTTCCCGCTCGTCTACAGCGGCAGGCACCCGCGGCACCCGGTCGTCACCGTGCACCGCGCCGCCCGGGTACGGCTCGCCGCCGCCGACGTCACCGCCTACGCCGACGGCGAGCGGGTGGGCCCGCTGCCGCTGGCCGCCGAGACGGTGCCGGGCGCCCTGCGGCTGCTGGTCTGAGCCGCGTCCCGTACGCCCCACCTGCCCCGCGAGCCGGCAACCGTGCTCCGCGGGAGATAAAGATCACGCGGTGTGTCGGTCCCGTTGGGTAGGCTCAGGAGCGAGATGACAGACGAGAAGTCCGACGAGATGTCCGGCGATCTCCACGACGAGATGTCGCCCGCCGAGCGCTACGCCGCGAGCCGCCGCCGTGCCGCGGAGAACGCCACCGCGCTCGCGCAGTTCCGCGAGCTGTACGAGTTCGGCCTCGACCCGTTCCAGACGGAGGCCTGCGAGGCGCTGGAGGCGGGCAGCGGCGTCCTGGTCGCCGCCCCCACCGGCTCCGGCAAGACCATCGTCGGCGAGTTCGCCGTCCACCTCGCCCTCCGCGAGGGCCGCAAGTGCTTCTACACCACCCCGATCAAGGCGCTGTCCAACCAGAAGTACAACGACCTCGCCAAGCGCTACGGCACGGACAAGGTGGGCCTGCTCACCGGCGACAACAGCGTCAACGGCGACGCGCCGGTGATCGTCATGACCACCGAGGTGCTGCGCAACATGCTGTACGCGGGCTCCGCGGCCCTCGACGGCCTCGGCTACGTGGTCATGGACGAGGTGCACTACCTCTCCGACCGCTTCCGCGGCGCGGTGTGGGAAGAGGTGATCATCCACCTCCCGCAGTCCGTGACGCTGGTGTCGCTGTCCGCGACCGTCTCCAACGCCGAGGAGTTCGGCGACTGGCTCGACACCGTGCGCGGCGACACCCAGGTCATCGTCTCCGAGCACCGCCCCGTCCCGCTGTGGCAGCACGTGCTGGCCGGCCGCCGGATGTACGACCTCTTCGAGGAGAAGGCCGACGGCACGGGCACCCGCGGGCGCCGCGAGGTCAACGCCGACCTCGAACGCCTCGCCCGGATGGAGAACCAGCGCACCTACCACCCGCGCGCCAAGCGCGGCCGGGAGGCCGACCGCGAGCGCGAGCGGCGCGCCCGCAGCCGGGTCTGGACGCCCAGCCGCGCCGAGGTCATCGACCGGCTCGACGCCGAGGGCCTGCTGCCCGCCATCACCTTCATCTTCAGCCGGGCCGGCTGCGAGGCCGCCGTCCAGCAGTGCCTGTACGCCGGGCTGCGGCTCAACAACGACGAGGCCCGCGCCCGGGTCCGGGCGATCGTCGAGGAGCGCACCCGCGCCATCCCCGACGAGGATCTGCACGTCCTCGGCTACTTCGAGTGGCTGGAGGGCCTGGAGCGCGGTATCGCCGCCCACCACGCGGGCATGCTGCCGGCCTTCAAGGAGGTCGTCGAGGAGCTGTTCACGGCCGGGCTGGTCAAGGCGGTCTTCGCCACCGAGACGCTCGCGCTGGGCATCAACATGCCGGCCCGCTCAGTGGTGCTGGAAAAGCTCGTGAAGTGGAACGGCGAGACGCACGCCGACATCACCCCGGGCGAGTACACCCAGCTCACCGGCCGCGCCGGGCGGCGCGGCATCGACGTCGAGGGCCACGCCGTGGTGCTGTGGCAGCGCGGCTTCGACCCCGGCGCCGTCGCGGGCCTGGCCGGGACGCGGACGTACCCGCTGCGCTCGTCGTTCAAGCCGTCGTACAACATGGCCGTCAACCTCGTCGGGCAGTTCGGGCGGCACCGCTCGCGCGAGCTGCTGGAGACGTCCTTCGCGCAGTTCCAGGCCGACCGGTCCGTCGTCGGCATCTCCCGGCAGGTGCAGCGCAACGAGGAGGGCCTCGACGGCTACAAGGAGTCGATGACCTGCCACCTCGGCGACTTCGACGAGTACATGGCGCTGCGCCGCGACCTCAAGGAGCGCGAGGCGCACCTGTCGCGGCAGGGCGCCTCGCTGCGCCGCGCCGCCGCGGCGGAGGCGCTGGAGAAGCTCAAGCCCGGCGACATCATCCACGTCCCCGCGGGCAAGTACGCCGGGCTCGCGCTGGTGCTGGAGCCGGGCGTCCCCGGCGGCCGGGCCGCCGGGCACATCCCGCGCGACGGCGTCTACCACGACGGGCCCCGCCCGCTCGTGCTTACCGCCGAACGGCAGGTCAAGCGGCTCGCGCAACTGGACTTCCCGGTGCCCGTCGAGGCGCTGGACCGGATGCGCATCCCCAAGTCCTTCAACCCGCGCAGCCCGCAGTCCCGCCGCGACCTCGCCTCGGCGATGCGCAGCAAGGCCGGGACGGCGGGCTGGGCCGCCCCCGCGCACCACCGCCGCAAGGAGCGGTCGGCCGCCGCGGACGACAGCGAGATCCTGCGGCTGCGCGCCGAGATCCGCGCGCACCCCTGCCACGGCTGCGACGAGCGCGAGGACCACGCCCGCTGGGCCGAGCGCTACCACCGGCTGCGCCGCGACACCCAGCAGCTGGAACGCCGTATCGAGGGCCGTACCAACACCATCGCCCGCACCTTCGACCGGGTGTGCGCGGTGCTCGCCGAGCTGGGCTATCTGGAGGGGGACCAGGTGACCCCCGAGGGGCGCCGGCTGGCCCGCCTCTACGGCGAGCTGGACCTGCTGGCCAGCGAGTGCCTGCGGGACGGCGTGTGGGACGCGCTGGATCCGGCGGAACTGGCCGCGTGCGCCTCCGCCCTCGTCTACGAGTCCCGGCAGGCCGACGACGCGGTGACGCCCAAGCTGCCCAGCGGCGGCGCACGGGCCGCACTCGGCGAGATGGTCCGCATCTGGGGCCGGCTCGACGCGCTGGAGGAGGACCACCGGATCAACCAGACCGAGGGCGTCGGCCAGCGCGAGCCCGACCTCGGCTTCGCGTGGCCCGCCTACCGCTGGGCCTCCGGCCACGGCCTGGACGCCGTCCTCGGCGACGCCGACATGCCCGCCGGTGACTTCGTGCGCTGGTGCAAGCAGCTCATCGACGTCCTGGGCCAGATCAGCGAGGCCGCCCCGCAGGGCAGCCCCGTCCGGCGCACCGCCCGCAAGGCCGTGGACGGCCTGCTGCGGGGGGTCGTCGCGTACTCCTCGGTGGGCTGACCGGCGGGCCGGGTCCGCCGGTCAGCCCACCCGGGTGAGGCGGGCCGGGTCCGTCGGGTCAGCTCACCCGGGTGCAGGTCAGGGAGCCCTTGAGGGTCACCACCGCGCCCGAGCCGCTGTAGTCCTTGGCGATCTGCAGGCCGTCGACCGTCACCGTCCAGGTGTCGCCCGTCTTCTTCGCCGTCACGCCCTGCGAGTGCGGCACCCGGCCCGAGTACGACGTGCCGTCCGGGGTGTTGAAGAGGGCCACCTGGGTGGGGCTGTCGGCCGTGGTGGCGATGAAGGACGGGAAGATCTGCTTCTTCGCCAGCACGTCCGGCGTCGTCACCCCGATGAGCTTGCCGCCCTTGACCTCGCACACCACCCCGCCGGAGAAGTCCGCCCCGCCGGAGGCGGCCCCGGTGAAGTCCAGGTGCCCCGACACCGTCCGCGCGGGCTTCGCGGGCGGGCTGCTGCTCTCGGAGGCGCTCGCGGAGGGCGTACCGCTCCCGCCGGACGCGGCGGCGGTGCCGGACGCGGTGGCCTTCGCGTCGTCGGACTTCTTGCCGGACGAGTCCGACGAACACCCGCTGAGCGCGGTGACGGCGAGCGCCGCGCCGAGCGCGACAGCGGTGAGAGCGGTGCGGTGACGCATGAGCCGGATGTTCCTCTCCCGGAGGCCTGTGGTCGCGCCAGTGTACGGATACGGCGGACGAACCCGGCGGTGCAGGTCGCCCGCGGACACCGCCACCCGGTCGGGGTCCGCGCGACCGCGGGCTCAGCCCCGGGTACGGGAGAGGTACGCGCGCCAGCCGCCGTACCCGGTGATGTCCGGGGCGGCGACCAGAGCGGCGGGCTCGCAGAGGAAACCGGTCGCCTCGGTGCCGTCGCGCAAGGTCACCCGGCCCAGGGCCATCGGGCGGGGAAGGGCCGCGGCCAGGGCGCCCAGCGCCGCCGGGGACAGCTCCCACACCTCGGCCTCGACGGGCGCGCCGCCCTCCGCCACCCGTGCCAGACCCGGCTTGGGCGGCACGGTGTCCAGCGCGTACAGCCGGTAGACGGGCGCCGTCGCGGTCGTCTCCGCCAGCCGGGCGCCCAGCGCCAGCAGCTGCGGGTTGAGCGGCTGACCGGACAGATGCGCGCCCACCACCGCGAGCCGCACCGGCGGCTCCAGCAGCGCGGCGATCTCCGCGACCCGGTCGTCCGCGCCCGCCGGGCCGAGCAGCGTCACCCCGAAGGGCCGCCCCCGCACTGTGCCGCCCGGCACCGCGGCCGCGCATAGGCCCAGCAGGTTCGCCGAGTTGGTGAAGCGGCCGAGCCGGGTGTTGGTGCCCACCGGGTCGGCGGCGACCTCCGCGAGCGTCGGGTGGCCCGGCGTGGTCGGGAGCAGCAGCGCGTCGCAGCCCTCCAGCTCGGCGGACGCGCGGGCCCGCAGGTCCGCGAGCCGCTCGCGGTCCGCGACGAGACGGTGCGCCGGGATGTCGCGCGCCGCGCGGATGATGCCGGCCACCGTCGGGTCCAGGTCCGCGCCGCCCCGCTCCACGAACGCGCCCACCGCCGCGTAGCGCTCCGCGACGAACGCGCCGCCGTACAGCAGCTCGGCCGTCTCGCTGAAGGGCGTCAGGTCGATCGTCCGCAGCTCGGCGCCGGCCGCCGTGAGCCGCGCGGCTGCCGCGTCGTACGCCGCCGCCCAGCCGTCGTCCAGCTCGCCGAGCTGCCCGGGGCGCGGGACCGCGACCCGCCACGGTCCCGGGCGGCGCGGCGGCGGCACCGGGCTCGCGAGCAGCGCCAGGGCGCGGCGGGCCTCCGGCAGCGTCCGGGCGAAGACGCTCACGCAGTCGAGGCTCGCGCACGCCGGGACCACGCCCCGCGTCGGCACCAGGCCCGGCGTCGGCTTGAGGCCCACGATGCCCTGGAAGGCCGCCGGGACACGGCCCGAGCCCGCGGTGTCGGTGCCCAGCGCGATGTCGGCGAAGCCGAGCGCGACCGCCGCGGCCGAGCCCGAACTCGACCCGCCGCCGATCCGCTCCGGCGCGAGCACGCTGGGTACGGGCCCGTAGGGGCTGCGGGTGCCGACCAGGCCGGTCGCGAACTGGTCCATGTTCGTGGAGCCCAGCACCACCGCGCCGGCCGCGCGCAACGCTGCCACCGCGGGCGCGTCGCACTCCGGCACATACGCGTAGGAGGGGCAGCCCGCGGTGGTCGGCAGCCCGGCGACGTCGATGTTGCCCTTGACGGCGAGCACCGTCCCGGCCAGCGGCAGCGCGGCCCCCGCCGCGACCTTGGCGTCCACCTCCCGCGCGTCCGCGGCGGCCTCCGCCTCCGGCCGCAACGCGATCCACACGTCCGCCCTGCGGGCCTGCTCCATCCGCCGGTACGCCGCGGTGACGCGCGCCTGCGCTCTGCTCATCGGTGGGCCTTTCGCTCCGAGCATGCCTCGCGCGGCTCTCGCCGCGGCTGTCTGTGGGTGGTGCGTTGCGCGCGGTTCGCCGCGCTCTTTGCGCCCCGGGGTGCCGCTTGCGGCGGGTGCCGCGATCTTCCGTGGGCGGTGGGTTGCGCGCGCAGTTCCCCGCGCCCCTTGCGCCCCGGGGTGCGGCTTGCGGCCGGTGCCGCGATCTTCCGCGGGCGGTGGGTTGCCGCTCCGTTCTCCCCCAGAGCTTCGCCTGGGAGGTACCCCCACGCGCCCCTTTGCGCCCGGGGGTGCGGCTTGCGGCGGGTGCCGCGATCTTCCGCGGGTGGTGGGTTGCGCGCGCGGTTCCTCGCGCCCCTTGCGCCCTGGGGTGCCGCTTGCGGCGGGTGCCGCGATCTTCCGTGGGTGGGGGCTGGCCGCTCCGTTCTCCCCCAGAGCTTCGCCTGGGAGGTACCCCCACGCGCCCCTGAAACGCTCGCCCTTCTGCGGGAGGGTGACCAGCCACGGGTGGGGCCTCGCCCCCGGGAGAGGTCTGCGCAGGGCGGGTGGGGCAACCCAGGGGCGCGTGGGGGCACCTCCCAGGCGGAGCCTGGGGGAGAACTGCGCGCTCAACCGTCCACCGGGGGATGATCCCGGGACTACCGCACGGGGCAGCCCGGAGGGCTGGGGCCGGCCCCGGGGGGCCACGATCCAGGGGTGCGGTGCCCCCAGGCGGATGGCCGGGGGCGTCACAGAGGGGCCAGCGTCAGCAAAGGTGTGCCGGGGGAGACCTGGTCGCCGGGGGTGACGTGGACCGCCGCCACGCGGCCCGCGACCGGCGCCGCCATCGGGGACTCCATCTTCATCGCCTCCAGCGTGACAAGGTGCTGCCCCGCCGCGACGCAGTCGCCCTCGCGGACGGCGACCCGCCACACCCCCGCCGCGAACTCCGCCTCGACGACGCTGCCGCCCGGCGGCACCTCGATCTCCTCCGCGAGCCCGGCGGCGGGAGCCGCCCCCGCGGAGTCGGCCCGCGCGAATTCGCCCGCGGTCTCCCACGCGGCCCGCTCGGCCGCGAAGGCGGCGCCCTGCCGGGCGCGGAAGCCCGCGATGGACTCCGCGTTCTCCGCGAGGAAGCGCTGGTGCTCGGCGAGCGCGAACTCGCCCTCCTCCACCCGCAGTCGCAGCCGTCCGGCCGCCATGTCGGCCCGCAGGTCGAGGAGTTCGTCGGCCTCGACGGGATACCACCGGATGCGGTCGAAGAAGCGCAGCAGCCACGGTTCGGCGGTGCCCGCCGCCGCGTCGCGTCCGGACCAGACCTGGACCGTACGGCCGACGAACTGGTAGCCGCCGGGCCCTTCCATGCCGTAGACGCACAGGTAGGCCCCGCCGATGCCGACGGAGTTCTCCGCGGTCCAGGTGCGTGCCGGGTTGTACTTGGTGGTGACGAGGCGGTGCCGCGGGTCGAGGGGTGTGGCGACGGGGGCGCCGAGGTAGACGTCGCCGAGGCCCAGCACCAGGTATTCGGCGTCGAAGACGGTGCGGTAGACGTCGTCGACGGAGTCGAGCCCGTTGACCCGCCGGATGAACTCGATGTTCCACGGGCACCAGGGCGCGTCGTCGCGGACGCCCGCCATGTAGCGGGAGATGGCCTCGCGCGTCGCGGGGTCGTCCCAGGACAGCGGCAGGTGGACGGTGCGGCTGGGCACCACCAGGTGTTCGGTGGCGGGGAGTTGCTCCTCGGCCTCGCGGACGAGGTCGAGGAGTTTGCCGGTGGGCAGGACGTCGGGATCGACGTGGATCTGGAGCGAGCGGATACCGGGCGTGAGGTCGACGACACCGGGCAGCCGCCGCGCGGTGAGGTGTTCGGCGAGCGCGTGCACCCGCATGCGCAGGGCGAGGTCCAGTTGCATGGGCCCGTACTCGACGAGCAGGTTGTCGTCGCCGCTGCGCCGGTACGTGACGGCGGGGCCGCCGTCGCCGGGCTCGGTGCGGCCGAGGACACCGCCGTCGCCGAGCACCGGGCGGCACGCGACGGGGGCCGCGGCGGGTGCGGCCCGCAGCCCCGCGGCCGCGTCCTCGGTGACGGGCACGAACCGCACCGTGTCGCCGGGCCGCAGCTGGCCGAGCTTCCAGCGTTGCCCGGTGACCACGGTGGCGGGGCACACGAAGCCGCCGAGCGAGGGCCCGTCCGGTCCGAGCAGCACCGGCATGTCGCCGGTGAAGTCGACGGCGCCGACCGCGTAGGGCGTGTCGTGGATGTTGGACGGGTGCAGGCCCGCCTCGCCGCCGTCGGTGCGTGCCCAGCGCGGCTTGGGGCCGACGAGCCGTACCCCGGTGCGCGCGGAGTTGAAGTGCACGCTCCAGTCGGCCGCGTAGAAGTCGGTGATGTCCTGCTCGGTGAAGAACTCCGGTGCCGCGTGCGGCCCTTCGACCGCGCCGATCTCCCACGCGGTGCCGATCGCGGGGCGCCGCGCGGGCGCCACGGGCGTGCCGTCCGCGGTGGCGGCGCCGCCGTGCAGGACGTCGGCGGTGCGCAGCGCCCGCCCGCCGTGCCCGCCGAAGCGGCCGAGGGTGAACGTCGCGGCGCTGCCGAGGTAGGGCGGCACGTCGAGCCCCCCGGCGAGGAGCACGTAGGTGCGCAGGCCCGCCTCGTGGGGCGCGCCGACGTCCAGCAGGCCGCCGGCCGGTACGGTGACCGGCTCCCACTGCGGCACCGGCTCGCCGTCCACCGTCACGGGTGCGGGCGCGCCCGTGACGCACACGGTGGTGGCGTGGCTGAAGCGCAACGCCGGTCCCTGGAGGGTGCATTCGAGCCCGGCGGCGCCTTCGCCGTTGCCCAGCGCGGTGTTGCCGAGCCGGAAGGACAGGTCGTCCATCGGCCCGCAGGGCGGCACCCCGACGTGCCACAGGCCGGTGCGGCCCGGCCAGTCCTGGACGGTGGTGAGGGTCCCGGCGCGTACGACGTCGATCCGCCGGGTGGGGTCGGTGACGTCCTCCAGCGTCGCGGTGTGGTGCGTGGCGGCCCGCAGCGCGGGTTCGGCGAGCGCGGCCCGCAGCAGGCCGAGGTTGGTCTCGACGCCGTCGACACGGGTGGCCGCGAGCGCGTCCGCGAGCTTCGCGAGCGCCGCCTCCCGGTCGGCCCCGTACGCGATCACCTTGGCGAGCATCGGGTCGTAGGCGGTGGTGACCTCGGTGCCGGTCGCGACCCAGGTGTCGACCCGTACGTCCGGCGGGAATTCCACCCGGGTGAGCACCCCGGCGCTGGGCCGGTGGCCGCGTGCCGGGTCCTCGGCGTAGACGCGCGCCTCCACCGCGTGGCCGGACGGCCGGGGTGCCTCGCCGGGCGCCTCGCCGTCACGGGCCAGCCGCAGCATCCACTCCACGAGGTCGACGCCGTAGGTCTCCTCGGTCACCGGGTGCTCCACCTGGAGGCGGGTGTTGACCTCCAGGAAGTACGCCTCCTCGCGTGCCGCGTCGTACACGAACTCCACCGTCCCGGCCGAGCGGTAGCCGACCGAGGCGCACAACGCGCGGGCGCTTATCCCCAGTTGCTCGCGCAGCGCGGCGGGCAGGCCGGGCGCCGGGGCCTCTTCGAGCACCTTCTGGTGGCGCCGCTGGAGGGAGCAGTCGCGGTCGCCGAGCACGGTGACCCCGCCGCGGCCGTCGCCGAAGACCTGCACCTCGACGTGCCGGGCGCGTTCGACCAGGCGCTCCAGGAAGAGCCCGGCGGAGGAGAAGCCCGCCGCCGCGGCGCGTTCCACCGGCTCCCAGGCGGCGGCCAGTTCGGCGGGGGTGCGGCAGGCCCGCATGCCGATGCCGCCCCCGCCGCCGGTGGCCTTGAGCATCACCGGGTAGCCGAGGTCCCCGGCGGCGGCGAGCGCGGCGTCCAGGTCCGGCAGCAGTCCCGTACCCGGGAGCAGGGGCACACCGGCGGCCTCGGCGGCGGCCCGTGCGGTGTGCTTGGCGCCGAAGACCTCCAGGTGCCGCGGTTCGGGTCCGACGAAGACGAGTCCGGCGGCCTCGCAGCGGCGCGCGAAGTCCGCGTCCTCGGACAGGAATCCGTAACCGGGGTGCACCGCGCCCGCCCCGCTCTCGCGTGCGGCGGCGAGCACCGCGTCCGCGTCGAGGTAGCTCTCCTTGGCGGGCGCGGGCCCCAACCGTACGGCGGTGTCGGCGAGGTGGACGTGCGGGGCGCCGCGGTCCGGGTCGGAGAAGACCGCGACGGTCCGCAGGCCCGTGCGGCGCGCGGTGCGCAGTACCCGGGCGGCGATCTCGCCGCGGTTGGCGACCAGCAGGGTGTCGAAGCTCATCGGGCCGCCTCCGGTGCGGTGACCGTCATCCGTACCGGTGTCGGGTCGAAGCCGTTGCAGGGGTTGTTGATCTGCGGGCAGTTGGAGACCAGCACCAGCACGTCGCGCTCGGCCCGCAGGGTGACGGCGAGCCCCGCGGCCGAGCGGCCGTCGACGATGCCGAGGGTGCCGTCGTCCTCGACGGGGACGTTCATGTACCAGTTGACGTTGCTGACCAGGTCGCGTTTGCCGAGGCCCCAACGGGCGCCCTCGGCCAGGAAGTTGTCGGCGCAGGCGTGCTGCGACCAGGTGTGGTGGCCGTAGCGCAGGGTGTTGGACTCCTTCGAGCAGGCCCCGGCGATCGTGTCGTGCCCGCCGCAGCTGTCGGCCGTGACCGTCATCAGCGGGGTGTGCTCGTTGGACATCAGGACGCTGCCGGTGGTCAGGAAGATGCCGCCCTGCGCCTGGAGGGTGTCCGGGGCGCTGTAGCGGACCGCGGTGTCGGCGGCGTCGTAGACCAGGAAGTCCACCGCCTGGTTGCCGTGCAGGTCGGTGATCGTCAGCAGCCCGCCCGCGGGCACCACCGCGGACCAGGGCGCGCGGGCGGCGACGGTGGCGGTCGTCGTGGAGGTTGCCGAGGTCATCACAGCCCCTTCGCGGTCAGGTGGTCGGCGGTGTTCTGGAAGGCGCGGCGGCCCTCCGGGGTGTCGTCCCACAGCGGATCGCCCGGCCCGGTCGGCCGCCCCGGCCGGGCGGTGACCTCCAACGGGCCGCACACGTACGACGGATGGGGGTCCAGCGGATGCGGCACGTTGGCCAGCAGCACCGTCAGCGGCATCTCCGCGCGCAGCGTCACCGCCGTGCCGGGGCCCGCGGAACCGGTGAACTCCAGTGATCCGTCGGCGTCGACGCGCACGCCCTGGAAGAACGACAGCGACGGCGGCAGATCGCGCGGCTCCAGCCCCTGCTTCGCGGCGGCCAGCGTGAACAGCTCCCGCCCCGCCGGGGTGCCGCCCTGTGGCGAACCGTCCCCGTAGCGCGCGGTGTTGCGCACCGCCGTGGACGTACCGCACAGCGTGTCGTGCCGCCCGCTGGTGTCGGCCACGAGGGAGGCCAGCACCCGGCCCTGGTCGGACAGCAGCAGCCGGCCCGCGCCGAGGTAGGCGTTCCACTGCACCTTCACCGTGTCGGCGACGTTCAGCCGCTCCCACGGGCTACCGGTGACGAAGAGCAGCACGTGCGCGCACGCGGTGCCGGTCGGGTCGGCGAGCCGCAGCTCGGTGCCGCGGGCCAGCGCCCTGTGGGTGTAGTTGCCGCCCGCGACGGTCTCCGCCCACACCAGCCCGTCCGGCGCGGGCACCAGCGGCATCGCCGCCGTCCGCCGGCCCTGCTGCGCCCGCGCGTGGTCCCGCGCGCCGTACGTCGTCCCTGTCGCCCCTGCCGCCACGCCGCACCTCCAGTTTCTGTCGTGCGACAGAAATTAGGCGGGGGCGGATTCCGCGCGATTGCCCGCGCGTTGCACCCGGGTTACCGGCTCCTCACCGCACCCGCCCGGTACGGGGGGAGGCCCGCGCCTGTGCGACGATCGCGGCGTGAGCGGTACGGAGCCGGGTGCCGGCGGCAGCACGGGCGGACGCGGGAGGCGCGTCGGGCGTCCCCGCGCACAGGCCCGCCCCGACAGCGGGCTCACCCCGCGGCAGGAACTGCTCGCCGCAGCGGGCGAACTCTTCACGACCCGCGGCTACACCGCCACCACCACACGGGCCGTCGCCGAACGGGCCGGCATGCGGCAGGCGACCATGTACCACTACGTCAGCGGCAAGGAAGAGCTGCTCGCGGAACTGCTGGAGGGCACGGTCACGCCGTCCCTCGCCCTCGCCGAATCCCTGCTGGCCGACCGGGAACGCCCCGCCGAGCGGCGGCTGTGGGAACTGTGCCGCGCCGACGTCGAGCTGCTGTGCGCCGGGCCCCACAACCTCGGCGCCCTCTACCTGCTGCCCGAGGTACGCGACGAACGGTTCGCCGCGTTCCGCTCCGCGCGGGGCCGGCTGCGGGGGGCCTACGCGGCCCTGCTGGCCGCGACCGCGGTGGGCGCCGCCCTCCCCCCGGACGACCTCGCCCTGCGCGCGGACCTGCTCTTCGCCCTCATCGAGGGCGTGATCCTCGCGCCCCGCGCCCGCGCGGCCGCCGACTTCCCCGCCGCCACGGCGGACGCCGCGCTACGCCTCGCCGGCTGCATCTCCGGCTGCCCCTGAGCTTGCCGGGTACGCCCCGTTCCCGCCCCTCGCGGTGGCCCGCGCGACCTTCTGCCGGTGGTGGGCTGGTCGCGCAGTTCCCCGCGCCCCTTTCGCTCCGGGGTGCCACTTGCGGTGGCCCGCGCGACCTTCTGCCGGTGGGGGGCTTGTCGCGCAGTTCCCCGCGCCCCTTTCGCTCCGGGGTGCCACTTGCGCTGAGTGCGCGACCTTCTGCCGGTGGGGGTTGCGCGCGCAGTTCTCCCCCAGGCTCCGCCTGGGAGGTGCCCCCACGCGCCCCTGGTGTGCCCTGCGCGGTATGTGCGAGGGCACTCGTTTGTCAGGGGCGCGGGGAACTGCGCGACCAGCCACGACGGTGGGAAGGGCGCGAGGCCACCGTAAGAGGCAGTCCGGAGCGGCCTCGGCTCAAGAAGCGGAGACGCGGCGGAAGAGGCGGAAGGCCGCGCCCAGCGCGAGCGCGGCGGCGAGGAAGAGCAGGGTGAACCAGCGGAAGTACCAGTGGCCGCCCGACGGGTCGTAGACGGCGGGGCGCGGCCACGCGAGGTTCACGGTCATCGCGAGGCCGTACACGAGGGCCGCGGCGTTGACCGGGACGCCCCAGCGGCCGAGCGAGAACGCGGGGGCGCCGGACTCGTCCGTCACCGGCGGGAGCGGCGCCCGCAGCCGCCGCAGCAGTTGCGGGCCGGTCACCATCGAGTACGCCAGGTAGAGCATGACGATGCACGTCGTCCCGATCGCCAGCCACGCGTCCGGCGACGCGAACGCGATGAGCAGCAGCGCGGCGGAGAGGACGCCGACGACGAGCGCGGGCACGGCGGGCTGTCCGGTGCGCGGGGAGACCCGGGCGAGCGCGGGGGAGAGGGGCAGTGCCCGGTCCCGCGCCATGGAGAAGAGCATGCGGGTCGCGGACGTCTGGATGGCCAGCGTGGCGACGGCCACCGCGAGTGCCACGTCGCACAGCAGGACACGCCCGAGTCCGCCGCCGAGCCGGCTGGTGAGGACGTAGGACAGCCCGTCCGTGCCGAGCCGCCCGTCGGTGAGGCTGGGCGCGGCGAGCAGGGCGGCGAGGACCAGCAGGGAGGCGAGCACCCCGGCCGCGGCGAGCGCGGTGAGGATGGTGCGCGGCGCGACCCGCCGGGGATGCCGGGTCTCCTCGCTCATCTCGCCCGCGCTGTCGAAGCCGATCATCACGTACGCGGCCGCGAACGACCCGACCAGCAGGGCGGATCCGCCGCCCCCGCTGTGCACGGTGACGGACGGCGAGCGGTCGGCGTGCGTGAGCAGCAGGACGACGATGAGCACCGCGCCGACGATCTCGGCGGTGACGCCGACCCGGTTGACCACCGACATGACCTTGTTGTCCAGCAGGTTGACCGCGGTGGTGAGGGCGAGCAGGACGATGCCGAGCAGGGCCGCGTTCGCCGCGCCGTCCGACGACACCGGTGAGGTGTCCGTGCCGATGATCTGGAAGCCGGACCAGACGGCCGGCAGCACCACCTGGAGGGCGAGCGCGGCCGCGGCGACGACCACGATCTGCCCGAGCACCATGATCCAGCCCGCGTACCAGCCGAAGACGGCGTTGCTGAGCCGGCTCGACCACTGGTAGACGGCGCCGGAGATCGGGTAGCGGGCGGCGAGTTCGGCGAAGCACGCGGCGACGAGCAGCTGGCCGATCAGGACGGCGGGCCAGGTCCAGAAGAAGCGCGGGCCGCCGAAGGAGTAACCGAAGGCGAAGAACTGGAAGACGGTGGTCAGGACGGAGATGAAGGAGAAGCCGGCGGCGAAGGACGCGTAGCGGCCGAGGCTGCGGTGCAGTTCCTGGCGGTAGCCGAAGTCCGCGAGCCCGGCGGTGTCGCCGCCCGGACCGGTGGCGGCGGGTGTGGCCGGCCGCGGGTCCTGCGGCGGCCGCGCCTGGACGGCGGGCGGTCTGCTGGTGGTCATGGCCGGGCCCCCTGTCGGGTGTGTCGTCCGGTGTTCCTGTCGAGCGACAGAAATTAGGCACGGGGTGTTTCCGCCGCATCACGCGTCCGTGTCCGTCGCGGGCCGAAGTCCTCACGCGCCGCCGTCCGGCCGCGGGCCGCCCATCGCAGGCCCTCTCCGGCCCGGCGGCGGGCGGCGAATCGCGCTGTACGCTGCTCCGGAAATTCGCGATACATCGCCTTGCTCGCGACTGTCGGACGCGATATGTTCGGCGCCGGATATACGGCAACGGGCAACGAGCAGTGACGGGGATGAACGCGGTGGCGAAACGGCGCAAGCTGTCCAACCCGCTGGCCCTGGCGGTCATGGTGTTTCTCGGCGAGCGGCCGATGCACCCGTACGAGATCGCCAGGCTGCTGCGGCAGCGCGGCAAGGAATCCAGCATCAAGATCAACTACGGCTCCCTCTACACGGTGGTCCAGAACCTGGAGAAGCACGGCTTCGTCGAGGTCGCGGGCGTCCAGCGGCAGGGCAACCGGCCCGAGCGGACGCTCTACGGCCTCACCGAGGAGGGCCGCACCGAGGCCCACGACTGGCTCGCCGACCTCGTCGCGGTGCCCGCGCAGGAGTACCCCGGCTTCGAGGCCGCGCTCTCCCTCATCGGCGCCCTGCACCCGGACGAGGCCGCCGAGCTGCTGGCCGAGCGCGCCGCGGCACAGGAGGTGCAGGCCGCCGCGCTGCGCGGGGTGCTGGTCAAGCTGGGCGCCGAGCTGCCGCGGCTGTTCCTGATCGAGACCGAGTACCAGGCCCGTATGCGCGAGGCCGAGGCCGCCTGGATCCGCGAGTTGCTCGCCGAGGTGGCCGCGGGCCGGCTGTCCGGCCTGGACGAATGGCGCGCCTGGCACGACACGGGCGCCCCGCCGGAGGACTGGCAGCGCTTCGAAGAGCAGTTCCGCGACGCGGAGGCCGAGGCCGACGCGGGCGCGGCCGAAGCACCCGGCGCCGCCCCCGCCGCCGCGCCCCGCTCCACGACCGACGACCCGGAGGACACCCCCTCATGACCACCGCAGCGCCCGCCGTCGAGGCGGCCGGGCTCACCAAGACCTACCCCGGCGGGGTGACCGCCCTCGACGGCATGGGCGTCACCGTCGCCGCGGGCACCGTCTTCGGGCTGCTCGGCCCCAACGGCGCCGGCAAGTCCACCACCGTCAAGATCCTCACCACGCTCGCCCGCCCGGACTCCGGCACCGCCCTGGTCGCCGGGCACGACGCGCTGCGCCACCCGGACCGGGTGCGGCGCGCCATCGGCGTCGTCGCCCAGAAGTCCGGCGCCGAACCGGTCGCCACCGGGCGGGAGAACCTGCTGCTCCAGGGGCGGCTGTACGGCATGCGCGGCCCCGCCCTCGCCCGCCGCGCCGACGAACTCCTCGACCGCTTCGACCTCGTGGAGGCCGGCGGGCGCCAGGTGCGGACGTACTCCGGCGGCATGCAGCGCCGGCTGGACGTGGCGCTCGGCCTCGTCCACCGCCCGCGGGTGCTCTTCCTCGACGAGCCGACGACCGGGCTGGACCCGGAGGCGCGCGGCGCGATGTGGGAGGAGATAGCCCGGCTGGCCGGTGACGAGGGCCTCACGATCCTGCTCACCACGCACTACCTGGAGGAGGCCGACCGGCTCGCCGAGCGCATCGCGATCGTCGACTGCGGCCGGGTCGTCGCCGAGGGCACCCCCGACGCGCTGAAGGGCGAACTGCGCGGCGACGCCGTCCATGTGGAACTGCGCGGCGCGCCCGGCGAGGTGGACGCCCGGCTGCTGGCCACCGCGCTCGGGGAGTTCACCGCGGTACGCGACGTGACGGTCGAGGGCCGGCGGCTGAGCGCCCGCGCCGACGACGGACCCGCCGCCGTACCGCAGGTGCTGGCCGCGCTGGAGCAGCAGGGCGCGACGGTCGCCTCCGTCACGGTGGCCCGCCCCTCGCTCGACGACGTCTATCTGCGGTACGCGGGACGGCGGTTCGCCGACGCCGACGCGGGCGGCCGTCCGAAGGACGACGTCACCAGGGCAACAGGCGCGACGGACACCGGGGAGAAGGCCGCATGAGCACCGAAACCGCCTACCAGACCTGGTACATGACGCGGCGCCACCTCACGGCGATCATGCGGCAGCCGGTCGTCCTGGTCATCACGCTCGTCCAACCGGTCATCTGGCTCTTCCTGTTCGGCTCCCTCTTCCGCAGGGTCGTCGAGCTGCCCGGCTTCGGCGGCGGGTCGTACCTGGACTACCTGGTGCCCGGCGTCGTCGTGATGAGCGCGGTGTCCTCCAACATGTGGGCCGGGATGGGCACGTTGGAGGAGATCGAGCGCGGCACCCTCAACCGCTACCTGACCACACCGGTCAGCCGGGCGGCGCTGATGAACGCCAACGTCGTGCAGCAGGCCCTGACCACGGCCCTGCAGTCGGTGCTGATCGTCCTGCTCGGCAAGCTCGGTGGGGCCGACTACCCGGGCGGCGCGGCCGGACTGCTGGTGCTGCTGGCCGCCTCGGTGCTGCTCGGCACGGTGTTCGGCGCCGCGTCCAACGCGGTCGGCATGCTGGTGCGGCAGCGCGAGAGCATCATCGGCATCAACTCCTTCCTGCTGCTGCCGCTGACCTTCCTGTCCTCGGCGTTCATGGCGCCCGCGCTGATGCCGTCCTGGATGCGGCACGTCGCCGCCGCCAACCCCGTCAACTGGGCCCTGGTCGCGGGCCGTTCGGCGATGGCGCAGCACCCCGACTGGGGCGTGGTGCTCGGCCGGGGCGGCGCGCTGCTCGCCCTCGCGGTAGCGGCGGTGTGGCTGTCCACCCGCACCTTCCGCTCCTACCAGCGCTCGGTCTGAGGCCGGGGCCCGAAGCTCTGCTTCACGGCCGCCAACTTCGCGATATTCCTGGCCGATCTCAGGACCGGACACCTCACGCGATGACGGCGCCAGCAGCCGCC
>NZ_JBSGHL010000069.1:0-48402 GCF_053604375.1 Streptomyces sp. NPDC004031 | reverse complement strand
TGCTCGGCGACGGCGCCGCGCGGCTCGTCCTCGCCCGTCCAGCCCGGTTCCAGGCGCAGGTCGTCGGCCTCGGTCGGCAGCAGGTCGCCCGGCCCCATGTCACCGGGCCGCAGCCGTTCGCTCCACGGCACCCACTCGGGCGCGAGGACGGCGTCGGCGCCGGGCAGCAGCACCGTTTCGTCGATGGTGACGACCTTGGCGCGGGAGGCCCGGGTCAGCGTGGTGGCCCACCGCCAGCCGCGGTAGGCCGCCTCCGTGCAGGCGAAGTAGTGCGTGACGACCCGGTCGCCCTCCGCGGCGACACCCAGGTGCTCCCCCACCGCTTCCGGCCCCGCGGCCTCCAGCGTGACGGCCCTGGCCATCTCGACCGCCTCGGCGCACAGGCGGTCCGGGGTACGGCTTCGCATCGCTGCACTCACAGAAATCGTTTCTCTCTCTACGCCGTCTCACGTGTGCGCTCGCGGGCGGGAAGGAGCCTGACGGAGATGCGGGGAGTTGCAGCGGAGCGGACCTGTGGACCGCTTCGACGCCTGGTCTCCCTGCCTCATCCGGCCCTGCCCGAACGTCCTCGGGCGCACCTGTTACCACCCATTCTGCGTGATCGCACGGTACCTGTGCGCACCACGCCCGCAAAGGAGGGGGTGAGCTCTCTTCCGATTGGGGCAGGATTGCGACATGGCACGAACCGTCACCGCCGGCCGAGGGCCGGTGCGCAGCACCGGGCGCGCCCTCGGCCACGCCGTGGGCACACCCGCCCGTGCGCTGGGCCACCGCATCCGGCGCGCGACCCGCTCCGGCGGCGCGGGCGAGTCTGGTCTGGCCAAGCTGATCGAGCTGCACGCGGTGAATTCCGCGGGCGACATGATGATCACCGTCGCGCTCGCCAGCACCGTGTTCTTCTCGGTGCCCAGCGGCGAGGCACGCGGCCGGGTGGCGCTGTACCTGCTGGTGACGATGGCGCCCTTCGCGCTGCTGGCGCCGGTGATCGGCCCGCTGCTGGACCGGCTCCAGCACGGCCGCCGCGCCGCGATGGCGATGGCGATGATGGCCCGCGCGGTGCTGGCCTGGACGATGGCCGGGGTCATCTCGACGGCGGGCCTCGGCCTGTATCCGGCGGCGCTGGGCGTACTGGTGGCGTCCAAGGCGTACGGCGTGGTGCGCAGCGCGGTGGTGCCACGGCTCTTGCCGGCCCGTACGACGCTGGTGAAGGCCAACTCGCGGGTCACCCTGTCGGGTCTGCTCGCCACGGCGGTCGCGGCCCCGGTCGCCGCGGGGCTGAACGTGATAGGGCCGCAGTGGCCGCTCTACGGCGCCTTCGTGGTCTTCCTGTGCGGCGCGATCCTGTCGCTGTCGCTGCCGTCGAAGGTCGACTCGGCGCGCGGCGAGCAGCGGGTGCGGCTGTCGGCGGACGAGGAGGCCGACCCCGAGCCCGCGGGGATCCCGGGGCGCAAGCCCGGCCTGCTGGGCGTCGGCTCGTCGGTGCTGCACGCGTTGCAGGGCAACGCGGGGCTGCGGTCGCTGTCCGGCTTCCTGACGATGTTCCTGGCGTTCATGATGCGCGAGCACCCGCTGGGCGGGCTGACGCCCGCGATGTCGCTGGGCGTGGTGGGTGTGGCGGCGGGTGTCGGAAACGCGTTCGGGACGGCGCTCGGCGCCTGGCTCAAGGCCCGCGGACCCGAGGTGATCATCGCGACGGTGCTGCTGTGCGCGCTGACCGCGGCCACGGTCGCGGCCGGCTGGTACAGCCTGATCACGGTGGCCACGCTCACCGCCGTCGCGGGTATCTCGCAGGCTCTGGCCAAGCTGTCGCTGGACGCGCTGATCCAGCGTGACGTGCCCGAGCTGGTGCGTACGTCCGCCTTCGCCCGGTCCGAGACCGCGCTCCAGCTGTCGTGGGTGGTCGGCGGCGGGCTCGGCATAATGCTGCCGCTGATCGGCCCGCTGGGCATGGGGTGCGCGGCGGGGCTGGTGCTGCTGGCGTTCAGCGTGGCGGCCCGCGGGCTGCTGGGCGGTGCGCGCCGCGGCGGTACGGCCCGCGCCCGGGTCGCCTGAGCGGTCCTTTCCGGACCCCGCACATGCGTCCGGCCGTACGTCTGACCGGCGCGTTGCCGGGCGCGCGCCCGTACGGCGTACGCCCCGGGACACGCGCACCCCCGCGCGGGCTGGGGGCGACCGCCCGGTAGCCTCCTGCCATGAGCATTCGCCGTACTGCCACCACCCTTGGTGCCCTCTCCCTCGGGCTCGTCGTCCTGACCGCCTGCGACAAGCCGACCGCCATGGCGACCGTGACGGTGGGCGGCAAGACCGTGCAGGCGGAGGCCGCCGACAAGTGCTTCGACGGCGGCAAGAAGCTCGAACAGAACGTCTTCCTCGCGTGCCTCCAGGTGACCCCCAAGCACCACATCACGGTGCCGGTCGGCGACAAGGTCCGGATCGGCGTGGACCCGTCCATCGCGAAGAAGGGCTGGCTGATCGCGTCGGGTACGACGCTGGTGACGCCGGAGCCGCTGAAGGACAAGACGTACTGGTCGGTGGACAGCGAGCAGCTGTTCAACCAGCAGGACCCGACGACCGGCGGCACCAGCACCGCCAAGCAGGTGACGCTGAACATCGTGGAGTCGTCCGACACCAGCGGCGAGGACTCCTACCGGGTGATCCAGGTCAACCTGATCCGGGGGCAGTAGCCCGATGGCGCGGCGCAGCCGCCGCGTCCTGGTGCTGACCGCGGTCGAGGCCGAGCGGGAGGCCGTGCGCGCGGGCCTGACCGCCGCCGGGAAGGCCGCGCGCGGCTTCGACGTCGCCACGGTGGGCGCGGGCCCGGCCGCCGCGGCGGCCGCCGCGATGTACCGGTTGCTCGTGGAGGACGCCGCCCGCCGCCCGGACCTGGTGGTCAGCGCGGGCATCGGCGGCGGTTTCGCGCCCGCGGCGCCGGTCGGCTCGCTGGCGGTGGCGCGGTCCATCGTGGCCGCGGACCTCGGCGCGCAGACCCCCGAGGGCTTCGCCCCGATCGCCGAGCTGGGCTTCGGCCGCTCCGAGCACCGCCCGCCCGCACCGCTGAGCCGGGCGGTCGCGGACGCGCTCGGCGCCGCCTACGGACCGGTGCTGACGGTCAGCACGGTCACCGGTACGGGTGAACGTGCCGCCGAGCTGGCGTCCCGTCACCCGGGCGCGGTGGCCGAGGGCATGGAGGGCTTCGGGGTGGCGGAGGCGGCGGCGTATCTGGAGATACCCGTGCTGGAGATCCGCGGGATCTCCAACGCCGTGGGCCCGCGCGACCGCGCGGCCTGGCGGATCGGCGACGCGCTGGCGGCGCTGACGGCGGCGTTCGGGACGCTCCCCGGTGTACTGGAGGTTGAGGCAGGACATGACGACAGCTAGCAGCGGCGCGGACGACCGCACGCCCACTCCCCTTCCCGGCGGGAACCCCGGCGCCGGGAACGGCCCCGGGGACGGCCCAGAGGCACTGAGGATCGCCTACTCCCCGTGCCCGAACGACACCTTCGTCTTCCACGCCTGGGCGCACGGCCTGGTGCCGGACGCGCCGCCGCTGGACGTGACGTTCGCGGACATCGACATCACCAACGGGATGGCCGAGCGCGGCGAGTTCGACGTCCTGAAGGTCTCCTACGCGGTGCTGCCGTGGGTGCTGGACGACTGGGCGCTGCTGCCCTGCGGCGGGGCGCTGGGGCGCGGCTGCGGGCCGCTGGTGCTCACCCGGGAGCCGGGCACCGACCTGTCGGGGAAGACGGTGGCGGTGCCGAGCGAGAAGTCGACGGCCTACCTGCTCTTCCGGCTGTGGGCGGCGGCCGAGGTGCCCGGCGGCGTCGGGGAGATCGTGGTGATGCCCTTCCACGAGATCATGCCGGCGGTGCGGGACGGCCGGGTGGACGCGGGCCTGGTGATCCACGAGGCGCGCTTCATCTACCAGAACTACGGGCTGCACAAGCTCGCCGACATGGGCGAGCACTGGGAGGGCACGACCGGGCTGCCGATCCCGCTGGGCGCGATCATCGCGCGCCGCTCGCTGGGCAAGAAGCGGCTGCACGCGCTCGCCGAGGCCGCGCGCACGTCGGTGCGGATGGCGTGGGACGACCCGGCGGCGTCCCGCGGGTATGTGCTCGCGCATTCGCAGGAGATGGATCCGGCGGTCGCCGACCAGCACATCGGGCTGTATGTGAACGAATTCACAGCGGATTTGGGCGAGGCCGGTTACGCGGCCGTACGCGGTCTGCTGACGCGTGCGGCGGCCGAAGGACTCGTGCCGGCGCTCGGCGCGGACGCGCTCGCTTTCTGAAATTCCGGCTATCCCGGCAAGCGGCCGCCCGCGGAGCCCGCGGACGGCCGGCCGGGATTCGGCGGAAAACGGCGGCGCCTTACCGGAGTTCGATCCTCCGGTAAGGCGCCGCCTTTTGTCGGCTATACGTCCAGCTGGTCGGCCACGACGCGCAGCACGGACGCGATCTTGTGGCCGTGCGCCTTGTCGGGATAGCGGCCGCGCTGGAGCGAGCGGGCGACGTCTTCGAGCAGTGTGGTGAGGTCCTGCACGATGGGCAGGAGCTCGTCGGGCTTGCGGCGCTGGGCCGCGGCGACGGAGGGCGTGGGGTCCAGCAATGTCACGGACAGCGCCTGGTCGCCGCGCTGGCCGGCGACGACACCGAATTCCACGCGCTGGCCGGGCTTGAGCGAGGCGACCCCGTCGGGCAGCACGGAGGAGTGCACGAAGACATCGCCGCCGTCGTCGCGGGAGAGAAAGCCGAAGCCCTTCTCGCTGTTGAACCACTTGACCTTGCCGGTAGGCACGTCCGACCTCGTCCTCATTGCTCGATATTGCTCGAAACTGCTCTGGATAAGACAGCAGCGGGCCCACCGGAGACCCGCCGACACCAAGGCTAATGGCCAGATGCCGTGTGACAAGACGGCGAGGCACCGTTCCCCCGCGCCTCACGCAACGGACCTACCCTTGTCCGGTGAGCAAACAAACCAGGGGCGCGGGCGACCTGCTCGTCAGGACCGGCGCCGTCGTCTTCATGGTCGGCGCGGTCGGCACCCTCGCCACGGTCGCCCCGCTGCTGCTGGGCACCCACCGGCTGCCGACACCCGCGTACTTCGTCTCGATGCTGATGGGGGTGGGGCTGGCGCTGTCACTGCTGGGGCTGCTGCGGTCGGCGCTGGCGCAGCGGCGGCCCGAGAGTCACCCGCAGGCCTGACGGGTCACCCACAGGCGTGAATCCGGCGGTCAGGCCGCCGCGGAGGTGTGGGCGGCCAGCCAGCCGGGAAAATCACCGAGGTCGGCGAGTACGACGTCGGCCCCCGCCGCCCGCAGCTCCGCCGCGCTGCACGGCCCGGTGGCCACCGCCACGGAGAGCGCGCCCGCCGCGCGCGCTCCCCGCACGTCACCGGTGTGGTCGCCGACGTAGATGCCGGCGCCCCATTCGAGCAGCGCCTCGGCCTTGGCCTCCGCCCACAGCCAGCCGCGCAGCTCCGCCTCGATGCCCACGTGCGCGAGGTGCAGCTCGGCGTTGGGGCCGTACTTCGCGGTCACCACCACCGGGCGGCCGCCCGCCGCCCGGACGGCCGCCACCGCCTCCACGGCGCCGGGCATCGCCGGGGTGGGGGCGATGGCGTGGTGCGGGTACAGCTCGCGGTAGCGGTCGGCCATCTCCGGCACGCGCTCGGCCGGGAACCAGTGGGCCAGCTCCTCGTCCAGCGGCGGTCCCAGCCGCGTGACGGCGAGGTCGGAGTCGATGAACACACCGGTCTCCGCCGCGAGCCGGTCGTACACGGCCTTGATCCCGGGCCGGGAGTCGATCAGCGTCATGTCGAGGTCGAAGCCGACCGTGAGGGCCGGCGCGGCCGAGGGCACCGCGGTCGAGGGCACGGAGCGCAGATCAGTGGTCTCAGTGGTCACGGCACCCATTGTCACCTGACGGGTCAACCTCACCCCTGAGGTGACCTGGCCTGGGCGTATAGTTAGCGCAGCCTAAGCTAATTCATGCCCGGCGTCCGACGGTCGCCGCTTTCCGGAGGACCGCTCGTCATGCCCTTGCGTCGCCGCACCGGCTGGATGGCCGCGGCGGCGGTGGCCCTGCTGCTCGCCGTGCTGCTCAGCCTGGCCGTCGGGAGCCGCGCGATACCCCCGGACCAGGTGCTGGACGCGCTGCTGCACGGCGGCACGAGCCAGAACGCCGAGGTGGTCCGCAGCCTGCGGGTGCCGCGCACGGTCATCGGGATCATGGTCGGGGCGGCCCTCGCGGTCGCCGGAGTCGTCATGCAGGGCATCACCCGCAACCCGATCGCCGAGCCCGGCATCCTCGGCGTGAGCCAGGGCGCGTCGCTCGGCGTGGTGTGCGCCATCGCGTACGCCGGGGTGGGCACGCTCAGCGGCTACGTCTGGTTCGCCTTCGCGGGCGCCGGAGCCGCCGCCGTCGCCGTGTACGCGATCGCCGCGCGCGGCCGGGGCGGGGCGTCGCCGGTGAAACTGGCGCTCGCGGGCGCGGCCATGAACGCGTTCCTGACCTCGATCGTCTCCGGGGTGCTGACGACGGACGCGCAGACGCTGGAGACGTACCGCTTCTGGCAGGTCGGTTCGCTGTCCGGGCGGGACACCCACATCATCGGGATGATCTGGCCCTTCCTGCTGGCCGGGCTGCTGCTGGTGCTGGCGATGGCCCGCGGGCTGGACGCGCTCGCGCTCGGCGAGGACGTCGCCAAGGGCCTGGGGCAGAACGTGGCGCTGCTGCGGCTGCTCGGGGCGCTGGGGGCGACGGTGCTGACCGGCGCCGCGGTCGCGGCCGCCGGGCCGATCGCCTTCGTGGGGCTGGCCGTCCCGCACCTGGCGCGGGCGCTGGTCGGCACCGCGCACCGCTGGGTGCTGCCCATGGCGCTGCTGCTGGGCCCGGTCATGATCCTGGTCTCGGACGTGGTGGGGCGGATCGTCTTCCCGCCGTCCGAGGTGCCGGTCGCGGTGATGACGGCGCTCATCGGGGTGCCGTTCCTGGTGGCGCTGGTGCGGCGCCGGGCGGTGGTGGCGGCGTGAGCGCGACGGACACGGGCCGCCGCCGCGTGCGGCCCGCGGGCTACACGGTCGTCCGCCCCGGCGGGCGCGGCTCCTTCCTGGTGCACCGGCGCTCGCTCGCCGTCACAGGCGTGCTGGCGCTGCTGCTGGCGGGCGCGTGCGTGGCCTACCTGTGCGTCGGCGAGTCCTTCGTGGCGCCCGGCGAGGTGCTGAAGGTCGTGCTGGGCCGCCCCAGCCCCGACGAGCTGGTGGTCGGCGAGCTGCGCGAACCGCGGCTGGTGCTCGGCCTGCTGGTCGGCGCGGCGTTCGGCGTGTCCGGCGCGCTGATCCAGACGGTCGCGCGCAACCCGCTCGCCAGCCCCGACGTCATCGGCGTCACCCACGGCGCGGGCGCGCTCACGGTCGCCGCGATGACGTACGGGGTGACGTCGTACACCGCGCTGCCCTACCTGTCGGTCGCCGGCGGGCTCGGGGCGGCCGCGCTCGTCTACCTCTTCGCGTGGCGGCGCGGGCTGCACGCGTCGCGCTTCGTGCTGATCGGCATCGGCTTCTCCGTCGCGCTGTCGTCGATCACCCAGCTGTTCATGACCAAGGGCGACTACCTGGTCGCCCAGCAGGCCAAGGTGTGGCTGACCGGCTCGCTCAACGGCCGCGGTTACGACGAGGCGCGGCCGCTCGCGCTGGTGCTGCTCGTCGCGCTGCCGTGCGCGCTGTGGGCGGCGCGGGCGCAGCGCACCGTGTCCTTCGACGACGACACCGCGACCGCGCTCGGGGTGCGGCTGGGCCGTATCCGCCTCGGCCTGGTCACCCTGGGCGTCGTCCTCGCCTCGGTGGCGACCGGGGCGGCGGGCCCGGTCGACTTCGTCGCGCTGCTCGCGCCGCAGATCGCCCGCCGCCTGACGCGTTCCGCGCAGATCCCGCTGCTGGCCTCCGCGCTGACCGGCGCGCTCATCGTGGTGGTCGCCGACCTGCTGGCCCGCAAGCTCTTCTCGCCGACCGAGCTGCCCGTCGGCGTGATGACCGCCGCGGTCGGCGCGCCCTGTCTGATGTGGCTGATCGTGCGCAGCCGCAGCCGTTCCGGAGATCCGTCATGACGACCCCAGAGCCCGCGGCGACCGCCGCCCCCGCCCTCGTCCCCGCCGCGCGGCCGGAGGCGGCAGGACCGCCCCGCAACCGGCTCGCCGCCCGCGCGCTGACGCTGTCGTACGAGGAACGGACCGTCGTCGAGGGTCTCGACCTGGAGATCCCGGACGGGCAGGTCACCGTCATCGTCGGCCCCAACGCCTGCGGCAAGTCCACGCTGCTGCGGGCGCTCGGCCGGCTGCTCAGGCCGCGCGCGGGCGCGGTGCTGCTGGACGGCGCCGAGCTGGCCCGCGTACCGACCCGGCAGATCGCCCGCACCCTGGGACTGCTGCCGCAGTCACCGGTGCCGCCCGAGGGCATCACCGTCGCCGACCTCGTCTCGCGCGGCCGCCAGCCGCACCAGAAGTGGTGGCAGCAGTGGTCGGAATCGGACGAGCGGCTGGTCGCCGAGGCGATGGAGCGCACCGCGACCGCGGACCTCGCCCACCGGCTGGTCGACGAGCTGTCCGGCGGGCAGCGGCAGCGCGCCTGGATCGCGATGGCCCTCGCCCAGGACACCGACCTGCTGCTGCTCGACGAGCCCACGACCTTCCTCGACATCGCCCACCAGGTCGAGGTGCTGGACCTGGTGCGGCGGCTCAACCGGGAGCGCGGCCGTACGGTCGTCGCCGTCCTGCACGACCTCAACCAGGCCGCCCGCTACGCCGACCACCTGGTCGCGATGAAGGCCGGGCGGATCGTCGCCGAGGGCCCGCCGTCCGAGGTGGTCACCGCGGGGCTGGTCCGCGAGGTCTTCGGGCTGGAGTCGGTCGTCGTACCGGACCCGGTGACCGGCGACCCGCTCGTGGTCCCCGGCGCGCCCTGGCAGGCACCCGCGTCCCCGAAGGACGGCACCGCGCCCCCGCACCACTGACCGGCACACCCGAGCACGGCACCGCGCCCCCGCACCACTGACCGGCACGCCTGAACGGAGAACCGCCATGTCCCGTACCAGCAGCGCCCGTTCGTCCAGCCCCGCCCGCACCGCCCGTCCCACTCGCCCGGCCCGTCCCGCCGCCGTGCTCGCCGCCCTCGCGTGCTGCGCCGCGCTCACCGCGACCGCCTGCTCGTCCTCGTCGGACGACGGCGGGAAGCCGTCCGGCGGCACGCACACCGTCGACACGGCCATGGGCAAGGTGACCGTCCCCGACCACCCGAAACGTGTCGTCGTGCTCGACACCGCCGAGCTGGACTCGGCGATCACCCTCGGCGTCAAGCCCGTCGGGGCGACCGGCGCGGGCACCAGCAGCGGCTTCCTCGACTACCTGCCGAAGGACGAGGTCGCCGGGATCGCGAACGTCGGCGCCATCGCGAGCCCCAACCTGGAGGCCGTCGCCGCGCTGCACCCCGACCTCATCCTCAGCAGCAAGGTGCGCGACGGCGCGCACTACGACGCCCTGCGGAAGATCGCCCCCACCGTGCTGACCGAGTCCACCGGCGCGCCCTGGAAGGCCAACTTCCAGCTGCACGCGGCGGCCCTGGGCCGTACCGCGCAGGCCGCCGCGGTGGTGCGCGCGTACGACAAGCACGTCGCCCAGGTCACCGCGGCGCTCGGCGGCAGCACCAAGGCGGCGGCGACGCGGGTGAGCATGGTGCGCTTCGTCGAGGGCGCCGACATCCGGCTGTACGGCAACGCCAGCTACATCGGCATCGTCCTGAAGGACGTCGGCCTCGGCCGCCCGGCGGCGCAGGACGTCGACCAGCTCAGCGTCGACGTCAGCCCCGAGCAGATCGACAAGGCGGACGGCGACGACCTCTTCTACGCCACCTACGGCGACCCCAAGGCCGCCAAGGAGACGGAGGTGACGACCGGGCCGCTGTGGAAGCGGCTCGCCGCCGTCGGCGCGGGCCGGGTCCACCGGGTGGACGACGAGCTGTGGTACCAGGGCATCGGCTACACCGCGGCCGGCAAGGTGCTCGACGAACTCCAGCAGGACCTCACGAAGGGCTAGCCCTGGGCCCCGGGGAAGGGGCGCGGGCCCCGGGAAAGGGGCGCGGGCCGGTCACGCCGACCGGCGGCTGCGCCACAGCAGATACAGCGCGGTGCCGACGGCGGCGAGCCGGAGCGTGAGCGGCCAGCTGTCCTGGAAGGCCTGCCCCACCTGGCCCTTGGCGATCGGGCTGCCCCACTTGCCGACGTCGCGGCCCCAGATCCACACGACCATCCCGGCCGCGAAGGCACCCGGGATGAACAGCACCGCGAACTTGGCCTGCGGGCGGCTGAGCTTGCGCGACAGCCACGCCGTCAGCCAGCCGAGGCCGAGCGGGACGAGGGAGCCGACCGCAGCGCCGCCCACCAGCAGCGCGGCGGCGATCAGCAGCATGGGGCTGCCCCAGCGGCGCGCCCCGCCGCCGCCCGCCGGCCGGGGCAGCAGGCGGCGCCTCCTGGCGGGCGCCACGGGCGCGGGCTCGACGGCGGGGGCCGTGCCCGCCTCCTCCGGCGCGGGCTCGTCCTCGCCCGTCCCGTCCTTCGGCAGGGGGCGGCCGACGGCGTCGAGCTCCTCGTCGTCGTCCGGGATGAAGATGCCGCCGGTCATGCCCGGCAGCCCGTCCAGCTCCTCGCCGGGCCGCCCGCCGCCACCGCCGGGTCCGCCCTGCCACCACAGGGGGCCGCCGCGCCCCTCCGTGCCGCCCTCCCGGGCCGCGCCCTTCGGCTGCCGCGGCACACCGGGCCCGGCCGTGTAGGGCCCGTACGACCCCGGCCGCGGCTCCCGTGCGGGCGGCGGGGGCTCCTCGCGCCGCTCCGCGCCGGGCTTGCCCGCGGCGGCCTCGACCACCTCGTCGGGGCTGCCCATGCGCCCGAGGATGCGCTTGACGTCCGCGTCGGACTCCGCGCCGCGCCGCTCCCGCTCGATGTCGCTGCGCAGTTGCGCGACGAGCTGCATGCGCTGCGCGGCGGGCATGGCGGTCTGCGCCAGGTCGCCGACCCGGCTCAGATAGTCGAACACCAGCCGGTCGCTCTCGACCCCCACCGCCGCTCCCCTCCACAGGCCTTCGCCGACGGTACCGGCCGGACGGCTCCGTGTCGCCGTAACCCGCGCCGCTACGGGAGAAGTTGCAGCGCGGTGGTGTGCACGGGCCTGACGACGCCGAAGTGCCGCCGGTCGAGGGTGGCGACACGCTCGACCCCGAAGCGCTCGGCGACGGCGATGACCGAGGCGTCGACCGATCCCAGCGGGAAGTCGGCGTAGCGGATGACGAGTTCAGCCATCCGGGTGAGGTCCGCGGGGGTCAGGTGGACCAGTTCGAAGGTCCCCAGCGCGATCTGCTCCAGGAACGCGGCCTCGACCTTGGGCCAGCGCTCCAGGAGCCAGCAGACCTCGGTCATCACGGGGCTGGGGAGCAGCCTGCGGCCGGTGAGGGACCGCAGCAGGCCGGCGCACTCCGCGTGGCGCCGGTCCGCGGCGTTCAGGGCCGCCACCAGGGGGCCCGTGTCGAGCACGGTGACGGTCACGCCGAGTCTCCGAACCGCTCGCGCAGGCGCTCGCGGATGTACCGGTCGTGCTCATCCCCCAGGTCGGCCGGGCCTTCGATGCTGCCGATGAGCGCCAGCAGCCCGTCCGGCACCGCCTCCTCGGCGCGGCTGCCGGACGCGGGCAGGCTCTGGGCCACCTCGGACAGTTCCTCGTCCTGGGTCACGAGCAGCCGCAGGCGGCGCACCTGGGTCGGCGTGAGCCGGTCCACCAGGTGGTGCATGTCCTCGTAGTCGTATGCGGCGGTCACGCGACCCAGTGTAGAAGTGCCGGGCACCGTGGGCGGGCCGATCGGGGCCTCCCGGGCCCGCGCGGCTCCGGGTCCTGGGCAGAAGGGCGCGGGTGGGGTGGGCAGGGCCTACTGTGGGACGGATGACGACCGGTGGCCAGAGCAGCGCGCCGCGCACCCTCGCGGAGGATCTGCGCGCGCGGGACGACGACGCGCTCGTACGGCTGCTGCGCGCGCGGCCCGACCTCATCGCGCCCGTGCCCACCGACGTGACGCAGTTGGCGACGCGCGCGGCGACCCGGACGTCCGTGGCGCGGGCCCTGGACCACCTCGACGCCTTCACACGGCAGACGGCGGAGGCGCTCGCCCTCACCGCCGACGGCTGCCCCTACGCGGAGCTGAGCGGGCTCATGACGGGCCTGCCCGCGCGGGAGGCGCGGCCGGGGCTCGGGGAGCCGCTGGCGCAGGCCGAGGCGGCGGCGGTCGCCGCCGAGCTGCCGCGGGCGGTCGGCGCGCTGCGGGACGGCGGGCTGGTGTGGGGCGACGACGACCGGCTGCGCCTGGTGCGCACCGCGCGGGACGTGCTCGCGCCGTCCGCGTCGATGCCGTCCTCGACCGGTCTCGGCCCGACCGTGGCCGAGGCGACGGCCGGGATGTCCCCGGCCCGCCTCCAGGAGCTGCTGGCCGACGCGGGCCTGGGCGCCACGCACGACCCGGCCAGCGCGGTGGAGGCGCTGGCGGCGCTCTTCGCCGACCTGGACGCCTTCGCGGCGCTGCTGGCGCGGGCCCCCGAGGGCGTGCGGGCGGTGCTGGACCGGCTGGTGTGGGGGCCGCCGTACGGCGAGGTGCGGGACGCGACCGTGGCCATACGCGCCGAGGAGGCCGCCACACCCGTGCAGTGGCTGCTGGCCCGCGGCCTGCTGCTGCCGGTGGGCCAGCACAACGTCGTGCTGCCCCGGGAGGCCGCGCTCGCCCTGCGGGCCGGCCGCGCGCACCGCACGCCGCAGCCGGTGCCGCCGCAGGTCGCACCGGTCGCCAGGACCGCGAAGACGGTGGACGCCACCGCCGCGGGCCAGGCCTTCACCGCCGTACGCACCGTGACCGACCTGCTCAAGGAGTGGCAGTCGGGCGGGCCCGCGGTGCTGCGCGCGGGCGGTCTGAGCGTGCGCGACCTGCGCCGCACCGCCGCCGCCCTCGACCTCACCGAGCCGCGCGCCGCCTTCTGGCTGGAGCTGGCCTACGCGGCCGGTCTCGTCGCCGCCGACGGCGAGGTGGACGAGGCCTACGCGCCCACGCCGGCCGCCGACGAGTGGCTGCTGCTGACCGCCGAACGGCAGTGGGCCGCGCTCGCGACCGCGTGGCTGGCCGCGACCCGCACGCCCGGCCTGGTCGGCACGCGCGACGCCAAGGGCCGCGCGCTGGCCGCCCTCGGGCCCGACCTCGACCGCTCGCTCGCGCCGCACGTGCGGGTCGCGGTGCTGCGGCTGCTGGCCGGTCTCCCGGCGGGTTCCGCGGCGGAGCCCGGCGAGCTGCTGGCCCGGCTGCGCTGGGACCGGCCGCTGCGGGCGGGGGCGGACGCGCTGCGCACGGACCTGGTGGGCTGGACGCTGGAGGACGCGGAGACGCTGGGCGTCACGGGCCGCGGGGCGCTCGCCGCGCACGCGCGCCCGCTGCTGGACGCGGCGGCGCAAGGGGCCTCCGGCTCCTCCGGCTCCCCCAGCGATGTGCCCGCCTCGCCGGACGCCGCCGCGGGGCGCGCCGCCGCCAAGCTCGCGCCGCTGCTGCCGGAGCCGCTGGACCATGTGCTGCTCCAGGCGGACCTCACGGCGGTCGCCCCGGGGCCGCTGGTGGCGCCGCTCGCCGAGACGCTGGGCGTGCTGGCCGACATCGAGTCCAAGGGCGGCGCGACCGTCTACCGCTTCACCCCCGAATCCGTCCGCCGCGCCCTCGACGCCGGGCGTACGGCCGCCGAGCTGCAGTCCTTCCTCGCCGAGCACTCCCGCACCCCCGTACCGCAGCCGCTGGCCTACCTCATCGACGACGTGGCCCGGCGGCACGGCACGCTGCGCGTCGGCGCGGCCGCCGCCTACCTGCGCTGCGACGACGACACCCTGCTGACCGAGCTGCTCGCCGACCGCCGGGCCTCGGGCCTGGGCCTGCGCCGGCTGGCCCCGACCGTGCTGGCCTCGCAGACCGACCCGGCGGGGCTGCTGGAGCGGCTGCGCGACATGGGCCTGGCCCCGGCCGCGGAGTCCGCCGACGGCGACGTGCTCATCACCCGCCCCGACGCCCGCCGCACCCCGCCGCGCAGCGCCCCCGTCCCCGTGCCGGACGGACCGCCCGTCCCGGACGCCAACCTGCTGGGGCTCGCCGTCAAGGCCATCCGCGCCGGGGACCGCGCGGCCACCGCCGTCCGCCGCGCCCCGGCCGACACCGCCCCGCCGGGACTGCCGCGCAGCCCCTCCGCCGAGACCCTCGCGACGATGCAGGCCGCCGTCCTGACCGGCCAGTCGCTGTGGATCGGCTACGTCAACGCGGAGGGCACGGCCACCCAGCGCGTCATCGCCCCGGTCCGCGTCGAGGGCGGCCACGTCACCGCGTACGACCACACGACGGACGAGGTCCGTACCTTCGCCCTGCACCGCATCACGGGCGTCTCCGAACTCGCCGACGACCCCGCCTGAGCCGTCACGGCTTCTTCGCGGCCCCCGATCCGGCCGCGGCCCCGGTTCCGGGCTTCGGGCGGGGCGGGAAGAGGCGGTGCCACCAGTGGGGCCGGTCGGGGTGCAGCGCGGCGGCCAGCCGGTGGCCGAGCAGCAGGTAGCCGATCAGGGCGCCCACGGTGTTGAGGATGACGTCGTCGACGTCGAACGCCCGGCCCTCCACCATCGACCCCTGCGCCGTCTCGACCAGCACCATGGTCAGGGCCGTCAGCAGCGCCACCCGCAGGAAGCCGCGGGTGCGCGGGAAGAGCGTGGGGAGCAGGATCCCGAAGGGGACGCCGAGCAGGACGTTGCCGCCGAGCTGCTTGATCGTGTCGTGGATGTCCGGCTGGTCGAGGTACGCGCGGATGGACGCGCCCGGCCGCAGGTTCGTGTGGGCCAGCGAGTCCGACGCGGGCGAGGGGACGAGGGTGACGCGGGCCAGCGCCACCGCGAAGGCCACCATGCAGACCACCGCCAGGGCCAGCACCAGCCCCCGGGCGAGCATCGGGCCGAGGGAGTGCCGCTGGAGCAGCGGGGGCGGCGGCTTCCGCACCCGGGGGCGGGTGGTGCGGGTACGGGTGCGGCTGCCGGTTCCGGTGCCGGTGCGCGGGGCCCTGGGGCCGGATGTCGGCTTCGGTGCCGTCCTCCGCCTCGGTCTCGCCTTGGGCTCCGCGTCGGGCTCGGCCTCGGGCGCCGCCTTCGGCCTGGGCTTGGGCCTCGGTTTGGGCTTGGGGCGCGGCGCCGGTACCGCCGCCTCCGGAGGTGCGGTCCTCGGACCGCGCAGGCGATCGAAGAAGGCCATACGCATCGCCACGGCGGTAACCCTCCCGGTAAGCGTTCTCTTGACGGGCCGTCTACCCGCGACCGGCCGCCCCACGCCGGGAAGAGCATGGGGCGGCCGGTCGGTTCTCAGCGCCGCGGGTGGCTCACGCGGCGGTCGTGCGACGGGCTCAGTGGTGCTGGCCGCCGCGCCGGCGACGCGTCATCACGAGCAGCGTTCCACCGGCACCGAGCGCCGCGACCGCGGAGGCCGCGATCCACTCGATCCCGTCGGAACCCGTGTGCGGCAGACCGGGGGACGTGGTCGGCGGCTGCGACGGGTGGGTCGGCGGGTGCGTGGGCGGATGTGTCGGCGGGTGCGACGGGTGCTCGTGCGTCGGCGGCGTCCACGTGGGAGGCGTCGTGGGCGGGGTCCACGTCGGCGGCGTCGTCGGCGGCTTCGTGGGCGGATGCGTCGGCGGATGCGAGGGGTGGTGCGTCGGCGGGTGCGTGGGCGGGTGTGTCGGAGGGTGCGACGGGTGATGGGTCGGGGGATGCGACGGGTGATGCGTCGGCGGGTGGGACGTCGGCGGGTGCGTCGGAGGGTGGGAAGGGTGATGCGTCGGCGGATGCGACGGGTGGTGCGTCGGCGGGTGGGAAGGGTGGTGCGTCGGGGGATGCGACGGGTGATGTGTCGGGGGGTGGGACGGGTGGTGCGTGGGGGGATGCGACGGGTGGTGCGTCGGCGGACGGGACGTCGGCGGGTGCGACGGGTGGTGGGTGGGCGGGCAGCTGGACGTGCTGGGCTGCGGCCACCCGGTGTCGGGGGCGCTGGGCCAGTCCGTGTCGGGCGCGCTCGGCTGAGCCGTCGTCGGCGGCTGCGTCGTCATCGGGGGACGGGACGTGGCTGGCGGGTGGGACGTGACCGGTGGGTGGGTCGGCCCGTTGGTGTCGGGGGCGCTGGGCCAGTCGTCGGTGGGCTGCGTGACGCCATGGCCGGCGGACGGCCCCCCGTCGCCCGTCGGGTCCCCCGAGGCGGAGGCGGAGGCGGGGAGCAGCAGGCCGGCCGCGGCGATGACTCCCGCGACGACGACGGCCGAGGAGGCCGCGACCGCACGGAACGTCCTGCGCCGGCGCGGCTCGGCGGGAGGATGCGTCTGCTGGTGATCCATGACCGCAGAAAACATCAAATAGGACTAACGCGGATGTAAGGCGCGAGTAAGGATGCCGCAGATTCGCACGGATGGCGCTCCGGCCCCCGCACCCGGCCCGCACCGGGCCCCTCAGCAGGCCCGCGCCGAGGCCCGCACCGAGAACCGCAGCGACCCGTCACCCCCTCTCCCGCCCTCTTCTCGCCACCCCCTCACCCCCGGGTGACGGCGGACACCCTGTCGGTCCACCCGCCCGGCGTACAATTTTTCGTTCGCCCCATCCCGGCCAGCCCGGAGGTACCCGCGTGTCCTGCCTGATCGTCCAGAGCGACAAGACCCTCCTGCTGGAGGTCGACCACGAGCTGGCCGACGCCTGCCGGCGGGCCATCGCGCCCTTCGCCGAGCTGGAGCGCGCGCCCGAGCACATCCACACGTACCGGCTCACCCCGCTCGGGCTGTGGAACGCCCGTGCCGCCGGGCACGACGCCGAGCAGGTGGTGGACGCGCTGGTGGAGTACAGCCGCTACCCCGTGCCGCACGCGCTGCTCGTCGACGTCGCCGAGACGATGGACCGCTACGGGCGGCTGCGGCTCAGCAAGCACCCCGCGCACGGGCTCGTGCTGACCACCACCGACCGCCCCGTGCTGGAGGAGATCCTCCGCTCCAAGCGCGTCCAGCCGCTCGTCGGCGCCCGGATCGACGAGGACACCGTCGTCGTCCACCCCTCCGAGCGCGGCCAGATCAAGCAGGTGCTGCTCAAGCTGGGCTGGCCGGCCGAGGACTTCGCCGGGTACGTGGACGGCGAGGCGCACCCGATCCACCTCGACCAGGACGGCTGGGGACTGCGGCCCTACCAGAAGCAGGCCGTGGAGGGCTTCTGGCACGGCGGCTCGGGCGTGGTCGTGCTGCCGTGCGGCGCGGGCAAGACGCTGGTCGGCGCGGGCGCGATGGCCGAGGCGAAGGCGACGACCCTGATCCTGGTCACCAACACCGTCTCGGCGCGGCAGTGGAAGCACGAGCTGGTCCGGCGCACCACGCTCACCGAGGAGGAGATCGGCGAGTACAGCGGGACGCGCAAGGAGATCCGGCCCGTCACCATCGCGACCTACCAGGTCCTGACGACCAAGCGGAAGGGCGTCTACCCGCACCTGGAGCTGTTCGACTCCCGGGACTGGGGTCTGATCATCTACGACGAGGTCCATCTCCTTCCTGCTCCGGTCTTCAAGTTCACCGCCGACCTCCAGGCGCGCCGCCGCCTCGGGCTGACCGCGACGCTCGTCCGGGAGGACGGCCGTGAGTCGGACGTCTTCTCGCTCATCGGGCCCAAGCGCTTCGACGCCCCCTGGAAGGAGATCGAGGCGCAGGGCTACATCGCGCCCGCCGACTGCGTCGAGGTGCGGGTCAACCTCACGGACTCGGAGCGGCTGGCCTATGCCACCGCCGAGGCCGAGGAGAAATACCGCTACTGCGCGACGACGGCGACCAAGCGCAAGGTCACCGAGGCGCTGGTGCGCAAGCACGCGGGTCAGCAGACCCTGGTCATCGGGCAGTACATCGACCAGCTCGACGAGCTGGGCGAGCACCTGGGCGCCCCGGTGATCAAGGGCGAGACGCCGAACGCGCAGCGCGAGAAGCTCTTCGAGGCCTTCCGGCAGGGCGAGCTGTCGGTGCTGGTCGTGTCGAAGGTGGCCAACTTCTCCATCGACCTGCCCGAGGCGACGGTCGCGATCCAGGTCTCGGGGACCTTCGGCTCCCGCCAGGAGGAGGCGCAGCGGCTGGGACGAGTGCTGCGCCCGAAGGCGGACGGTCACGAGGCCCGCTTCTACTCCGTCGTGGCCCGGGACACCATCGACCAGGACTTCGCGGCCCACCGCCAGCGCTTCCTGGCCGAGCAGGGTTACGCCTACCGCATCGTCGACGCGGACGACCTGCTCACGGGCGCGGGCGAGGACATCTAGGAGCGGGGGCCGGCGGAACGGGGCTCGGGGCCGACGGGCCCTGCGGGCCGGGGGCGGTCGGGAGTTAGCGCCTGCCGCCGGTGCCGAGCACCACCACCTCCACCGCCGCGACGGCGTAGACGCGTATCGCACGCAGGGCGTCGCCCACGCGGTGGCGGGGGTGGTCGGGGCGGGATTCGGGGATCGTCGCGCCGTGCACGAGCTGCGGCGCCGGGGCTGGAGTGATCGTCGAGGAGGCCATGTCCCCACGGTACGAAATCCGGCATTCGCCCCACGTCGGGCTGAGGATGTAATTCTCCCGCCCGGTGATCATCCCCCGGGCGGACCCGCACCCCCTACCCCGCTCTCAGGGTCACCCCGAGTCCGTCCGCCCCGCGCCGTACCCGACCCGCCTCACCTGAGCTTCCACAGCACCAGGTAGTAGTCCAGCGGCTCCACCAGGTAGTCGGCTCCCGGGCTGAAGGCGACGCTGTCGGGGGCCGTGGTGTCGGTCATCGCGGCGCTCAGCGTCTCCGTCGCCCCGTCCACCGTGCCGTCGAAGGCGTGCACGACGCTCCAGTCCGCGGTCGAGACGACCTGCACCGAGCCGCCGATGGCCGCCGAGGCCAGGAATCTGCCGTCGCGGCTGAAGGCCAGGCTGCTGACCCAGTACGGGTCGCTCGGCACGCTCTCCAGCGCCTTGCGGGTGTCGGGGCGCCACAGCCGCACCTCGCCGTACGCCCCCACCGCGAGGATCTTGCCGTTCGGGCTCACCGCCACGTCCGTCAGGCCGTCGCGCGGGCCGCGCACGGTGGCGGCGACGCGCTGTGCGCGCAGGTCGCAGAAGTACAGCTTGCCGACGGACGTGGACGCCACGACCGTCCGGCCGTCCGCCGTGAAGGCCAGGCCCTGAAGGTCGCTCTCCGCCTCGTACTCCGCCTCGCTGTCGCGCGGCCAGGTCACCTTGGCGGTCCTGCGCCGGGAGGCGACGTCCCACACCGTGATCGTGCGGGTGGCGCCCAGCGCCAGGGACCTGCCGTCGTGGCTGAAGACCAGGGCGTAGGTGGACGCCGTCCGCCGCTGGCCCGGGTCGCCGTGCAGGGTGGCGACGCTTCTGCGGGACGCGACGTCCCAGAGGGTGACCGCCGCGTTGTCATCGACGCTCGCGAGCAGCTTGCCGTCGGGGCTGAAGGTGACGTCACCGGTGGTGTGGTCGAGGGAGCCGTCGACCGGCTGGGCGAGGACGGTGTCGATCTGCAGGCTCGGCACCAGGCGCAGCGCCAGTCCGCCGTCCATGTCGCCCACCGCGACGAGTTTGCCGTCCGGGCTGATCTCGGCGGCGGTCAGCATCGCCGTCTTCTCGGACAGGACGTACGCCGCCGTCTCCTCCCCCGCGGGCAGCGGGGACGGCGGCGCGGTCGGCGTCGGGCCAGCCGTCGCCGAGGACGGCGGGGCGGACGAGGAGGACGACGACGCGGGGCCGGACGCTCTCCGCGACGGCGGCGCGCCCGAGGCCGTACCGCTGCCGCCGCCGGAACCGCCGTCCAGCGCCAGCGGGATGCCCACGGCGGCGCCGATCCCGGCGACGCCCAGCGCGCCGAGCACGAGCGCCCGCCGGCTCGGCCCCCGCCGCTCCGCGGGGGCCTGCGCGCCCACCCCGGCCGGTACGTCCGCGGGCGGTACGGGCGGCTCCGGCGGTACGGGCGCGGGCCCGGCGGGCGGGACGGCCGGGCCCGCGGCGGTCCGCGTCGGCAGGGCGGCGACGTCCAGGGCCTCCGACGCCACCGCAGCCGCCGGGCCCGGCGCGACGTCCGGGGCCTCCGGCCCCGCCCCAGGGCCGGGCTCCTCCCCCGCCGGGCCCGGCGCCGTGCCGGCGAGGATGTGCTCGATCTCCGCCGCCTGCGCGCGGATCAGCTCGTGCACGGGCGCGGGCCAGGGGCGGGTGGTGGGCGGGACGTGACCGATGCGGGCCAGGATCTGCGCCGGGGTGGGCCGGGCGGCCGGGTCCTTGGCGAGGCAGTCGCCCACCAGGTCGCGCAACTCCTGCGGCAGCGCACCGAGTTCGGGTTCGCCGTGCACCACGTCGTAGAGCGTCATCAGCGCGGATGTGCCCGTGAACGGGCTGCGCCCCGTAGCGGCGTAGGCCAGGACCGAGCCCAGCGAGAAGACGTCGGCGGCCGGGGTCAGGGCGCGGCTCTCCGCCTGCTCGGGCGACATGAAGGCGGGCGAGCCGACCACCACGCCGGTGCGGGTGATCTCGGTGCCGCCCTCGCTGTCGGTCGCGCGCGCGACGCCGAAGTCGATGACGCGCGGGCCGTCGGCGGCCAGCAGCACGTTGGACGGCTTCAGGTCGCGGTGGATCAGCCCCGCCCGGTGGACCTCGCCGAGGGCTGCCGCGAGGCCCGCCGCCAGCCGTACGACCGCGGGCGGGTCCAGCGGGCCCGTACGCTCGACGACCTCGCGCAGCGCGGGACCTGGCACGAAGACCGAGGCCAGCCAGGGGGTCGCGGCATCGGCGTCCGCGTCGAGCACGGCGGCGGTGTAGGCGCCCGCCACCCGCCGCGACGCGGTGACCTCGCGGCGGAAGCGGTCGCGGAAGCCGGGTTCGTGCACGAGCTGTTCGTGCACGAGCTTGACGGCGACGAGGCGGCCGTCGGGCGAGACGGCGAGCAGGACGCGGCCCATGCCGCCTTCGCCTAGTGCGGCGACCGGTCGGTACGGGCCCGTTTCCGCCGGTCGGCCCGGCTCCCCCAGGAACTCCATTCCGCCCTCTCCGCTCGGTGGCTCGCCGCTCAGTTGATCGCGGCGGGCGCGGTGCGTGCAAGCTCTTCACGAACTCCCCGCACCTTCACGCGGGGCGGGCGCTCCGTGTCCGCCGGGCCCGACTGTGACACCCATATGTCATGGGGACCCCGGGGGTCGCGTGGGGCGGGGGCATGTGGCAACCTTGGTCATATGTCTAGACCAATCTTCGAGGTAATCGCCCTCGGACCCGATGACGCCGTTGCGGCACAGACCGGCGGCGCCGACCGGCTGGAACTGGTCACGGACATGGCCGCCGACGGCCTGACCCCGTCGCGGGAGACGTTCGGGGCGATCCGCGACGCCGTCGACATCCCGCTGAGGGTGATGCTGCGGCTGACGGACGGCTTCAGCGCGGGCGGGGCGCGGCGGCTGGACGAACTGTGCGAGGCGGCGCAGGGGCTGCGGGCCGAGGGCGCCGAGGAGTTCGTGCTGGGCTTCCTCGACGGGAGCGGCGCGGCGGATCTGGAGGCCGTGCACGCGCTGGTCGACGTGCTCGACGGATGCCGCTGGACCTTCCACCGCGCGATCGACCGGGCCACCGACCGCGACGCCGTACGGCTCCAGCTCGCGGGGCTCCCCGGCCTCGACACGTATCTGACGGCCGGGTCCGCGAAGGGCGTCGGCGACGGGATGGACGTGCTGTGCGCCGAGGCTGCGCGCAGCGGTGACCCCGGCTACGAGCCGCGGCTGCTGGTGGGCGGCGGCCTGCTGCTGGAACACGTCCCGGAGCTGCGCGCGGCGGGCCTCGACGGCTTCCACGTCGGCGGCGCGGTGCGGGCCGGCGGATGGTCCGGAGCGGTGGACCCGTCCGCCGTCCGGACCTGGCGCGAGGCGCTGGACGCCCCGGTCGCCGTCGGCTGAACTTCCCCGCGCGGCACCCGCGTTCAGGACGCCAGCGACTCCGGCAGCGGCCGCGCGTGCAGGACCGTGAGGCCGGACACCGCACGGGTCAGCGTCACGTACAGGCGGCGCAGGCCCGTGCGCGCGTCGGGTTCGGCGTCGACGATCGCGGCGGGCTCGGCGAGGACGACGTAGTCGTATTCGAGGCCCTTCGCGAGCGACGCCGGGACGAGGGTGAGGCGGGCGTCCGCCGAGGTCTCGTCACCGGGGGCGAGGAAGGGCAGGCCGGCCGCGGTGAGCACGGCGGACAGCGCCGGGACGTCCGGGTCCGCGGCGATCAGGCCGACGGAGCCCTCGTGCTCCAGGGCCGTCCCGCACGCGGCGAGCACCGCCGCCTCCAACTCCCCTTCCGCGACGGCCCGTACGGCGAAGTCGCCGCCCGCCTCACGGACCGACGTCGCCGGGGCGAGGTCCGGCGCGATCTGCGGCAGCAGCCGGGACGCGTAACCGATGACCTCGCGCGGCACACGGAAGCCGCGCGTCAACTCCTCGATACGGGAGCCGGGTTTGCCGAGGTGCGTCAGCGCCTCCGCCCAGCTCGCCGTCGCCCAGGGCGTGGTGCCCTGCGCGATGTCGCCGAGCACGGTCGCCGAACCGGTCGAGCAGCGCCGCCCGACCGCGCGGTACTGCATCGGTGACAGGTCCTGCGCCTCGTCCAGCACCACGTGCCCGAGCGACGGCGTGCGCTGCACCAGATCCTGCGCCTCGTCCACGAGGACGGCGTCGGCCGCCGTCCACTTCGCCGACGCGAGCCCGCGGGCGGGCTTGTCCCACAGGATCGTCCGCTGCTCCTCCGGTTCGAGGACGCCGTCGGCCGCCTCGGCGAGGAACTCCGCGTCGGACAGCAGCCGCAGCACCAGCTTCGCCGGATCCACCGGCGGCCAGCACGCCTTGACCGCCGCCTTCACCGCGGGGTTGCGGGCCACCGCGTCCTGCACGCGGTCGTCGGGGGCCTCCCCCGCGCGCTCCATCTGCACGAGCACGGCGTGCGCGATGCGCTGCGGCAGCGCGTCGTGCGCGGCCCCGTAACGGATGTCGCGCCCGGCCAACTCGCGGACGATCTCCTCCAGTTCGTACGCGGGCACGCGCCAGCGGCGGGACCCGCGGACCACCACGACCGGCTCCTGCGGCATCCGGATGCCCGAACGCACCGCGCGTCGCAGCACCTCCGCCATCCGGGCGTCGCCCTTGAGGCGGGCGGCCTGCGCCGAATCCGTACCGCGCACCGGGACATGGGCGACGAGGGAGTCCACCGTGGCCTGCTTGACGTGGAGTTCGCCGAGCGCCGGAAGCACCTGCTCGATGTAGCGCAGGAAGGACGCGTTCGGGCCGATCACCAGCGTGCCCGAGCGGGCCAGCCGCTCGCGGTGCGCGTAGAGCAGATACGCGACACGGTGCAGGCCCACCGCCGTCTTGCCGGTGCCCGGCGCCCCCTGCACACACACCGTGCCGGTCACCCCGGCGCGCACGATCTCGTCCTGCTCCGGCTGGATCGTCGCGACGATGTCGCGCATCGGACCGACACGCGGCCGCTCGATCTCCGTCTGGAGCAGCTTGCTCGCGGTCGCCGCCTCACCGGGATCCGTGAGGTGCTCGTCCTCGTACGCGGTCAGCTCCCCGCCGGTGTAACCGAACCGGCGGCGCAGCCGGACGTCCATCGGCTCGGCGCGCGAGGCCCGGTAGAACGGCTGTGAGACGGGCGCGCGCCAGTCGATCACCATCGGGTCGCCGACCGCGTCGTGGACGTGCCGCCGCCCGATGTAGAAGCTCTCGCCCTCCGCGCCCTCGGCCGCGTCCACGCCCGGCGCGTGCTCGTAGTCCAGCCGCCCGAAGAACAGGGGCGTGTCGGCGAGGTCGGCGAGCGCGATGATGCGGGCCTCGTAGGCGGCCGCCAGGATCTTGGCGTCCACCCAGTTGCCGCTGACGTCGCTGATGTCCATCGACTCGACGTCCGCGCGCATCGCCCGCAGCGCGGCGCGCGACGCGGCGAGATGGCCGCGCTCGCGGCCCAGCGGGTCGCCTCCGGCGGGGGTGCTGCTGCTCTGGTGCGGGTGCTGGCTCTGGTCCTGGTCCTGGCTCTGGGCGTGCGAGGGCACGGAGGCCTCCGGCGGTCGGCGCGGGTACGTGAGGGGCCGGCCGGTTTCCGTCCGGGCGGCGGCGCTCCCGTCCGGGAGGCGGCAAGACCGGCGATCTTACGCCTCCGGCGCGGGGGAGGCGAACGAATTACCTCGCCGGTGGCTTGGTCCGAGACCTCCGCGTCTCGCGCTCCGCGCCGGGTTCGCCGCGTGGCCCTGCGGGGCTCGGGCCTTGCCCGCCGGGCTGCCGCTTGCCGCAGTTGCGGGACCTTCCGCCGGTGGGCGGTTGCTCGCGCAGTTCCTCGCGCCCCCTAACCCACTGGGCTGCCGCTGGCCGCAGTTGCGGGACCCTCCGCCGGTGGGGCATTGGCGGGCGGGGTGAGCGTTTTCAGGGGCGCGTGGGGGTACCTCCCAGGCGAAGCTCTGGGGGAGAACTGCGCGGCAAGCCCCCACCGGGGGAAAGGCGACCGGCAACCGCATGTGGCACGCCCCTCGGAGGGGGGCTCCGTGAATTCCTGGGGGTCGTACGGTTCTTGCGGGAAAACGTGGTGGATTTTCGGTGGGGTGTCTGGTGGGATGGCGCAGCCGCCCGCGGGGCGGGGGAGGAAGGGAGCCGCGTGGACGACGTGTTGATCGAGGCCGAGGGGCTGCGGAAGGTGCATGCCGCCCGTGGGGGCGGGGAGGAGCTGGAGGCCGTCGCGGGGATCGGGTTCCGGGTGCGGCGCGGGGAGGCGTTCGGGTTCCTGGGGCCGAACGGGGCCGGGAAGTCGACGACGATGCGCATGATCGCCGCCGTCTCCCCCGTGTCGGGCGGCACGCTGCGCGTGCTGGGCCTGGACCCCGCCGAGGACGGCGCGGCGATCCGCGCCCGGCTCGGCTCCGTACCGCAGGACGACACGCTCGACACCGAGCTGACCGTGCGGGAGAACCTGCTGGTCTACGGGCGGTACTTCGGTCTGCCGCGGGCCGAGATACGGGCCCGTACCACCCGGCTGCTGGACTTCGCGCGGCTCGCGGACAAGGCGGACGAGCAGGTCGAGGCGCTGTCGGGCGGGATGCGGCGGCGGCTGACGATCGCCCGGTCGCTGATCAACGAGCCGGAGATCCTGCTGCTGGACGAGCCGACGACGGGCCTGGACCCGCAGGCCCGGCATCTGCTGTGGGAGCGGCTGTTCCGGCTCAAGCAGCAGGGTGTGACGCTGCTGCTCACGACGCACTACATGGACGAGGCCGAGCAGCTGTGCGACCGGATCGTGGTGATGGACCACGGCCGGATCGTCGCGGAGGGCAGTCCGCGGGAGCTGATCGAGGCGCACTGCACGCGCGAGGTGCTGGAGCTGCGGTTCGCGCCGGACACGGCGCTGGACGGTGTTGCCGCGGAGGTCGCGGGGATCGGTGAGCGCGCCGAGGTGCTGCCGGACCGGCTGCTGGTCTACGCGGACGACGGCGAGTCCGCGCTGAAGGCCGTGCACGCGACGGGGGTCGGCCCGCAGGCGGCGCTGGTGCGGCGCGCGGGCCTGGAGGACGTCTTCCTCACCCTCACCGGCCGGACGCTGGTGGACTGACGATGAGCGCGACGACTGTGCGTCCGACGACGACCGACGTGCTGGCCGCGCGGGTGCCCGCGCTGCGCGAGTTCGGCTACTGGATGCGCCGCTACCGGCGGATCTGGCGCGGCACCGTGGTGATGAGCGTGGCCAACCCGCTGCTGTTCCTGGCGGCGATGGGCGCGGGCCTGGGCAAGCTGGTGGACGCCGGGCACAGCGGCCACCTCGCCGGGACGCCCTACCTGGACTTCCTCGCGCCCGGCCTGGTCGCGGCCTCCGCGATGCAGAACGGCGTGATCGAGGGCGGCTTCCCCGTCTTCCAGTCGGCGCGCGGCAGCGGCAACTACCCGGCCGCGGCGGCGACTCCGATGCGGCCGGGCGACATCCTCGCCGGGCACGCGCTCTTCGTGGCCTTCCGGGTGCTGCTGAGCGGGCTGCTCTTCCTCGCGGTGGTCGTGGCCTTCGGGGTGGTGGGCCCGGTGAAGGCGCTGCTCGCGGCGGGGCCGGTGCTGCTGACGGGGCTGGCCTTCGCGACACCGCTGATGGCGTACGCGGTGCGCACCGAGCGGCAGAGCAGGCTGAACGGGATCTACCGCTTCGTGGTGATGCCCTTCTACATGTTCTCCGGCACCTTCTTCCCCGTCTCCCAACTCCCGCACTGGCTGCGGTACGTGGCCGAGTGCACACCGCTCTACCAGGGCGTGGAGCTGACCCGCGGGATCACGCTGGGCGGGCTCGGCGCGGGCGCCGCGGCCGTGCACACCGGGTACCTCGTGCTGCTGACCGCCGCCGGGCTGTGGGCGGCCCGCCGCGCGTACGCCCGGCGCCTGCACCGCTGACCGCCGTACGAACCCCACACCTCTTCCGAAAGGACCGCCGTGCTGCGCGCGTTGTGGACTTCGCCCGCGGTCGCGGGCCCCGCCGCTCTCGTCGAACGCAACCTCGTCATCTACCGCCACACCTGGTATCTGCTGCTGGCCGAGATCTTCGAACCGGTGCTGTACCTGCTGTCGATGGGCGTCGGCATCGGCGCGCTCGTCGGCCATGTCCCGGGCCTGGGCGCCCCGGACGTCGGCTACGTCGACTTCGTCGCGCCCGCGCTGCTGGCGACGGCGGCCATGAACGGGTCGATGAACGAGACGACGTTCTCGCTGTACGGCAGGCTCACCATGACCCGTACGTACCAGGCGATCCTCGCCACCCCGCTGGGCGTGCGCGACGTCGCGCTCGGCGAGGTGGCGTGGGCGCTGCTGCGCGGCACGGCGGTGACGGCCGTCTTCGGGGCGGCGCTCGCCGCGTTCGGGCTCGTGCACTCGCCGTGGGGGCTGCTGATCCTGCCGGGGGCGCTGCTCATCGCGTTCGCGTTCGCGGCGGCGGGCCTGGCGGTCGTGACGTACATCCGCAGCTGGCAGGACTTCCAGCTGGTGCAGCTGGTGATGCTGCCGATGTTCCTGTTCGCGACGACCTTCTACCCGCTGGGCGTCTACCCGCGCCCGGTGCAGCTCGCGGTGGAGTGCCTGCCCCTCTACCAGTGCATCGAGCTGGTCCGCGGGCCCGCGCTCGGCCGGATGACCCCGGCGGTCGGCTTTGCGGCCCTCTACCTGGCCGTCTTCGGCGCCGCCGCGCTGGCCCTGGCGATGCGCCGGCTGGGGCGCAGGCTGCTGCCGTGAGGACGCCGGGGGCGGCGCGGGGAGGTGTCGGCGTGCCGCCGCGCCGGACCCGCGACCGCCCCCGGGGTGCGCTTCCGTCACAATGGCCCGCATGCCTCACACCAGCTCCGCGGCCCATCCGCGGTACGACGCCCTGCTCGCCGAGTGGAACCAGCTGCTGCGCCGCTGCCAGGAGAGCGAGCGCGGCGGGGCGGGCGAGCAGGCCCCCGACCCGGGGCCGTACGGGCGGGAGCTGCTGGAGCGCTGGGGCGAGCCGCAGCGCCGCTACCACACGGTCGACCACCTCGCGGAGGTCCTCGCGCGGGCGACCGAGCTGACCGTCTACGCGCACGACCCGGACACCGTGGCGCTGGCCGCGTGGTTCCACGACGCCGTCTACCGCCCCGACCGCAGCGAGAACGAGGAGCGCAGCGCCGACCTCGCGCGCCGGGCGCTCACCGAGGCGGGAGTCGCCGCGGAGCGCGTCGCGGAGGTCGTCCGGCTGGTGCGGCTGACCGTCACGCACGACCCCGCGCCCGGCGACGCCGACGGCGAGGTGCTGTGCGACGCGGACCTCGCCGTCCTCGCGGGCGACCCGGCCGCGTACGCCGCCTACGCCGCCGCCGTACGCGCCGAGTACGGCTTCGTGCCCGACCCGGACTTCCGCGCCGGGCGGGCCGACGTGCTGCGGCAACTCCTGGAGCTGCCGCACCTGTTCCGCACCGGGTACGGCCGCGAGCACTGGGAGCGCACCGCGCGCCGCAACCTCACCACCGAACTGGAGCTGCTGGAGGCCTGATACGGCCCCCGTTCGGCCGGTCGGGCGTCAACTCGTGCCGCGCACGGCCCGGATGAGGGTCGTCGCGATGGGCGGCCGGCGGTCGCCGCCCGGGTCGCGCAGCACCTCGGTGGTGATGGCGGTGAAACCCGCCTCCGCGAGCAGCTTCTCCCACACGGCGGGCGCCAGCACCCAGCGCCGCTTGGTCGTCAGGCTGCCGCTGGAGGAGCGCACCGACACCTCGGTGGGCCGCAGTTCGGCCGCGGGCGGGGCGCCGTCCTCGTAGTGCGCGAGGGTGGCCAGGACGAACGTGCCGCCGGGCCGCAGCCCGCTCGCGGCGGCGGGCAGCAGGTGCACCGGGTCGGAGAAGTCGGCGGCGCCGAAGCAGGAGTAGGCCACGTCGACGCTGCCCGCGGCCGCGGCGAGGTAGGTGGCCGCATCGCCGTGCACGAAGTCCAGCTCCGCCAGGTGGGCGTACCGTTCGCGCCCCAGGGTGACGCGGGTGGCCGAGGTGTCGATCGCGGCGACCTGCTCCGCGCCGAGCACGGCCGCGACATGGGCGGCACGCTCGCCCGTCCCGGCCCCGAGGTCGGCGACGGTGGCCCCGGCGACGTCGCCGAGCAGCTCGGCACCGGGCCCGAGCCGCTGGTACCAGTCCCAGTACAGCCGCTCCTCGTCGAGCGGTCCGGGTGCGGTGAGGGAGGTCACGGACATCACCCGGACATCCTGGCGGAAGCCCCGCGTTCAGGTCCCGTACTCCACGATTTCCCCCTCTCCCGTGCACCCTTGCGCTCCCCCGCGCACCCCGCCCGCGGGCCGTCCGCCGGTCCCGGCCGTCAACCGGGCGCCCAGCGCCTACAGTTGACGCACCGCGGGCAGGGGTGACCGGAAAGTGGGGGCAGCGCGCATGACGGACGTCGAGGCGGCGGGCGAGGCGGAGGCGGCCGTGGGGGACGGCGCGACGCTGCCCTTCTGGGTGGAGCCCGAGGACGACGAGGACACCATGGGGCTGCTCGGCGGCAACCCCGAACTGCGGGCCGTGCCGCTCGGGCCGCTGCGACGCAACCTCGCCGCCACCGTGGACGCGCTCCAGCAGGTCTTCGCCGACGTCGCCGCCCGGGGCGGCACCCTGCCGCTGGCCGAGGCCCAGCTCTCCTTCCAGGTCACGGCGAGCGGCGGCGTCCAGCTCATCGGCACCGGCCAGGTGAGCGGCAGCCGCGCCCTCACGCTGACCTTCCGGCGCCCCTGACGGGACGGCGCCGGGCCTACCCGGCGGCGCCCGCGCGGCGCGGGTCGTACTTGCGGCGGCGCAGGCCCGCCTGCGTGAGGCGGCGGACCAGTTCCTTGCTGCCGATCTCCACGGCGCCCAGCGACACCGCGTCCGGGTAGCGCTCGGCGGGGATGTCGTAGTGGTCGCGCTCGAACGCGCGCGGCGGGGCGCCGAGCCGCGCCGCGAAGGCGTGCAGCTCGTCGTACGAGACGTCGCTCACCAGGTGGGACCACATCCGGCCGTGGCCCGGCCAGGTCGGCGGGTCGAGGTACACGGTCACGGGCGCGGCCCCAGCTCGCCGACCGGGGCGACCGTCTCCCGGCGCACCTCGCACACCCAGACCGGGTCGGGGCCCAGTTCCGGTTCGACCGCGAGCGCGTGCGGTTCGTCGCAGTACGGGCACAGCGGCCAGCGGCCGTAAGTCTCCAGCAGCGCGTCCTGCACGTCCTGGGCGACCAGGCCGGGCACGAACGGGGCGCCGTCCGGCCACTTGCCCACCCACCAGCGGCGCTCGGCGACCGCCTCCTCCACGAGGGAGACGATCGCGGGGCCCGTCACGTCACGCGCCCCCAGATCCGCGAGCACGCGGGCGCGGGCCTCGTGCAGTGCCGCTTCCGCCGGGTCGTCCATGAGCCCCATTATCCCTTCCCGGCGACACCCCCGCGGAGCGGCCGTACCGTACGGAAAACGGTTGGCCCCCGTCCCTCGGGGGTTCCTATGCTCACGCGCATGGACACCCCTCACCTCCTCAATGTCGTCGACGTCGAGGCGACGTGCTGGGAGGGGCAGCCGCCCGCGGGGCAGGTGAGCGAGATCATCGAGATCGGGCTCACCGTGGTGGATCTGGCCACCCGCACCCGGCGGGCGAAGCACCGGCTGCTGGTGCGCCCGGCCCGCTCGCGCGTGAGCGCGTTCTGCACGCAGCTGACCGGGCTGACGCAGGACGAGGTGGACGGCGGGACGAGCTTCGCCGAGGCGTGCCGCGCGCTCGCGGCGACGCACCGCGCGGGAGTGCTGCCGTGGGCGAGCTGGGGGGATTACGACCGCAACCAGTTCACGCGGCAGTGCCGTCACACGGGCACGGAGTATCCCTTCGGGAGCGCGCACACCAACGCGAAGGCCGTCTTCACCGCGTCGTACGGGCTGCGGCGCAGGCCCGGGATGGCGCAGGCGCTGGAGGTGGCCGGGCTGCCGCTGGAGGGGCGGCACCACCGGGGGGACGACGACGCGTGGAACATCGCGGCGCTCGTGCTGGACGTGGCCGCGCGCGGGGACTGGCCCGACGGGGACCTGCACGGCGGGGGCCTGCCCGGCGGGAAACAGCCCGGCGACCGGGACCGGTCCGCCGGTCCGTGAGCAATGGCGCTGGCCACGGCTTGACGGCCCGATGGCGTGAAAATACCTTTCATAGAGTGACCCACAGCGTGAAGGAAAATTTCCCGCCGGGTGTCCGCCCGCTGCGCGGCAGCCCGGACGCGCCCGTCATACCCGTCACGCCCCCCGACCCGGGGGCGCTCGCCGCCAAGGTCCGTACGCTCGCGCCCTCCATGACGCGCTCCATGCAGCGCGTCGCGGAAGCCGTCGCGGGTGATCCGGCCGGCTGCGCCCAGCAGACCGTCACCGCCCTCGCGATCCGTACGGGTACCAGCGAGGCCACCGTCGTCCGTACCGCGCGGCTGCTCGGTTACCCGGGCTACCGGGATCTGCGGCTCGCCCTGGCCGCGCTCGCCGCGCAGCAGGCGGCCGGGGTGCCGCCCGTCGTGACGGCGGACATCGCGGTGGACGACCCGCTGCCCGATGTCGTCGCCAAGCTCGCCCTGGAGGAGCAGCAGACCCTCGCGGACACCGCCGCCCAGCTGGACATGGCCCAACTGGAGGCCGCCGTCGCCGCGTTGGCCGGGGCCCGGCGGATCGACGTGTACGGCATGGCCGCCTCCGGGCTGGTCGGGCAGGACCTGGCGCAGAAGCTGCTGCGCATCGGGCTGATCGCGCAGGCGCACACCGATCCGCATCTGGCGGTGACCAACGCCGTCCAACTGCGGCCGGGGGACGCCGCGGTGGCGATCACCCACTCGGGCAGCACGCACGACGTGATCGAGCCGCTGCGGGCGGCCTTCGACCGCGGGGCGACGACGATCGCGCTGACGGGCCGTCCGGACGGGCCGGTCACCCAGTGGGCGGACGCCGTGCTGACCACGTCCAGCTCCCGGGAGAGCGAGCTGCGGCCGGCCGCGATGTCCAGCCGGACCAGTCAACTGCTGGTGGTGGACTGCCTGTTCGTCGGGGTCGCGCAGCGGACGTACGAGACCGCGGCGCCCGCGCTCGCCGCCTCCTACGAGGCCCTCGCCCACCGCCACCGGCCCCGCCCGAGCCGCGGCTGAACGCTGCCGACCGGAGCCGCGGCCGCCGGGCCGCGAACCGCCGGGCCCCGCACGGGACATGCGGGTCCCCGGACGGCACCGCACGCCCCCGACCGCCGCCGACCGCCTCCGGGGGGACCGCCCCGCGGACCTCCCGGGCCATGACCGGTCATGGCCTGAAATAATGCACCACGCCCCTTCTGCGGCCCCACCCGCCGAGCCGACACCTGCGAGAAGGATGAACGAGCCGCATATGCCCCAGTACACCGAGCTGCGCCGCGAACTGGACACGCTGACCACCGAGGCCTTCCGGCCGGAGCTCGCCGAGATCGACCGGATGCCGACGCTGGAGATCGCCCGCACGATGAACGGTGAGGACGCCACCGTTCCGGCCGCCGTCGCCGCCCAACTGCCCGCCATCGCCGCCGCGATCGACGGCATCGCGGCCCGGATGGCGCGCGGCGGCCGGCTCGTCTACGCGGGCGCCGGGACCGCGGGGCGGCTCGGCGTGCTGGACGCCAGCGAGTGCCCGCCGACCTTCAACACCACGCCCGGCGGGGAGGTGGTGGGGCTCATCGCGGGCGGGCCGTCCGCGATGGTCACCTCGGTCGAGGGCGCCGAGGACAGCAGGGAGCTGGCCGCGGCCGATCTGGACGCGCTGGGGCTGACCGCCGCCGACACCGTCGTGGGCGTCTCCGCCTCCGGGCGCACCCCGTACGCGCTGGGCGCGGTCGAGCACGCGCGGGCGCTCGGGGCGCTCACGGTGGGCCTGGCGTGCAACGCGGGCTCGCCGCTCGCGGCGGCCGCCGAGCACGGCATCGAGGTCGTCGTGGGGCCCGAACTGCTCACCGGCTCCACCCGGTTGAAGTCCGGCACCGCGCAGAAGCTGGTCCTCAACATGCTCTCGACGATCACCATGATCAGGCTGGGCAAGACGTACGGGAACCTGATGGTGGACGTGCGCGCGTCCAACGAGAAGCTGCGCGCCCGCTCGCGCCGGATCGTCTCGCTCGCGACCGGCGCGGACGACACGGCGATCGAGGACGCGCTCACCGCGACCGACGGGGAGGTCAAGCCCGCGATCCTGACCCTGCTGGCGCGGGTGGACGCGGCGACGGCGGAGCGGCTGCTGCGCGAGTCCGGCGGTCATCTGCGCGAGGCGCTGGAGTCGGCCCGACCCGCGTAGGGGCGGACACGACGGCGCCCGCCCCCGACGGAACGGGGGGCGGGCGCCGTCGTACGCGTGCAGGACAGGTGATCCCGGGAGGGGATCAGAAGTCCATGTCACCGCCGGGCATGCCGCCCGGAGCGGCCGCGGCGGCCTTCTCCGGCTTGTCGGCGATGACGGCCTCGGTGGTCAGGAACAGCGCGGCGATCGACGCGGCGTTCTGCAGCGCGGAGCGGGTGACCTTGGCCGGGTCGATGATGCCCTCGGCGATCATGTCCACGTACTCGCCGGTCGCGGCGTTGAGGCCGTGACCGATCGGCAGGTTGCGGACCTTCTCGACGATGACGCCGCCCTCGAGACCACCGTTGACGGCGATCTGCTTGAGCGGGGCCTCCAGCGCGAGCTTCACGGCGTTGGCGCCGGTCGCCTCGTCGCCGTCCAGCTCCAGCTTCTCGAAGACCGCGGAGGCCTGCAGCAGGGCCACGCCACCACCGGCGACGATGCCCTCCTCGACGGCGGCCTTGGCGTTGCGCACCGCGTCCTCGATGCGGTGCTTGCGCTCCTTGAGCTCGACCTCGGTCGCGGCACCGGCCTTGATGACCGCGACGCCGCCCGCGAGCTTGGCCAGGCGCTCCTGGAGCTTCTCGCGGTCGTAGTCCGAGTCGCTGTTCTCGATCTCGGCGCGGATCTGGTTGACGCGGCCGGCGACCTGGTCGGCGTCACCGGAGCCGTCCACGATCGTGGTCTCGTCCTTGGTGATGACGACCTTGCGGGCGCGGCCGAGCAGGTCCAGGCCCGCGTTCTCCAGCTTGAGGCCGACCTCCTCGGAGATGACCGTGCCGCCGGTGAGGATCGCGATGTCGCCCAGCATGGCCTTGCGGCGGTCGCCGAAGCCCGGGGCCTTGACGGCGACGGACTTGAAGGTGCCGCGGATCTTGTTGACGACCAGGGTGGACAGGGCCTCGCCCTCGACGTCCTCGGCGATGATCAGCAGCGGCTTGCCCGACTGCATGACCTTCTCCAGCAGCGGGAGCAGGTCCTTGACCGAGGAGACCTTGGAGTTGACGATCAGGATGTAGGGGTCGTCGAGCGACGCCTCCATCCGCTCCAGGTCGGTGGCGAAGTACGCCGAGATGAAGCCCTTGTCGAAGCGCATGCCCTCGGTGAGCTCAAGCTCCAGACCGAAGGTCTGCGACTCCTCGACGGTGATGACGCCTTCCTTGCCGACCTTGTCCATCGCCTCGGCGATGAGCTCGCCGATCTGCGTGTCGGCGGCGGAGATGGAGGCGGTGGAAGCGATCTGCTCCTTGGTCTCCACGTCCTTGGCCTGCTCCAGCAGGGCGGCGGAGACGGCCTCGACGGCACGCTCGATGCCGCGCTTGAGGGCCATCGGGTTGGCGCCGGCGGCGACGTTGCGCAGGCCCTCGCGGACCAGGGCCTGGGCCAGGACGGTCGCGGTCGTCGTGCCGTCACCGGCGACGTCGTCGGTCTTCTTCGCGACTTCCTTGACCAGCTCGGCGCCGATCTTCTCGTACGGGTCCTCCAGCTCGATCTCCTTGGCGATGGACACACCATCGTTGGTGATCGTGGGGGCGCCCCACTTCTTCTCAAGGACGACGTTCCGGCCCTTGGGACCGAGGGTGACCTTAACGGCGTCGGCGAGCTGGTTCATCCCGCGCTCAAGGCCGCGCCGCGCCTCCTCATCGAACGCGATGATCTTAGCCATGTGAAGTGTCCTCCGCGGACTGGGGGTTCCCCCACCGGAGGCGGGGGCGGTGGAACGGACCGCGTGGCGCCCGCGACGGACGGCCTGCCGGCCGCCGGTTCCTTCCCGGCGTCCGGACGGGCCTCACCGACCCGGTCCAAGTGGCACTCTCACGCGCAGAGTGCTAACGCCAATGATTAGCACTCTCCCCTGCCGAGTGCAAGCGCCTGCCACGGACGGGGCGCCCCGCGGGGGGGCGCACAACGGCGAAAGGGCCACCCCGTGCGGGGGTGGCCCTTCGTGGCGTCGCGTCGGTGGCCGAACGCGCCCGCGCCGATCAGCCGGCCACGCGGACCATGTCCGCCTGCGGCCCCTTCTGACCCTGCGAGATCTCGAACTCGACTCGCTGGCCTTCTTCGAGGGTGCGGTAGCCGTCCATCTGTATCGCGCTGTAGTGGACGAAGACATCCGCACCACCGTCGACCGCGATGAAGCCGTAGCCCTTCTCCGCGTTGAACCACTTGACGGTGCCCTGAGCCATTCCTAACTCCCCTATTACTGGCCCTATCGCGGGCCCGCGCTCCGCGGGCCCGGGTCAGACCTCACCCCCCGTGGAGGGTGTGCGCCGGAACGCGTCGACCGCGGCTGAATGTATCTGCACGGATGCCGTCCGCAACAGGTCAATTGGACGAGAATTCTTGGCGCGACGCATCCGAAATAACCGAGGAAGAAACGATAATGTGGGGCAACTCGGGCGGGACACAGCGGACATAGCGCGCTTATCGCGTGTGAATTTGCCGATAAATCGGCGCTACGACTTCGGGCCGCACATGAGGGCGCCCCACCCGGGGCGAAAGCAGTTCCCGGATGGGGCGGGGTCTAAACGTCCAAGCTTCTGCGTATTCTCGTCAGTTCCGTGACACCTAGCGGATCACGCTCTCGCTCACGCTCGGTATCCGTTGCCGGTATCCGGTTTCAGCCGCCGGCGACCGCGGGAATGATCGACACGCTGGCACCGTCCGGCACCGCCGTGGCGAGTCCGTCGGAAAACCGTACATCGTCGTCGTTGACATAGACGTTCACGAAACGCCGGAGCTTTCCGGTGTCGTCGAGAACCCGGGCGGAAATACCCGCATGATTCTTTTCCAGCGACTCGATGACCTCGCCGAGCGTCGCGCCGTCGGCGGGCACCTCGGCCTGGCCCCCGGTGTACGTGCGGAGGATCGTGGGGATGCGGACGGAAGCACTCATGCGAGTCCAGCCTCTCGGAAGGCGGCAAGGGAGGGGGCGATGGTCGCGGTCGGCCCGGTGGTCGGGGAGACGGCGTCCAGGGTCTTCAGACCGTCGCCGGTGTTCAGCACGACGGTCTCGGCGGCCGGGTCGAGCTGCCCGGTCTCGATCAGCTTCTTCAGCACGCCGACGGTCACCCCGCCCGCCGTCTCGGCGAAGATGCCCTCGGTACGGGAGAGCAGCTTGATGGCGTCCACGATCTGCTCGTCGGTGACGTCCTCGATCGCACCGCCGGTACGGCGGGCGATGTCCAGGACGTACGGGCCGTCCGCGGGGTTGCCGATCGCCAGCGACTTGGCGATGGTGTCGGGCTTGACCGGGCGCACCACGTCGTGGCCGGCCTTGAAGGCCGCCGAGACCGGCGAGCAGCCCTCGGCCTGCGCGCCGAAGATCTTGTAGGGCTTGTCCTCGACCAGGCCGAGCGCGATCAGCTCCTTCAGACCCTTGTCGATCTTGGTGAGCTGCGAGCCCGAGGCGATCGGGATGACCAGGTTGTCCGGCAGCCGCCAGCCGAGCTGCTCGGCGATCTCGTACGCCAGCGTCTTGGAGCCCTCGCCGTAGTACGGGCGCAGGTTGACGTTGACGAAGCCCCAGCCCTCGCCGGCCGGGTCGCCGATCAGCTCCGAGCAGAAGCGGTTCACGTCGTCGTACGTGCCCTTGATCGCGACCAGGTCGCCGCCGTAGACCGCGGCCATCACGACCTTGCCCTGCTCCAGGTCGTCCGGGATGAAGACACAGGAGCGGAAACCGGCCCGCGCCGCGGCCGCGCCGACCGCGCCCGCCAGGTTGCCGGTGGAGGAGCACGACAGCGTCGTCAGACCGAAGGTGCGGGCCGCCTCCAGCGCGATGGCGACGACCCGGTCCTTGAACGAGTGCGTCGGGTTGCCGGAGTCGTCCTTGACGTACAGGCCGCCGGTCACGCCCAGCTCACGGGCCAGGTTGTCGGCCTTGACGAGCTTGGTCCAGCCGGGGTTCAGGTTCTGCTTCTCGGTCACGTCCGCGGGGACGGGCAGCAGCGGGGCGTAGCGCCAGATGTTCGCCGGACCGGACTCGATCTGCTTGCGCAGCCGCTCCGGGTCACCGGTCGGCAGCTCGTAGGCCACCTCCAGCGGCCCGAAACACTCCAGGCACGCGAAGACCGGGGTCAGCGGGTAGCGGGTGCCGCACTCGCGGCAGGAGAGCGCGACGGCGGGGCCGAAAGCGGCGTCCTGCGAGGCGTCCTGGGGGGTGGTGGTGGCGGTGTTCTGCACAGCCATGGTGGCGAGGCCCTTTCTCCTCATCTTCCCCACGGCGTAGGTCGCCGCGAGCCGGAATTGGCACCGTCCCCACCTGACCTCGCGGTCGGCGGGAGGGTTGCCGGGGCTTCAACGGGCCGTTCCCTCTGCCCCTCTGGATGAGCGGTATGGCACCGGACGGCTGAGCCGGTCCGGGCGTTTGTCCCGCCGTTCGACCCCGGCATGCGGGGCGTACGGACGTTGTTCAAGACTGTAACCGACACCGGACACCGGTGAGATAGCCGTCCGTACCGCGAGATGCGTCACACACGGGACACACGGGAGCGCTGAACGTGCTGGAAGAGGTCGAGCGCTGGCTCGCCACACGGTCCTGGTCGGCCGCCGAGCGGCCGCTGGAGACGCTGCTCGCCGCCAAGCGGGCGGCGGGCCCGGCCGGGACCGTCAGCGTCGTGCTGCCCGCGCGCGACGAGGAGGCCACGGTCGGCGCGATCGTCGCCGCCATCCGCCGCGACCTCATGACGCCGGACGCCCCGCTCGTGGACGAGCTGATCGTCGTCGACTCCGGCTCCCGCGACCGTACGGCCCAGGTCGCACGGGCCGCCGGGGCCACCGTCGTCGCGCGCGACGACATCCTGCCCCGGCTGCCCGCACTGCCCGGCAAGGGCGAGGTGCTGTGGCGCTCCCTGCTCGTGACCAGCGGCGAGATCGTCTGCTTCGTCGACGCGGACCTGCGGGAGTTCGACTCCCGCTTCGTCAGCGGCATCGTCGGCCCGCTCCTCACCGAGCCCGGCGTCCAGCTCGTCAAGGCGATGTACGACCGCCCGCTGGAGACCGGCGGCACGGTCGTCCCCGCGGGCGGCGGCCGCGTCACCGAACTCGTCGCCCGCCCCCTGCTCAACCTGCACTGGCCGCGCCTGGCGGGCTTCGTCCAGCCCCTCGGCGGCGAGTACGCGGCAAGGCGCTCGCTGCTCGAACAGCTCCCCTTCCCGGTCGGCTACGGGGTCGAGCTGGGCATGCTCGTCGACGCGCTCGCCCTGGTCGGGCTGGACGCGCTCGGCCAGGTGGACGTGGGCGTCCGGCACCACCGCCACCAGGACGGGGCGGCGCTGGGCCGCATGGCCGCGGCGATCTACCGCACGGCGCACCTGCGGCTGGCGCGCGGCCATCTCGTGCGGCCGCGCCTCACCCAGTACGACCGCGCCGCCTCGGGCTTCGTCCCCTCGACCCACCCGGTCGACACGGAGGAGCGCCCTCCGATGGTCGCCGTCCCCGAGTACCTCCGCCACCGCGCCGCGTAACCCTGCGCGAGGGGCACGCCAGGGGCGCGGGGAACTGCGCGGCCCGCCCCCACCGGCCGGTGGTCCGGATCGGACCGAAGAGACCCCTTGGGTCGGTGACGACCCGCGCCCCGGTGGGGGCTGGGGGCACCTCCCAGGCGAAGCTCTGGGGGAGCGCAGTTCCCCGCGCCCCTGACGGGGCGCATCCCGGCGCGTATGTTTGGCGCCCAAGGCGAGTGGCAAGGTACGCAGACGTGGATGGACTCGCACGTGTGCTCGTCGCGTCGAACCGCGGCCCGATCTCGTACACCCTCGCCGGAGGCGAACTGCAGAGCCGGCGAGGCGGCGGCGGGGTCGTCTCCGGACTGAGCGCGATCGAGTCGGACGGCGACTCCCTGTGGGTGTGCGCCGCGCTGGGTGACGGCGACCGGGAGGCGGTCCGGCGCGGGGTCGGCGAGCCGGGCTCGCGGATGCTCGCGATCGACCCGGACGTCTTCCATGCCGCGTACAACGACATCGCGAACTCCGTGCTGTGGTTCGTGCACCACATGCTCTACCAGACACCGCTGGAGCCCGTCTTCGACGAGGAGTTCCGCGGGCGGTGGGCGTCCTACGAGGCGTACAACGCGGCGTTCGCGGACGCGCTGGCGCAGGCGGCCGCGCCCGGGGCCTCGGTGCTGGTGCAGGACTACCACCTGGTGCTGGTCCCGGCGATGCTCCGGGAGCGGCGTCCAGACCTGCGGATCGGGCACTTCTCGCACACCCCGTGGGCGCCGCCGGACTACTTCCGGCTGCTGCCGGACGACATCGCGGCCGAGGTGCTGCGGGGGATGCTCGGCGCGGAGCGGGCGGCCTTCCTCACCCGGCGGTGGGCGGACGCGTTCGCGGCGTGCTGCGTGGACGTGCTGGGCGCGGAGGTGTCGGCGGACGGGCACGCGGTGACGTACCGCGGGCGGACGACGCGGCTGGGCGTGCACGGCCTGGGCGCGGACGCGGACTTCCTGCGCGAGCGCGCGGGGCGGGACGACGTCGTGGAGCGGATGGCGACGCTGCGGGCCGAGACGGGTCCGGGGCGCAAGCTCGTGGTGCGGGTGGACCGCACGGAGCTGTCCAAGAACATCGTGCGCGGCCTGCTGGCGTACCGCAGGCTGCTCCAGGAGCGGCCCGGCTGGCGCAGCCGGGTGGTGCATGTGGCCTTCGCGTATCCCTCGCGGCAGGATCTGGCGGTCTACCGCGACTACACCGCGGAGGTCTCGCGGGTGGCGGCGGAGATCAACGAGGAGTTCGGGACGGCCGACTGGCAGCCGGTGCTGCTGAAGGTCGACGACGACTTCGCGCGCTCGCTCGCGGCGTACCGGCTGGCGGACGTGGCGCTGGTCAACCCCATCAGGGACGGGATGAACCTGGTGGCCAAGGAGATGCCGGTGGTCTCCGACAACGGGGTCGCGCTGATCCTCTCCCGCGAGGCGGGCGCCTACGCGGAGCTGGGCGACGACGCGATCGTGGTCAACCCGTACGACGTGAGCGCGACCGCGGAGGCGCTGAACGACGCGCTGACGCTGCCGGACGCGGAGCGCGCGGACCGGACGAAGCGGCTCGCCGCCGCGGCGACGGCGCTGCCGCCGACCCGGTGGTTCCTCGACCAGCTCGCGGCGCTGGAGTAGCCGCCGCGAGCGGGCCGGTGCGGCTTAGGGCCTGTCGTTTGGATCTCCGTGGAGGAAGGAGCGGGGTCCGGTGCGTGCAGCTGCAAGGCGGAGGAGGGAGGCAACGCGGAGCGTTGTCGACCGACGACAACGCTGGGGGCACCTCCCGCCGAAGGCAGGGGGAAGATGTGCGTGCCGGGGCACGCGACGCCGCGGAGATCCAGACGACAGGCCCTAGGCGGTGACGGCGTCGGCGAGGGAGTCCAGCAGGGCGACGATGCCCTCCGGGCCGGGGACGACGAGGTCGGCCTGGCTCGTCAGCTCCTGCGGGGCCTCGGTGCCGCCGGCGGCGGCGACCAGCAGACCGGGCAGGCCCTGCTTGCGCAGCTCGCGCACGGCGGCGTAGGCGGCGAGATCGCCGAGGTCGTCGCCGCCGTAGAGGACGCTGCCGGCGTCCACCTCCCGCAGGTACGCGGCGAGCGCGACGCCCTTGTCCATGCCCGGCGGGCGCAGCTCCAGGACGTACCGGCCGGGCTCCACGACCAGGTCGTGCGTGGCGGCCAGCTCGGTGAGGGGGCCGCGCAGCGCCTCGAAGGCGGCGTCCGGGTTCTCCGCGCGGCGGGTGTGGACGGCGACCGCGCGGCCGCCCTTGTCCTCGATCCAGGTGCCCTGCCAGGCGCCGTTGCGGTCCAGGAAGCCGGGCAGCTCCGCGCGGACGGCGGTCACCCCGGGGTGGGCACCCGGGCTGTGCACGGCGGAGCTGTGCGCGTCCCAGCGCTCGGCCCCGTAGTGGCCGAGCACCACCAGGTGCTCCAGGGCGGGGACGCCCGCGAAGCCGCCGTACCGTACGGCGACGCCGGCGGGGCGGCCCGTCACGACGGCGACGGCGGCGACGTGCGGGGCGAGCCGGGCCAGTGCCGGGACGGCTCCCGGGTGCGCTCTGGCCTGCTCGGGGTCGGGGACGATGGGGGCGAGGGTGCCGTCGAAGTCCAGGGCGACGACCGCGCGGTGCGGTTCTGCGAGGAGGGCGGCGAGGGCTTCTCGGCCCTCGCCCGTTCCGGGCGTCGGGATCTCGGCCATGCGCCTAACCTACCCGCGGGGTGCGGCCCCCCGCGCGGCCCCCGGGAAACGCTCAGCGGCGGGCGCGGCGCTCGGCTCGCGCGTCGCGCAGGCGGCGGACCGTCGCCGGGGCGTACGCGGCGGCGCGGGGGTCGTCGAGGAGGGCGTTGAGGCGCTGGAGGTAGAGCGTCGGGGACAGGCCGAGGCGTTCGCGGACGGCGCGGTCGCGGGCGCCGGGGCCGGGCCAGGAGCGGGACGCGAGGTCCAGCACCGCCCGGTCCCGTTCGGGCAGCTCGCCCGCTTCCGCGTGGTCGCTCATACGCGGGCTACTGCCCGCTCTGCGAGGACGCGAACCGCTGGAGTGCGCCGAGCACCTGCCAGGGGTCCGCCTCGACCGCCTGGCCGATGCTCTTCTTGATCTCGTCGGAGACCGCGCCCCAGGACGTCTTGTTCATGGGGTAGAAGACGGCCGTCGGCAGCACGTCGATGAACTGCTTCATGTCCGCCTCCTTCGGGTCGTCGGCCATCTCCTGGGAGACGGAGCTGGTGACGGGCAGGAAGCCGTACTCGTCGAGGAACTTGCGCGAGTTCGCGGGCTGGTAGACGTACTGGAGGAAGGCCGCGTCGGCCTTGAGGTGGTCGTCGCCCTTCTTCTTGAAGGCCATCATCCAGTCGGCGACGCCGAGCGTGTCGCGGGCGGGGGCGTCGAGGCCGGGCAGGGCGGCGAGGCCGACGTCGATGTGCGCGGCCTTGGCCTGGGCGAGCAGCGTGGGGTGGCCGTTGAGCATGCCGACGTCGCCGGCGAGGAAGCCGGCGAAGACGTCGCGGCGGTTGGTCTTGCCGGGGGTGCCGGGGCCGGTCAGGCCCTTGCCGACGAGGTTCTGCTTGAGCCAGCGGAAGGCGGTGACGTTGCCGGAGTAGTCGAGGTTGTAGGAGCCGGCGCTGCTGGTGTAGCCGCCGGAGTCGCCGAGCATCCACATGAGCGCCTCGGCCTGCGCCTCCTCGGTGCCGAGCGGCAGCCCGTAGGGCACCTTGACGCCCTTGGCCTTGAGCTTCTTGGCGTCCTTGGCGACCTCGTCCCAGGTCTTGGGCGCCTGCTTGATGCCGGCCTGCTTGAAGAGGGTCTTGTTGTAGAAGAACAGCCGCGAGCTGGACACCCAGGGCAGCCCGTACTGCACCCGGTTGACGGAGCCGATGGTGGCCAGCGAGGGGATGAAGTCGGCCTGCTGGCTGATGGTGAAGAGGCTGTCGGCGCTGTAGAGCTGGCCCTTGGCGGCGTAACCGGCGTAGGAGCCGATCTGCGCGATGTCGGGGGCGTTGCCGGCCTTGACCATCGAGTCGACCTTGTCGTCGACGTGGTCCCAGTCGATGACCTGGACGTCGACCTTGATGTGCGGGTGGTCCTTCTGGAAGCCGTCGACGACGGTCTTCCAGTAACCGGTGGAGCTGTTGCCCGTCTTGGGGTCCCCGTAGTCGGCGGCGACCATGTGCAGCGTGACGTCCTTGCTGAGCGGGGACTGCCCGCCGCACCCGCCGACCGCCGTCACGGTCAGGGCCGTGCTCAGGCCGAGCGCCCCCGTGCCGAGGAGCCGCCGCACTCTTCGCCGCTGGACGCGCATGCCGGTTTACCGCCTTCGAGGATGGATTTGTCTGCGGAAGCGCAGAGTCTTCCCCATAGGTTCACCCAAGGTCTACACCACTTACGAAACTGTTTCGCAATCGGGGCCGTCCAGCGATCTGACCACCCCTCCGACCTGCGCGTACGCCGATCCGCACAGGCCAGGAGGTCTATGCCACAACAGCCCCGGCGGACAACGCCCCGGCAGCGCCGCGGATCTTCCTCGACGAGTGGACTAGACCTTTTTGGGGGTTACCCGGGAGACTGTCCTCCGTGAGACATGTCATCGCCCTTGATGTCGGCGGCACCGGGATGAAAGCCGCCCTGGTCGCAGCGGACGGAACACTGCTGCACGAGGACCGCAGGCCGACCGGCCGAAAGCGCGGACCGGACGCGGTCGTGGCGGCGATCCTGGACTTCGCCGCGGACCTGCGCGACCACGGTGTACGCGAGTTCGGCGAGCCCGCCGCCGCCGCGGGTGTCGCCGTCCCCGGCATCGTCGACGACGTGCGCGGCATCGCCGCCTACGCCGCGAACCTCGGCTGGCGCGACGTCCCGCTGCGCGACCTGCTCTCCGCCCGCCTCGACGGCGTCCCCGTCGCGCTCGGCCACGACGTCCGCAGCGGCGGACTCGCCGAGGGCCGGATCGGCGCCGGGCAGGGCACCGACCGCTTCCTCTTCCTCGCGCTCGGCACCGGCATCGCGGGCGCCATCGGCATCGACGGCCGCATCGAGGCGGGCGCCCACGGCTACGCGGGCGAGATCGGCCATGTCGTCGTCCGGCCCGACGGCCCCGAGTGCGGCTGCGGCCAGCGCGGCTGCCTGGAGACCCTCGCCTCGGCCGGTGCCGTCTCCCGCGCCTGGGCCGCGGCCGGCGGCGGACCCGACGCGAACGCGGCCGACTGCGCCCGCGCCGTCGAGGCCGGCGACCCGCGTGCGATCGAGGTGTGGCGGGACGCGGTGGACGCGCTCGCCGCGGGCCTCGTCACCGGCTTCACCCTGCTCGACCCGCGGATGCTCATCATCGGCGGCGGCCTCGCCGAAGCCGGGGACACCCTCTTCGGCCCGCTGCGCAGCGCCGTGGAGTCCCGCATCACCTTCCAGAAACTCCCCCTCATCGTCCCCGCCGCGCTGGGGGACACCGCCGGATGCCTGGGCGCGGGCCTGCTCGCCTGGGATCTACTCTCCGTGGAGGTAACCGCCTGATGGCTCCCGTAACGACAACGCAGCGCTCGGTGCTGGCGGGTGCCCGTGTGGTCCTGCCCTCGGGTGTGGTGGACGGCGGCCGGATCACGATCGAGGGCACGCGGATCGCCTCCGCGGGCCCGGCGGACACGGCCTCCGGGAACGGTTCCGGTCCGGCGCCCGGCTCCGCCGCCGAGGTCGTCCTCGACCTGCCCGCGGACCACCTCGTCGTCCCCGGCTTCGTCGACATCCACAACCACGGCGGCGGCGGCGCGTCCTTCACCTCCGGCACCGCCGAGGAAGTCCTCACCGGGGTCCGCACGCACCGCGAGCACGGCACGACCACGCTCGTCGTGTCCACGGTGACCGAGTCCATGGACTTCCTGGTGCGGCGCTCCGGGATGCTCTCCGAACTCGTCGAGCAGGGCGACATCGCCGGCATCCACTACGAGGGCCCCTTCATCAACCCCTGCCGCAAGGGCGCGCACGACGAGACGCTGCTGCGCGACCCCGACCCCGCCGACGTCCGCAAGCTCGTGGACGCCGCCCGCGGCACCGCCAAGATGTTCACGCTCGCATCCGAGCTCCCCGGCGGCATCGACTCCGTGCGGCTGCTCGCCGACCTCGGCGTCATCGCCGCGATCGGCCACACCGACGCCACCTACGAGCAGACCGTCGAGGCCATCGACGCGGGCGCCACCGTCGCGACCCACCTGTTCAACGCGATGCCGCCGCTCGCCCACCGCTCCCCCGGCCCCATCGCGGCCCTGCTGGAGGACGAGCGCGTCACCGTCGAACTCATCAACGACGGCACCCACCTGCACCCCGCCGTCCTCGAACTCGCCTTCGGCACCGCCGGGGCCGGCCGCGTCGCCTTCATCACCGACGCGATGGACGCCGCCGGCTTCGGCGACGGGACGTACGACCTCGGTCCGCTCAAGGTCGAGGTCCGCGAGGGCGTCGCACGGCTCGCCGAGAACGGCACGATCGCCGGATCGACGCTCACGCTCGACACCGCGTTCAAGCGGGCCGTCACGCTCGACGGGCTCTCCGTCACCGACGCGGTGGCGGCGATCTCCACGAACCCGGCCCGCCTGATCGGCCTCGCGGACCGCGTGGGGACGCTGGAGGCGGGCAAGGACGCGGATCTCGTCGTCCTCGACGCGGAGTACGCCGTGGTGGGCGTGATGCGGCAGGGCGAGTGGATCGTCCGCCCCTGACCCCCTGACCTCGCCCGTTTTTCCCCGGGCCGCCCGACGGGCGGGCGTCGCCCCCTGGGCGGGGAGGCGGGAGTGCGGGATCATCGACGGGTGATCGTCGTCACGATGGAACCCGTACCGCCCGCGTCCTCCCCCGCCCCGCCCGGCCAGGGCAAGGGCCTGCGCGTGGCCGGTGTGCTGCGCGCGCTCGGGCACGAGGTCACCGTCACCGGGGTCGGCGGCGGTACGACGGAACCGGCGGCGGAACCCGTACGGGACTGGGCGGGCCTGCTCGCCGGATACCGGGGGCTGCTGGACCGCGGGGCGGAGGGAGTCGCGCTGTGCGGCGGCCTGCCCCCGGGCGTACCGGTCGGCGGGTACGCGGAGCTGATACGCGAGGCCCGCGCGGCAGGCGTCTACGTGGCCCTGGACGCGGACGGGCCCGCGCTGCGCCGCGGCCTGGGCGCCCGGCCCGACCTCGTCGTCCAGGACGCCGCCGGGCTCGCGGGCCTGACCGGCTTCGCCGAACCCGCGCGGGCCGCGCGGGACACCTACCGCCGCGGGGCCCGTGCGGTGGCCGCGACGCTGGACCCGGACGGCACCGGGATGCTGGCCCTCGCCGAGGAGGGCGGCTGGCGCGCCGCACCGCCCCGGACCACCCGCCGCCTGGACCGGACCGCCGCGGACCGCGCGCTCGCCGGGCTGCTGTCGGGCGCGGTGGCGGGCCTGCCCTGGCCGGAGCGGCTGGCCCGCGCGGTGGCGCTGGCGCAGTCGCCCGCCCCGGCCGGGGGCTACGACCCGGGCACGTACGAGGCGGTGCTCCCCCGCGTCGTGGTCGAGCCGCTCGCTACTTCTTGACCTGGCCCTGCTTGAGCCACAGCTGGTCGAGGTTGACGCCGCCGGTGTCGGTGGGCTGGTAGGAGAGCTGGAGCGTGTTCTCGCCCGCCTTGAGCGTGACCCAGGCGTAGGTCGTGTTGTTCCACGCCTTGTCCCACGACGTGTAGTTCCCGTAGTTGCGGAGCTTGACGGGCGTGGTGCGCATCTTGCCGTCGACCGTGAGGGACAGCGTCGCGTCCGGGCCCGCGTTGCCGTAGTTGATGAAGAAGGTGTACGAGCCGTCCGTCGGGACGGTCACCTTCCACGTCACGCTGGCACCGGCCTGGTTCATGTGGTCGACGTACGTGCCGTTCGCGGCGCTCGCGCCCGTCCACTGGTTGCTCACCGCGGCGGGGCTGCCCAGCACGAGGGTCGCCGCGTCGACCTTGTCCGACGCGAACTGCGTCGGGGTGTCGGACGGCGTCGGCTCGGTCGTGGGCGCGCTCGTCGCAGTGGCCGCCGGGGTGTTGTCCTTGGCCTCGGGCTTCTTGTCGCCCGAGCCCCTGGTCATGGCGACGGCGATGACGATCGCGACGACGACCACGACCGCGCCGGCCGCGATGAGCAGGCCCCGGCGGTTGCCGTCGCCCCCGTCACCGCCGCCCCCGCGGTGGCCGCCGTCGTCCGGGCCGCCCGGCGCGTACTGCGGCTGCTGCCGCGTGTACTGCGGCGGACCGCCCTGCTGCGGACCGCGCGGCCCCTGGCCCTGACCCTGGCCGTACGGCTGCTGCGGCGGATAGCCGTAGCCACCCTGCTGCTGGCCGCCCTGCTGCGGGGGCGGATAGCCGTAACCGCCCTGCTGCTGGCCGCTCTGCTGCTGGGGGTAGCCGTAGCCGCCCTGCTGCTGCTGGGGCTGCGGGCGCCGCTCGCCGACCCGCTGCACCTGGTTGTACGAGGCACGGGGGGCGGCCGGCTGCTCGCTGCCGTCCTCGGCCCGGTAGAGATACCCGAACGGGTCGTCGTTCTCCGGCGTGCCGTCTTGTCCGGCCGTCATCCCTGTCCACTCCCTCGTACTGCCTTACCGCACATCCGCCGCCACCTGCGCGCTGGCGCCCGCGGCGCTGTGGTATGCCGGAACCCTACCGGCCCGGGGCGGCTCCGTGCCCAGCCCTAGGACGCACCACCAGGCCAGGAAGGTTCCCGCTGTGACCAGCCCCACCCCGCGGTGGCTTCCCTGGCGGCAGGCGATGGCCCAGGCCCTGTACGGCCCGGACGGCTTCTTCGTCCGCGAACGCCCCGCCGCGCACTTCCGCACGTCCGTGCACGTCTCCCCGCTCTACGCGCGGGCCGTCGCCGAACTCCTCCGCCGGGTCGACACGGCACTCGGCCACCCCGCCGAGCTGACCTTCACCGACATGGCGGCGGGCGGCGGCGAGCTGTGCGAAGGCGTCCTCGGGGCCCTGCCGCCCGAGATCGCCGGGCGCGTCCGGGCGTACGCGGTCGAGCTGGCCCCGCCCCCCGCCGGGCTCGACCCCCGCATCACCTGGACCACCCGGCCGCCGCGCGGCGGACGCGGGCTGCTCTTCGCGAACGAATGGCTCGACAACGTGCCGCTCGACGTCGTGGAGGCGGACGAGGCGGGGGCCGTCCGGTACGTGGAGGTCCGCGTACCCGACGGGGCCGAGCGGCTGGGCGCCGAGGTGACCGGCGCCGACGCGGAGTGGCTGCGCCGCTGGTGGCCGCTTGCGGCGCCGCACACCCGCGCCGAGGTCGGGCTCGCGCGGGACCTGGCGTGGGCGGAGGCGGCGCGCAGCCTTTCCGCCGGGCTCGCGGTCGCGGTGGACTACGCCCACACGCGCGACGACCGCCCGCCGTACGGGACCCTCACCGGCTACCGCGCCGGGCGGCAGGTCCCGCCCCTCCCCGACGCCACGTGCGACCTCACGGCGCATGTCGCCGCGGACTCCCTGCCGGGTGCGGTGCACGTCCCCCAGCGGGTGGCTCTCGCCGCCCTCGGCGTGTCGGGGGCCCGCCCCCCGCTCTCCCTCGCCTCGACGGACCCCGCCGCGTACGTCCGCGGCCTCGCCGCCGCGGGCGAGGCGGCGTCCCTCACCTCCACGGAGGGGCTCGGGGCGTTCACGTGGTCCCTGACCCCGCGCTCCCCGGACTGCGCCGCGCTGGCCACGGCGGTGGGCGCGACGGGCTACGCCCTGGGGTGAGCTTGCGCGAACTTCCCCCGGTGGGGGTCGAGCGCGCGGTTCGGCGCGGGGCCTTTGCGCCTCGGGGTGCCTTGTTGCGGTTCGCCGCGCGACCTTCTGCCGGTGGGGGGTTGCTCGCGCAGTTCCTCGCGCCCCTGGGTGGTACCCGGCGGGGCATCGCGCGCTCCGTGCGGGTGGGGTCGGGGGCCGCCACGGGGCACCTCCTCGGAATGC